>CAJQOA010000020.1 GCA_905479815.1 uncultured Psychroserpens sp.
GATGAAGTCAAACAATATTTACAATTAGACAAATTAACCGATGCCATGTTTTATGTCGCTGGTCGTTTATTTAATTACAAATTCACACCAATCGAAGCAGGTAAAGTTCCTGTATTTCATGAAGATGTAAACGTTTGGGAAGTCACAGACAAAGACTCAGGGAAACATATTGGACTTTGGTACCTAGACCCTTACGCTAGAGAAGGTAAACGTTCTGGAGCTTGGGCTACAACGTATAGAAGTTACACCTCTTACAAAGGTGAAAAGAATGTTTTGGCCTCTAATAATTCTAATTTTGTAAAGCCAGCTCCCGGAGAATCTGTTTTAGTGTCTTGGGATGATGCAACAACGTTTTTTCATGAATTTGGCCATGCACTACACTTCTTTTCTAGTAATGTTAAATATCCAACTTTAAATGGAGGCGTGAGAGATTACACAGAGTTTCAATCGCAATTATTAGAACGTTGGTTATCTACAGATGAAGTCATCAATCAGTTTTTAGTACATCATGAAACTGGTGAGCCAATTCCTGCATCTTTAGTAGAGAAAATCAAAAAAGCATCGACGTTTAATCAAGGTTTTGGTACGACAGAATATCTAGCATCTGCATTAATTGATATGAAATTACATTTAGCAGATCCAACTAATATAGACATTGATAAGTTTGAGCGTGAAACGCTAGCAGAATTAAAAATGCCAAATGAATTACCAATGCGTCATAGAACACCTCATTTTGGACACGTGTTTTCGGGAGAAGGTTACGCAACCGCTTATTACGGTTATATGTGGGCAGATGTATTGACAAGTGATGCCTCTGAAGCATTTAAAGATGCTCCAGATGGTTTCTACGATAAAGCAGTAGCAGATAAATTGGTAAAATATCTATTTGCACCAAGAAACTCAATGGATCCTGCAGAAGCGTATCGTTTATTTAGAGGTCGTGATGCTAAGATTGAAGCTTTGATGAAAGATCGTGGATTTCCTGTTCCTTCAGAATAATTAAGTATTAAATTTAAAAGCACCTGATGAAAAACATATTTATAATACTATTCGTTCTAACAAGTTTTGTTTCTCAAGCTCAAAAAGAGAAAGGATCGATATTACAAGTCAAAGATAAAGCTGCAGATTTCACAGTAGAGATGCTAGATGGGGAATCTATCACATTATCTGATTTAAAAGGCAAAGTCGTTCTCGTCAATTTTTGGGCAACATGGTGTGGCCCTTGCTTAATGGAATTTAAAGAAATCCCTAAAGAAATATTAGAACGTTTTGAAGGTGAGGATTTTGTTTTTATTCCTATATCTAGAGGTGAAAATGAATTCTTAGTGACAGAGAAAATGAAAAGCCTTAATAAAAAAGGAATCGATTTCAATGTAGGACTAGATCCAACAAAAGAAATTTGGGATGAGTATGCGACTAAATACATCCCAAAAAATTACTTAATTGATAAGGATGGTGTGATTAGATATATATCTACTGGTTATTCTGAAAACAGCATGAAAACCCTAATTAAGGAAATTAAAAAGCTGTTGTAGTAAATCGCTTTTTAATTATGTTTCAGATGAGATTACTCAACGTCCTTCTTATACAAACTAGGTAAACTAATCTTAAATTTAACCGCAACCAATCGTATAACAATAACAACTATTATAGCAATCACAAATATCAAATTGGTATCTGCCATAAATTTCCGAAGTAAAAAATAAGTCAAACCTCCAAGAATACAAGCGGTTGCATACACTTCTTTTCTAAAAATCACGGGGATTTCATTACATAAAATATCTCGAATAACACCACCAAAGCAAGCAGTCATAGTCCCAAGAGCAATACAAATAATTGGGTGTAAACCTGCAATGAGACCTTTTTCTATACCAACAACAGTATATAAACCAATTCCAATAGTATCAAACAAGAAGAGAGATGTTCGTAGGTAGTTGATTTTGCTTCGAAGTAAAATTGCAAAAACAGTTGCACCAAAAATCACATACACATAGGTCATATTTGTCATCCATGATACAGGATTAATTCCAATCATAACATCACGTAGCGTTCCACCTCCTACTGCTGTGACAAAGGCAATGATAAGCACACCAAAAGGATCCATCTTTTTATTGAGAGCAACGAGTACTCCCGAAATTGCAAAGGCAAACGTTCCTAAAATATCTATGACTTGAAAAAACATGATGTGTTATTTTTTTTTTGCAAATGTACTTTGCGAAATTCATTTAACACTAGTGTGAATAAACTATTTGCTAAATGCTAAAAAATATCTTATTAATTAAAAGGTTTTTGAAACAACGTTCCCTTGTGTGTAATAATTATAATCCTTTAAGATGGTATCAACAAATTCCATATCACTACCATTAAAGTCTTTAATTTCTACAACTTGTTTAATTTTAGTCCGCAACTTAACAAGTGTTTCATAATCTCTAGCTGCTTTAGCTCGCACAAATGTTTCTTTAATAATTCGTGCATCATTATCTGACAACTTAATAACATTTGGATATGTTGGTTTATAACTATCCTCTAATTCTTCTAAAATAGTGTGACTAATATTCACGTTATTTTTTAAAGTAATCACAGAAGTTCCTGCAGTCATATCACCTAAACGCTGACTCTTTTTACTGGTAACAATCGCAATTAACGCAATAACTCCAGACATCATATTTAAATCGACAATCCTAAAAATCCAACGCACCACATAATCACCTATTCCTGCTTGGTAACCATCAATTTTTACAACTTGAATTTTTAAAATTCTTTTACCAATGGTTTGCCCATTTAGGAATGATTCTAATATTAAAGAATAGAACATTACTGGAAGAAGAAACCCCATATAAATAGCCATTTGTGACCATCCATCCATTTGTTCTATAGCATCGTTCCACTCAAATAAATTGAACACAATTTGAAATGCAACTACGATATAAGCTATCTTTATAACCAAATCGATTATATAAGCCAATATACGTTCGCCAACGCTTGCTGCGATGAAATTTATATTAACGTTTTGTGTCGTATTTATTTGTAACTCTACCATTAATTGCTTTAATTTGAGTGCGTATGAGAGAAGTTGCATTTATTAAACAAAATAAAGACAAATGGCTAAATTTTGAAAAGGCAATTTTTGGGAAAACCCTAAAAAACCCTGATGAATTAGCTTCACTCTATATTCAACTAGTAAATGACCTGTCTTACGCTCAAACGTACTATCCCAAAAGTAAAACAATTCTTTATTTAAACAACTTAGCAGCTAAAGCTTTTCAAAAAATATATAAAACAAAGCGTGAAGACACGAATAGATTTGTTTATTTCTGGAAGACTGAGGTCCCTTTAATTGTTTATGAATATAGACGTTACGTTCTTTACGCCTTCATTATATTTTTAAGTTTTGTTAGTATTGGTGCATTATCTGCAGCTCATGATGATTCTTTTGTGAGATTGATTTTAGGAGATGAGTATGTGAATATGAGTTTAGAAAATATTGAAGCAGGAGATCCTGTTGCTGTCTACAAAAGTGGTAGCAATTGGGGAAGTGCTATTGGCATCACTATAAATAATATAAGAGTTGGCATTAACGCATTTGTCCTAGGAGTTTTTGCAGGATTAGGAACCGCATATTATATGATGCTTAACGGTATTATGGTGGGAGCGTTCCAATATTTTTTCTACCAAGAAGGCGTTCTTTGGGAAAGCGTTCGTGGGATTTGGATTCATGGCTCAATGGAAATTTTCGCAATCATCATTGAAGGTGCAGCAGGTTTAATTTTAGGCGCAAGCATTATGTTTCCAAAAACTTATTCTAGAATGACTTCTTTTAAAATGGGTGTGAAAAACGGTGTGAAAATTTTAATTAGCACATTCCCTTTCACTATTGCTGCAGGATTTCTAGAAGGATATGTCACAAGATATTCTAACACAATGCCCAATTGGTTATCGGTTGGTATTATATTAGTAACATTAAGTTTAATTTCATTTTACTACTTAATTTACCCCTTTATATTAAATAAAAAACTAAAACACTTACATGCAGCTATATAAATCTAGAGGCTTTGGCGAGTACTTTCAAGATACGTTTGCTTTTTTAAAGCAAAACGGAAAACACCTATTTAAAAACTTTTTTATTATCAATGGGATCTTCTTGTTAATCCTAATGGTCATAGGCTATTTCTTCAGTAAATTTTATACTGATATTGTTTTTGGAGGACTAATCTCAGGTAATAGTTCTGTACTTGATGAATATCTAAACCAAAACTCTGGTGTTTTTATTATACTCATCCTTATATTCATTATTGTAGGTTTATTGGCTGGAATGATTTCGTATTCATTTGTTCCTATTTACTTGAAACTATATAACCAAAATGATGGTAAAAATTTCACAGCAACAGATATTATAAACACCTATAAAGCCAATATTGGCAAAATATTTATCTTTTTAATTTGCGGTTTAATAATCGTACTCCCTTTAATGCTTGGCGTTGGTGTTGTACTATTCATACTTACTATTACTATAATAGGAATTCTTGCAATGCCTCTAGTTATAGGCGCTGTAAGTCTATTTTACCAAGGTGCACTTATGGAATACCTTGACGGGAAACGTGGTATTTGGGAGAGCTTTGGATACGCATGGAGGATGATGAGTTCAAAATTCTGGGCTGCAATAGGTTGCGTTGGTCTATTTTATTTAATGAGCTATATCGTACAAAATGTCATTGCGCTTATTCCTTATATTTTTGGAATGGTTAATCTATTTACAGATATAGAAACCAATACTGCTCCTGAGCCTATGGCTATTCAAAAAACAATGACAGTAATGATGCTCGCTATTTTCCTCTTGACTTTTTTAGTGAGTAGTATTTTAAATGTCATCTTACAGCTTAATCAAGGTGTGGTCTATTACAGTCTTAAAGAAGACAATGAAAACATCAATACCAAAAGTGATATTGATCTAATTGGATCTGGTGAGTAGATTGTTTTACTTACATATCGTCCTTTTTTTCTTCGGAATCTCATTGCATACAAACGCAATAACTTTAAACACGACTACACCATTGCAAACCATGCAAGACTCTGTACTTGTTGACATAGAACCTATAGACAAACGTGAATTTGAAAATATCAAAGACAAATACGATGGTAATGAGTTTATCTATGAACGTACTGTTGAAAACTCTGGATGGTGGACACGTTTTAAACAATGGCTCTCAGATTTTGTTAAAGACTTATTTGATATCAACTCAGATGCTAAAGCTGCAAATATTACTAGTATTATTTTAAATATTTTTTATGTCGTTATTTTTCTGCTGGTTGTATTCTTCATTGTAAAAGCCATTATAAATAAAGAAGGTAATTGGGTCTTCGGAAAGTCTAGCGATAAGAATATCATTCCTGTTACAGACATCGAGAACAATATCTATGAAACCGATTTTAAATCACTCATCGCAGAAGCCGAAAAAGAAAACAATCACAGACTCGCTATTCGATACTACTACTTATGGTTATTGAAAACGCTTTCCGAAGCAGAAGTCATAGATTATGATGTTGAAAAAACTAATAGCGATTACTATTTAGAAATCGAAAATAAAGACACAAAAGAAGAATTTTCATATACCTCATACTTGTATAATTATATTTGGTATGGAGAGTTTGATATTGATGACGCTCAATTTGAAAAGGCTAAAAAAGCATTTACTCAATTTTTAAGAACCCTTTGGAAATGAGTAGAACACTAAAAATATACGTCGGACTTTTAATACTGTTATTTGTTGGAATTATCGCCATCGAATTCTCTACTCCTGCTCCTGTAAACTGGCAAAAAACATATAACGAAACACACACAATTCCGTATGGAACATTTATTTTTTACGAAGAGCTAATAAATTTATTCCCAGAGAGTAAAGTAGAGGAAGTCAAAGTAACACCTTATGAATTTTTTGATGATTATTACACTTGGGAAGATAGCACATATCTCACCACTGGAACATATGTTGTAATTGATGAATATCCTAATTTAGACAACACATCTGCTCAAGAATTATTAGATTTTGCGTCACATGGTAATGACATATTTATATCAAGTAATTACTTTCCAGATCGTCTTTTAGACTCTTTAGGATTTGATACACAAAATGAATACACGTTTAAGGGTAAAGCAGAGTTTACGTTTACAAACCCTGTTTTTGAAAGTGATTCAATTTCCGTAGAAAAAGGATTAAACAATATATACTTCTCAAAAATTGACACGCTTAATACTACGGTTTTAGGGCATCAAAAATTTGATGATGAGACATACACTAATTTTATCGAAGTACCTTGGGGAAGTGGCTCCTTTTACTTGCATGTTCAACCTGTAGCATTTACCAATTATCATTTACTTAAAAAAGACAATCGCAAATATGCGTCTAGTGTCATGTCTTATATTGGTGATGACACCATATTTTTTGATTCTAGAAACAAATCTCGAAAAAAACTTAACAACTCACCAATGCGATTTATCTTAAGTCAGCCAGCATTGCGTTGGGCATGGTATATTGTACTGCTTGCAACTATTTTGTTTCTGATTTTTAATGCCAAAAGAAGGCAAAGAATTGTAGAAGTCAAAGTACCATTAAAAAACACAACTGTAGATTTCACCAAAACTATTGGTAATTTGTATTATGAAACAAAAGACCATGATAATTTAATAGAGAAAAAAATCACTTATTTTTTAGAATACATAAGGCGTGTCTATTATTTAGACACTCAAATTCTAGATGATAAATTTGTAAAGAACCTGTCTTTAAAATCTGGAAAAGACAATGATGATGTTAAAAAATTAATTAACCAGATTGTATATTTAAAAGCCAAAACACGTTGTAATGAAGGCGATTTATTACGATTAAGCAAAGCTATTGAAGATTTTTATACCACATAAATTATGGAACATTTAGACGACAACAAAAACGAAGATTTAACACCAAAAACAGACCAGTTTGATGAGTCTTTATTGGGAGACCCTAACGCAATAGAGTCTATTGAGCCTTCACAAAACCTAGAAACGACAAAAAGTGATCTCAGTTTTACAAACCGAATTGACTTAAGTGAGCTTCAAGCAGGCATTGCTTTAATTAAAGGGGAAATAAGTAAAGTCATTGTTGGTCAAAAAGGAATGATAGACATGCTTATCGCATCTATTCTTGCCAATGGCCATTCGCTTATTGAAGGTGTTCCTGGAGTTGCAAAAACGATATCAGCTAAGTTATTAGCTAAATCATTAGACGTTGGTTTCAGTAGGATTCAATTTACACCAGATTTAATGCCAAGTGATATTTTGGGCACATCTGTTTTTAACATGAAAAACTCAGAGTTTGATTTCAAAAAAGGCCCTATTTTTTCTAATATGATTCTTATTGATGAGATTAATAGAGCTCCAGCAAAAACACAGGCTGCTTTATTTGAAGTGATGGAAGAACGTCAGGTTACTATTGATGGTAATAAATACAAAATGGATTTGCCTTTTATAGTTTTAGCCACTCAAAATCCAGTAGAGCAAGAAGGAACGTATCGTTTACCAGAAGCACAATTAGATAGATTCTTATTCAAAATAGACATCGATTATCCTAATATAGATGAGGAAGTAGAAATCTTAAATCGAGAGCAAAACTTACAAGGTAAAGGCAAAACAGATCAAGTTACTGCGCATTTAAGTGCAGATAAGATTATCAAATTTCAAGGTTTAGTAGAGCAAATTAAAATAGAGTCACATCTTATCAAATACATTGCAGATATGATTGTGAACACACGTAACAATCCGTTTTTATATTTAGGTGCATCACCAAGAGCCTCAATTGCCATATTAAAAGCAAGTAAAGCATTTGCTGCCATGGATGGACGAGATTTTGTAACACCAGAAGATATTAAACGCTCAGCAATACCAGTATTACAACATCGTGTCATTGTAACACCAGAACGCGAAATGGAAGGTGTCACAACAAAACAAATTATAAAGCAAATTATAGAAGCTGTAGAAATACCTAGATAAAATATATAAAATGGATTTAACACTACATTGTAAATTATGCGATCTTAAAATCATAGATTTTAAGACAGGTTCGCTTTGTAGTTTAACCAACAAAAAACCTGATTTTCAAAAAAAATGCGGTGTTATAAAAATGCAAGATAATTTTGAAGAACAAATTAAAGTCGTCAACATAGAGCATGAAGCTGTCTTAAAAACAAAGACAGATACTTATGGTCATTTAATAATGTATAGCATACTTGCTATTGCTTTAGTTTTAAGCGGTTTTTTATTAGGTAAATTTATTTTAGACAAAGGTGTTATTTCAACAATCCCATTAATTATTATGGCCATTGGGTTAGCTGCATTAGGTTTTGCTTTTGCGCCTCTTAATATGTATAATTCTAATTTAAGAATAGCAAAGAAAAAGAAAGAAACACTAGACATAATAAGTAAAATGTATGGTTATCAATACGATATTGCTATTACGCATTTAAAAGACAGCTTAGGTAACAAATCATACGAAACCGATTTAAAAATCAGAAAAACAAATAACTCATATTAACATCTCAAGACTAATTTGAAACGAATAAAACCATTTTTTCTCCAAAACAGATTCTTCTATGCCTGCATAGCTATTATAGTATTGTTTGTTTTGAGTTTTATTTTTCCAAAAGGTTTTGCAATTGTAAAATTGCTCGTTTTGTTATTAGTCACGCTTACAGTTTTAGATACCATTATTCTATTTTTGGCTAAAACGGGAGTCAAAGGTAAACGTGTATTACCAGAGAAATTCTCTAATGGTGATGAAAACCCAGTGAACTTGGTTATCAATAACTATTACACGTTTAATGTTAATGTGACGATTATTGATGAAATCCCAAAGCAATTTCAAGTTAGAGATTTCAGTATCGTTAGAAAATTAGAAGCATCAAGTGTTTCAGAAATTGAATATAAATTACGTCCTGTTGAGCGTGGTGAGTATCACTTCGGAAAGTTGAACATCTACGTCACTTCGGTATTTGGTTTAATTGCTCGTCGCTTTACAGCTGATGATAATGCAATGGTACCAACCTACCCTAGCTTTATGCAATTACGTAAATATGACTTGATTGCTATTAGCAATAACTTGCATCAATACGGAATTAAAAAAATACGTAAGATTGGTCACACTATGGAGTTTGAGCAAATTAAGGATTATGTATTAGGTGATGATTTACGAACGATTAACTGGAAAGCAACTGCAAAACGAAATCAATTAATGGTTAATCAGTTTCAGGATGAAAAATCACAGCCTGTCTATTCAATTATCGATAATGGTCGTGTCATGAAAATGCCTTTTGATGAATTAACCCTTCTTGATTACGCCATAAATGCATCATTAGTTATTTCTAATGTGGCTTTAAAAAAACAAGATAAAGCAGGTATTCTTGCCTTTTCTAAAAAAGTAGAAAACATTGTAGTTGCAGAGCGTCGTACGTCTCAAATGAACCTCATTTTAGAGACCTTATATAATGTAAGCACAGATTTCCACGAAAGTGACTATAGTAGGCTCTATGCAGACGTCAAACGAAATATCACACAACGAAGCTTAATGCTTCTTTATACTAATTTTGAAACTCTAGATAGTTTACATAGGCAATTACCTTATTTAAAAGGTATCGCTAAAAGTCATTTACTTGTCGTCATATTCTTTAAAAATACAGAACTTAATAATCTTATCACCGAAAAAGCAGAAACGGTTCAACAGGCCTACGACAAAGTCATTGCCGAAAAATTTGCTTTTGAAAAACGATTGATTGTCAACGAGCTTCAAAAATATGGGATCCAGTCTATCTTGACCTCACCACAAGATTTAACCATTGATACGATTAATAAGTATTTAGAGATTAAAGCAAGAGGATTGTTGTAGGTTGGCAATACAAACTAATAACAATAATTACTTAGTTGTCACCTACTCTTAAAACTCAACAGATTTCCCGCTAGTTCGCTTGCTTTCAATAATTTAGACTAAGTCAAAGTTGCCAAACCTAAAAACACACTAGTTGTCATTAAAAAGTAACGGATAACGAAAATGAAAATAGTATTATTCCTTAACAAAGACATTGAAGCCAACATCGCTTTTAATCGACTTAAACCAGAGCTTTTAAATCATACTGTCCAAATTTATTATTCTGACACTGTTGGAAACCCAGACGATAAACCTTCAGATTTAATACAACTAGAGTATTTTGAAAAGGGGTTCTTTTTTAATGAATTACCCACATTTATAAACGATACTAAAATCAATAATACATTTGAATTTTTTGATAATAATTTTAAATCATTTCCAATTAAAAAGTGTGGTAATGTTAATTCAATAGAGTTCATAACAAAAATGAAAGCTTTTAATCCAGATGTATTCATTTCAATTCGTTTTGGTAAAATTTTTAAGGATGACATTATTCAAATTCCAAAAAACGGTTTAATCAACCTTCACTCGGCTATTTTACCTGACTATAGAGGTATTTTGGGGACGCTACATGCTATTAAAGAGAAAAATAGTACAATTGGATGTACACTTCATACGATACCAAACAGTGGTATTGATACAGGTGAAATTATAGAGATTGCTCAACGTGATGTAAATCACAGTAAATCACTTTTTTGGAATATCATTCAACTCTATCCTTTAGGAGTAGAAATGATTATCAAAACTTTAAAAAAAATTGAATTAGGTCATTGTTTTAAAACTCGAAAACAGAACCTCAAAAAAGGAACGTACTTCTCTTTACCAACTACAAATGATTTTGAACACATTAAGAGTTTAGGAATGGAAATAATTACATCGAAGGACTACCAAGATGTGCTAACAAATTTTATACTGACTCATTTATCTAAAATTGAAAAACGTCAATTAACAACGTATCTCAATAATAACAAAACACTATCATTTTGAATTTCTACGGAATTAGGATGTTTTTATAGCTAAGAATTAAGATAAAAAACTTTTGATTAATCCCTTAGAATGACTAGTTGGAAGCACTGTGAAATCAAACCAATTTTGTAATTCCTGTTTAAACCCTAGTCCGTTTAAATAATTGTTTAATGCTAGATTCAACCCTTTAGTATATTTAGGATGATCAGCGCCTTGAGGATCTATGTGATATAAATCGTTTTGAGCAAATCCTTCAAAAACAGGTCCTGTAATTTCTATCCCAAATTCTTGAGGATTCCTACCAATAGGACTATGAATAGTAGTTGTGAATTGATGCCAAAACGCAGACTGAATGCAGTTTTTTTCAAACAACTGTCTCACCACTTCCAATGAATCAATGGTTTCTTGCTCAGTTTGAGTAGGAAATCCATACATAAGATACGCATGAACCATGATATTGTTTTCTGAAAAATTGTTAGTAACCCTTGTGACTTGAGCAATGTCAACACCCTTTTTCATCTTACTCAATAATCGATCTGATGCCACTTCCAATCCTCCAGTAACAGCAATACATCCTGATTTCTGCATTAATTGACATAACTCGAAATCAAATGTTTTTTCAAATCGAATGTTCGTCCACCAAGTAATGTTTACATTTCTTTCTATTAATTTATTTGATAAAGCCCTTAACATTTTAGGAGGCGCAGCTTCATCAACAAAATGAAAACCAGTAATACCTGTATCTTTAGTTATTTTCTCAATTTTATCTACTAAGTCTTCAGCAGTTGTGTTTTGATAATTACCTATATAATCCAAACTTACATCGCAAAAAGAACATTGTTTCCAATAACATCCATGAGAAATAGTCAATTTATTCCATCTAGCATCAGTCCACATACGATGCATTGGATTTACGACATCCAAAAATGACACATACTTATCAAAAGGTAAATCAGAATAATTAGGTGCAGGCAAGTTTCTATGATGAAAAATAGTGTTTGGAATTTTATTCTTGTAAACCACCTGTTCATTCTCTAGAACAAAGGTTCTTTCGAGTTCGTTGACATCAATATGTCCTTCGAGGTAATTAACTATTTTTAGTAATGGTGCTTCTCCATCATCTAGTGATATAAAATCTATAAATTGAAAAACCCTAGGATCTTTAAGTGATCGTAATTCTGTGTTACAATAGCCGCCACCAAATGCGATATGTATATCAGGGAAAAACTGTTTAATAAATTGAGAACAACGTAAAGCTGCAAATAAATTTCCAGGAAAAGGAATCGTAAAACAAACTAAATCTGGAGTATGCTTTTGAATTTTCTCTTCGAGTACATTCATCATTTCATCTTCGATGAGTGTTGGTTGGTACGTCAATAGCTCATCTAATTGATTAAAACTACTTGCAGAAGTAGCAATTTGCTCAGCATATTTAGTAAATGCAAAAAACTCATCCACATTCGCTTGAATGAAATCACCAATTTCTTCTATAAAAAGTGTTCCAAAATGCTTTGCTTTATCTATTACTCCTATGTCTCCAGCTTCCCATTTAATTTGAGTATTTATTTTCAACAACCTATGTCCAAGGGGTAAAAAATCAGGATCTAAGATCTTATTTGCAGTTTCAATATCTTGAGTTTGAAGAAAACCAATAACCACATCAACTCTAGAGATATAGAGTTCTTTCATTTCACTAACCTTGGGATAGTGATAATTTTCTAAGTCTTCTGCTTCCTTAAAAATAGAACGCAGAAAATCGCCTGTAAAAATGGACGTGAATAACTCTATACTTAAGTCACAATGAGAAAATGATATACCATACCCTTCTAAAAACCCTTTGAGATAAGCAGAAGCTGGATACGCTGTGTTTAACTGAGTAAATGGAGGTGTAATAAATAAAATTTTAGACTGCATACCGCAAAGATAGAATTCTCTACTCTGAACTTGATTGAATTTGTCCTATTTTATAAATCACAAAACACAATATGCTCAATGTATTACAAAATTAAGAACTCAACTTTGAAGAATAACACTCTGAAACACTAAAAACATCAAAAAAAATTTCACTTAAAACACTTTATCCCTTAACATTACACCACTTAAGTAATTACTTGCTTTTTAGATGAAAAAATTAACAATTATTGGAGGAGGTCCTGCTGCACTAATGCTCGCAGCACAAATTGATACGAAAAAATATCAAGTAACCATTTTTGATAAGAAAAAAACAGTAGGTAGAAAATTCTTAGTAGCAGGTGAAGGTGGGCTAAATCTAACCTATAATTCCTCATTAGAAGACTTAATAACTCAGTATGTCCCAAGCGAATTTATGGATGGTATCATTCGTCAGTTTACAAATGAAGATTTGATGAATTGGCTCAATAATCATGGTATACCTACATTTATTGGATCGAGTAATAGAGTGTTTCCAGAATTAGAACTAAAGCCTATTGAGGTCTTAAATACCATTACAAAACACCTATCTAATAAAGGAATAGAATTTCAACTGGACACAAAATGGACAGGTTGGAACGCTAATGGAGATGTATGCTTTGAAGCGTTCAAAGATGTTACATCTGATATTGTTGTATTTGCTTTGGGTGGAGCAAGTTGGAAGGTAACTGGCTCTGATGGAGACTGGAAAAACACCTTTAAAGAGCGTGGCTTAAACGTACATCCATTTAGAGCTGCTAATTGTGCTTTTAAAGTGGATTGGAATAAGAATTTCTTAACTACACACGCAGGCAGACCATTAAAAAACATAGCACTATCGCATAAAGAACACTACTCCAAAGGAGAGTTGGTCATTTCTAAATTTGGTCTTGAAGGCAATGCTATTTATGCGTTAAGCCAAAAAATTCAAGACACATTACTAACCGAAGACAATGCTATAATACATTTGGATCTAAAGCCTACAATGACAATTGATCATATAAAGACTAAATATAAAAACTCTGAACGCACTAAGGTCACCGATATTTTAAGAGATGATTTAAACCTCAACCGAACTTCAATTGGGTTATTAAAGCAATTCTCAGATAAGGAGACATTTTCAAATCCTAATCTACTTGCAGAAACTATCAAATCTATACCTGTCATTTTGAAATCTGCAGATGATATAGACAAAGCTATTTCAACTTTAGGTGGTATTGATTTGGATGAGATAGATGACCATTTTCAGTATAAAAAAATACCTAACACTTATGCTATTGGTGAAATGTTAGATTGGTATGCTCCAACCGGTGGCTATTTATTGCAAGGCTGCTTTAGTATGGGTTTTACATTAGCGAAACACTTAAATAACCTTATTGTTAAAGACGAAAAATGATTAGCTTATTTTCTTCTGCTCGTTTTCTTTCACTAATTTAGTTCCAAAGCAACTAAACATATACATTGTATATCATTTAAAAAAATCAAAACACAGATGATAAAAGGACTTTATGAAACACATTTGTTTGTTGAAAACCTTGAGCGCTCTATAGATTTTTATTCTAATAAAATGCAATTAGAACAATGTCGCTTTGACGATCAAAGGCGTATTGCCTTTTTCTGGATTGGAAAAGACAAACAATTTATGTTAGGGTTATGGGAAAAACCTAAAGAAGAAATTGACATAAGGCACTTTGCGTTTGAATGTGAGCCAGATTGGGTTTTAAATGAATCTGTTGAATATCTAAAATCTCGAGATATTAAATTCTGGAATTTTTTAAATGATGACACTGAAGGACCAATGGTTTTTGTTTGGATGCCAGCTATTTCAATATATTTCAATGATCCAGATGGACACGAGCTTGAATTTATAGGTGTTTTAAATGGAAAATATAAATCTGAGAAAGAAAAACGAGTCGTTACTTATAAAGAATGGCTAAAAATAAAGGATGAATAAAACGCCATACAATCACAATAGCAACAATTAATACAATATGAAGTGGACGATTTTTGGATTAACATTGATGTGTTCAATAATTATGAATGGACAAAATGTGTCCTTTCAAACGATATCAATAGAACCACATTTAGGGTTTCAGAATTATGAACATTTTAAAAGATTAGTTCTTATTTCAAAAGATGGCGAGGCTGAGCATATTAAGGGTTTTAAATTTGAATGGGGATTTACATACAAACTTAGAGTCAAAGTTACAGAACTAAGTCCTGAACTATCAGACGGCACAAAATATGATTTTGAATTAGACAAAATAATTTCAAAAACGAAAGTACCAGAATCAACTACTTTCAATTTATTTATAGATCCTCATGTATACTATAAAAACTCAGGAGTTGATGATGAGGATCTTAATAAAACACTCAAATTAGTAAACGACAGGACCTATTTATATTTTGATCACGTTGAAATTATAATTCCAAAGAATTTAATATCCGCATTTAATAAGATCGCTAATGGGAAACTTGGTAAAGCTGGGGAATTCGTTTACATGAGCAATAATAGAATTAGATTGGTACGTTTTAAATAATATGCTCAAACAATGGTAAAAGACATATCGTATTTATTTTCTATTTAAAGATTTTGAATACAAACTAAAGAAATACATTATTGTCAATCATGCTGTGTCTTGAAGAAAAATACAAGTATAATATAGACTTAACTCAACTTTAGTATATTGCATTAATAAATACGAACACATGAAATTAAACTTATTGTCTTGTGATGCTCAGAGACCAGATAGAAGAGCGATATCCAAATGTATTGCAGAGATTTCATCTAACAGTGATTCTTTATCCAATGAGCTTACAAGTATACTCTTAGAAGGAGATGCTGTAGATATTGAAGTAGATGATAAGAATTCTGGTTCTGCATTAAGAGCTTTAAGAAAACTAAGTATTGACTACGAAATCATAGAATAAAACGAAGAACTAGGTTAAAAAACCTCATAAAGCGTCGTTACTATAACACCTTTGTTATCATTTAAATTAACAGTTGATAATTGTTTTTCTTCTTTAATCTGAAAGTTAAATGGTGGAGCTAATACATCTAAACCACTTTGTTTTTTTAAGCGTATTCCTTGACCTGAAATAATAGCTGCATTAGGAATAAAATGGCCTTCAGGCAAATGTTCTGTCAAAATAACATACTTAAAATCAGTTAACTTACGCAGTACACTTTGTATTTCTGCATTAGATAAATGTTGTAATACTTGTCTTAATATAGCACAATCACCAGAAGGTAAATCATCTACTGCAATATCCAAACAATAAAACTCTAAATTGTTTGCTACGAATTTCTCTTTATTGTAAGCTATCAAGTCTGATACGATATCTATACCAATAAAGCTCTTAGTGTGCTTTACTAATTGTTTTCCTACATTAAAATCTCCACACCCTAAATCACATACTACGAGAGTGTTTTCTGTAGATTTCAAAAAAGATGTAACTGCATCTACATATGGTTTTACGATCTCAAGATGATGTGATCCATCTCCTGAATAATATTTAGATGCATTATCACCCCAAAGTTTTTTTTCATAAACCTGCTCCATAACGTCTTTTGTTGGCCAAGGTTTTTTTGCACTTTTAGTTTCGTTTATTATCTTCTTCATAAACACGCTATTGATTTATAAAAGCTAAATTAACTGTTATATTTAAAACAACTAGACGATAATATAGATAAAAACCTATATTAGATTAACTTTAATCTGGACAATAAAAGCAAAACCTTATACAATAATGATTCACCTTATCGTAGGAAATACAGGCTCTGGTAAAACCACTTACTCCAACACATTGAAAAGAAAAACTAATGGTATTGTTTTTTCAATTGACACCTGGAATAACATGTTGTTTCTACCAGACAAAACACCAACTGATGGACTAGAATGGTTTCTTGAAAGAATAGATAGAGCCGAAAACATTATTATGGATTTAGTGAATCAATTGGAACATTCAAAAACGGATTCTATACTTGATTTAGGGCTTTCAAAGTTTGAACATCGTGAAAAATTTAGAAAATTTGCAAACACAAATAATTTTGAATTGAAACTACATTTTTTAGATATCCCTAAAGACAAACGATTCAATAGAGTGATGAAAAGAAATGAAGACAAAGGCGATACTTATGAGTTTGAAGTAAGCAAAGAGAATTTTGATTTTATGGAAACTTGGTTTGAGACACCAACAGAGGAAGAGATGAATGAAGGCGTTTTAATTATTAAATAAATTATTAACCATAGTATAATTAAATAAAAGATTAGGTCTCAATCCTTATCATGATTTTGTAAATTGATTCCATTAAAAAGCAACTTGTTTTATCAACACCAACCCATGAAAAAATCCATCTTTTTACCTCTTGCCATTTTCTTATTTATTTCTTGCGATTCAGAAGTTAAAAAAACGCAACCTACAAAACAATCAACTAAAGATTACACTCAATTTGTAAACCCTTTTATAGGCACCAGCAAAATGGGACATGTGTTTCCTGGAGCTACTGCACCTTTTGGTATGGTGCAATTAAGTCCGCAAACCAACTTTGAAGTCATGTTTAAAGATGATGGAAACTATAATAGTGAAACCTACGAATATTGTGCTGGATATCAACATCGCGATAGCACGATTATAGGTTTTGCACATACTAATTTTAGTGGTACTGGACATTCAGATTTAGGTGATTTACTTGTGATGCCAACCGTTGGTGAATTAGTGCTTGACCCCTTAAAAACAAAAGACAACCAAAAAGGTTTTTATTCTACATTTTCTCATGATAGTGAAAAAGCATCACCAGGTTACTACACAGTAGATTTAGAAAGTTATGGGATTAAAGCAGAACTCACAGCTAGCGAGCGCGTAGGTTTTCATCAATATACATTTCCAAAATCTGATAATGCGCATATTATTTTAGATATGGTTTATAACGTGTATCATCATGACAATAAAAATGTATGGACGTTTATTCGAGTAGAAAATGATTCTTTAATTACAGGTTACAGACAAACCAAAGGTTGGGCAAGAACGAAGACAGTATTTTTTGCCATGCAATTCTCTAAACCATTTAAAAGTTACGGTCATAAAAAATATAACAAAGAAACCTATGATGGTTTTTATAGACGTTTTAATCAAGAAGAGAATTTCCCTGAAATGGCAGGAAAAGATCTTCGCGCTTATTTTAATTTCGACACTAAACAAAACGAGAAAATCAATGTTAAAATGGCATTGTCTCCTGTGAGCACTAATGGAGCTTTAAAAAACTTAGAAGCTGAAATTCCACATTGGGATTTCAATAAAACCAAAGAAGATACAAAAGCCAAATGGAATAAGGAATTATCCAAAATAGAAGTAACATCATTAAGTGAAGGTGATAAAATAAACTTCTACACAGCAATGTATCACACCAACCTCTCTCCTATTCTTTATGAAGATGTGGATGGTCAATATAGAGGTTTGGATCAAAACATCTATACATCAGATGGTTTTACGAACTACACTATTTTTTCCCTTTGGGATACCTACAGAGCTTTACACCCACTATTTAATATCACGCAACCAGAACGTAATAATGACATGATAAAATCCATGTTGGCACATCATGATGAAAGCGTACACAATATGCTACCAATTTGGTCACATTATGCGAATGAAAATTGGTGTATGATTGGATACCATGCAACATCTGTGATTGCAGATGCAATGGTCAAAAATGTTGGCAATTTTGATCACAACCGTGGGCTACAAGCGTCTATTAATACTGCTAACGTAAAATATTTTGATGGTTTGGGAGATTACATGGATTATAAGTATGTTCCAGATGACAAAAGTCATTCTTCGGTATCAAAAACATTAGAATACGCTTATAATGATTGGTGTATTGCTCAAATGGCTCAACACGTAAATAACGCTCCAGCTACAAAAGATTTCTTAAAACGATCAGAATATTATAATAATGTTTATGACTCTAAAACGGGCTATATGCGTCCAAAATTATCTGATGGAACATTTAGAAAAGATTTTGACCCAATGGATACTCACGGTCAAGGTTTCATAGAAGGTAATGCATGGAATTATGGACTATACGTTCCCCAGAATATAGATAAAATGGTAGACTTGATGGGAGGAAAAGAACGGTTTAGTCAACATTTAGATTCTTTATTTACTATGGATATTGACGAAAAATATATTTCGCAACATGAAGATATCACTAGAGATGGTATTATTGGTAATTATGTACATGGAAATGAGCCTGGTCATCACATCCCGTATTTATATAATTGGACAGGTCATCCTAGAAAAACTCAAGAACGTGTACGTATGATTATGAACACGATGTACGCACCAAATGTTGATGGTCTCTGCGGAAATGATGATGCTGGACAAATGAGTGCTTGGTATGTTTTTAGTAGTTTAGGGTTTTATCCAGTCACTCCTGGTTCTCCCAATTATGCTTTAGGAAGCCCGTTGGTAAAAGAAGCCATTATTCATTTAAATAATGGAAAAACAGTAACGATTAAAACCGTGAATCAAAGTGTAGACAATGTGTATGTGAAAAGCGTATTGGTAAATGGAAAACGCATTGAAAACAATCTATTATCTCATGATGACCTTATGAATGGTGGAGATATTATTTTTGAAATGATTGGTGAAAATTAAAAACAGACAGACTTGTCTATTTTAATAATATTATTCTATATTTGCATTATGAAACACGCTTTAGTTAAAGATCATATTATTGAAACCGCTTCAAACTTATTTTATCAAAATGGGTATAACCTAACTGGTATCAATGAGATTATTAAAGAAGCTGGTATTGCTAAAGCGACATTATATAATCATTTCAAATCTAAAGAAGATATTTGTGTTGCCTACCTTAAACATAAGAACACTGGCTTTATTACTGCAATAACAACCTTTGTTGCTGTAAGAAAAAAAGGAGAAGAACGTATCTTGGCACTTTTTGATTTTTTAGACACCTTTTTTAATACTAAAGAATTTAATGGCTGTTGGTGTATTAATACAATTTCAGAAATCCCTAAAGAAAACACGACTATTAGAACAGAGATCTTAAAACAGAAACAAACACTTATTGATTACATTACTGAATTAATTAAAGACAACTTAGAAGATATTCCCGAAGAAAAAAGTAAGGCTATCGCAAAACAAGTCTACCTACTCTACGAAAGCGCCATCTCTGAAAGTTATTTACAGAACGATATTTGGCCAATTCATTCGGCTAAAACAATCTGCCAACAACTCATTTAAAATAAAAAAAATTTAAATACAAAAAGACAGACTTGTCTGTCTATAATTAATTAAATACTTAAACAAACGTTATGAAAGAATTCGCAAACAAAACAGCACTAATTATTGGAGGCACCAGTGGTATTGGACATGAAACAGCACAACAACTTTTAGAAGGTGGTGCTACTGTACATATTGTAGGTCGATCTACAGGGAAAGTAGCAGACCAAGATAATTTAGTAAAACACACTATTGATATTACTGATGCGTCTCAAGTAGACCAACTTATTTCAAAAATAAATAGTTTAGATAATTTAGATTATTTGGTAAATGCTTCTGGAATTTTTGGACCGAAACCATTTCTAGATCACACCAAAAGTGATTATGATTCTTATTTAGACTTAAACAGAGGCTTTTTCTTCATTACACAATCTGTTGCTAAAAAAATGAAAAGCACATCTGGTGGTTCTATAGTTAATGTAGGTTCAATGTGGGCAAAACAAGCCGTTAAAGCAACACCTTCAACCGCTTATTCAATGCAAAAAGCAGGTTTACATTCCTTGACTCAGCATCTAGCAATGGAATTAGCCGATGACAACATTAGAGTTAATGCAGTGTCTCCTGCAGTGGTACAAACTCCTGTATATGATGGTGTTTTTGGAGGACGAGAAGAAGCTAATAAAGCACTAGAAGGATTTAACGCCTTCCATCCTATTGGACGTAACGGTACACCAAAAGACGTTGCTAATAGCATCACATTTTTATTGTCTGATAAAGCATCATGGGTAACTGGAGCAATTTGGGATACAGATGGTGGCGTTCTCGCTGGGCGTAATTAATACTATTTAAGACTTCAAAGCACATCATTTTTCAATGATGTGCTTCTTTTTTACAATTGGGTCATAAAAAATCACAGTTGGGTAACTCTCATTTCGTAATTGTGTGCTTTCGTTGGATATTTGAATCATCAATAACAAACAAACCATTTAAAACAACATATTATGAAAACTGTATTCTTAACAATCGCATTAACAATTATCTCAACTTTAGGATTCGCACAAGACTCAAAAGGACAAACTATAACAATAACTATTGAAAACGCAAAAAGCGACGATGGTAAAATAGTAGTAGGCTTAAATACTAAAGCTACTTTCTTAGTAGCTCAACCAATTCAAAGTGCTTCAGTAGATATTAAGGATGGAAAAGCAACAGTAACCTTCGAGAACGTTCAACCAGGAGATTATGCAATCATGGCATTACATGATTTAAACGGAAACCAATCTATGGATTTTGATGCTAACAGAATGCCAACAGAATCTTACGGAACATCAAATAATCCAAGAAGTTTTGGACCTCCAATGTATGACGACGCAAAATTTAGTGTAGCTAAAGAAAATATAGAATTATCAATTAGATTCTAAAAAATCAATCAATCAATCAATCAATTATTTAGTCAAAAGAAAGAGCCTCAAGAGGTTCTTTCGTTTTGACCAATTATTTACCAGTACAACCTAAACATGAGATTAGGAGTAAAACCAATTGAAAATTTGTCAACGGTTTCAATGTCTTCACCAATAGTGTTGTTACCACGATATTCTCGGCTAATAAAATTAGTTTTATCATATACATTTCTAATAGACAAACCTACTTTTGCTCTCAGCTTACTATCGCTTGAAAGCCTAAATTTATAAGTACTAGAAAAATCAAATCTGTGATAATCTGGCAATCGCTTTGTATTTACCCCATTATTAAATTCCAAACCATTGTCTCCAGTTGACGACTCAGTAAAAGGTTTTCCTGTTTGCCACCTCCACCCTAAAGCCACTTGAAAATTAGATACCTTATAACTTAATGATGTTGAGAACACATGTCTTATATTAGATCTTGATGCAAAATAATTATTATCATTTATAGTATCATATGTACTTTTAGAATTATTAAACGAATAACTCAACCATGTATTAAAGCCATTAAAGCGTTTTTTCAAAAACACATCAACACCATAAATATTCTGCTCTCCTAAATTAAAATTACTGTTTTCTGGATTTAGAAAACCTAGAGACAACGCAGTAATATGGTCTAATGTTTTGTAATAATTATCAATATCTAATGTCCATCCATTATTAGTAAAAATAAACCCTGCAGAAATTTGCTTACTATTAATTATTGGGAATTCATCTCCATTTGCTAATCTCCAAACTCTATTCTCTAAAGACAGGTCGCTAATAATAGTTTCATCAATCTCACTAATAATCTGATTTTTTATCTCTGCGGAAATTTGAAGTTTCACATTTTTAAAAAGATTTTTATATAACAATAACCTTGGTTCAAATCTAAACGTTTCTAATTCTTGAAAATAGGTGGTTCTCGCTCCTACTTCAATATCAAACAGTTTAGGGTTTTTGTAAACATAGTTTCCATATAAACTATGAGTTTGCAATACCGTTTTATCTTCGTCAAGAATAAACTCAAGATTAGTCGTATTTAAAAATGCAAAGGCTACATCTTTTAAAACGTACTGATAACCTAAGGTAGCTTTATTACGCTTGTTGATTTCAAAATCTAATTCTGTAGAAATTCCAGAATCAAAAATGATGTTTCGCTTTTCAAAATCTGATGTTTGTTCATCACCTTCCGAAGTAATAAAATTATAATTGAGTTTATATTCTGAAAAATAGGCTGATGTATGTTGTTTTAAATTAGGGTTCCATGTTTTAGTCCAACCCAAACCATAACCAGAATTTTTGATTGACAAACGATCATTAAATACCTCGTTGGTTTCTGTATCACTAACCGTATAATCCAATTGATTGTCAATGTGAATTACACTAGCAAAAAGGGCATTATTAGAGTTTGGTTTATAATTTAACTTGACATTATAATCTAAAAAGTCAAAGCTATTATTTGGATTATTTCCACTTCTAATCTTAGTGCTCTCAAACACTTTATCTGCAAGTCTATCAAATGTCACAGATTGATACGTATTGGTGTAACTAGATCTTAAAGACGCTTGAATACCTAACTTATCTTTGATAATTGGTGCTTCAATATACGCATCACCATTAATACCGTTAAAACCTAATTGTGCTTTAAATTTATTCTCAACCTCTGACGTAGTTGACATAGCAATCACACTTGATACGCGTTCTCCATACCTTGAATGCGTTCCTTTATTGATGAACGTAACACTTTTGGTTGCATTGGGATTAAATGGCGAAATCATCCCAAATAGATGACCCTTATGATACATATTAATACCATCCCATAATAATCTGTTTTGGTCCATTTTACCACCTCTAACCAAAAAACCAGAGGCTGTTTCGTTTGGACTAACAACTCCTGGAAGTAATTGAATACTTTCTAAAACATCTGGCTCTGTAAGTCCCGGTAGAATCCCCAAACTCTTTAGATTTATTTGGTAGGAGGCATTTTTATTTTTAGATATACCCTTGGTGAGATAGCTATTGAGAATGATGTTGTCTAACTCCTGAATAGTCATTTCATTTTGGAGCTTATTAACGACGACGTAACGCTTAGCAATAATTTCAAAATCTAGCTGCGTTTTAGTTTTGAGTTCATCTAAAAGTTGAGTGAGTGATCGCTCTCTCTCTTCTAATGTGATTTTTATATCATCAATAACTTCATCTTGATAAGAAAATCTCACATTATATACATCTTCAATCTTTTCAAAGGCATCGTCAAGATTGAGATTATTTATATAAATTAAAAATTTAGCCTCTTCTTGCGAAAAGGCTAAAAACGGTAGAATTAACAAAATGTTGATAATCAATTTCTTCACTTTGAGCTCAAATAGATGTTTTCTTTTTCTTTTTCAATGTATCGTATTTGTAAAGAATTAAATACTGTTTTTAATGCAGTATCTAAATCTTTATGAGTAAAACTACCAGTATAAATTAAGTCGCTATTAATATCTTTTGATTCTATAGTAATGTGATATTGGGATTCTAAACTTTTAATTACATATTTTAATGGTACACTTTTAAAAGTGCTTTCTCCATTAATCCATGAAGGATTAGGGGCATTTGTCTCCCATTGTTCTGCAGCAAATCCATTTATTCTTCTAACAGAATTTGTTGGTAATAATATATAGTCTTCTTCTTTTGTTGTCACACTAACTTTACCTTCAAAACAACTGACTTCAAATAAATCACTTAAAGAATTCACATTGAATTGTGTACCTAAAACTTTAACGTCTCCATTATCTGTAACAACTTTAAATGTGCTGCCTTTTTTTACTTTAAAATATGCTTCACCTTTAAGATTTAGTGTTCTATTATTTTCCCAGTCATCTTTATCATAGGTTAAGGTAGATTTGGAGTTTAAGATAACTTCAGACCCATCTAAAAGCGCAATTGTTTTTTGTTCTCCAAAGTTTGTTTCTATAGTAACGATACCATCGTCAAGAATAAAAAACAAACCGAATAGAAAAACAATAGATGCAGCAATACCAAATAACCAACTATTAGAATTTAATGGTCTTACTTTACTTTTTTCTTGCCCTTTGTTTTTAGATATATGATCTTGAATTTTCATGAAAGAGGCATCTGTTGATGATTCTAAAACCTCATAAGTACTAATCCCCTTTTTGATTTTTATAAATGAATTATAATCAGTTTCAGACACCAAAGCTTTTAGCTCTTCGTTAGAAAGTTCCCCTTCTAACCATTTTGCTAAAAACGTATCATTATTGTTATGTGAATTTGTTTCTTTCATGATTTTCTACTACTAAGACAACTACATTAAATAAAACCCTACCTAAAATTTAAATATAATTAAACATTTCCTATCTGCTCTCTCATAACAACTAAAGCTAAGTGCATTCTCTTTTCTACAGCTTTAACCGATATATCTAATTGTATTGCAATCTCTTTATATTTCTTTTTTTCTATTCTATTTAATAAAAAAACCTCTTTTTGTTTTTCTGGTAGTGTATTTATTGTATGCTCAAGTTTTTCCATAAACTCCGTTTCTAACATTATAAATTCTGGAGATTCATTTGTTGCATGACGCGTTAAAGTTTCTTGATGTTTTCTCACCACTTTGTCATGCTTAATCATATTTAAAAAAATATTAGTAGCAATGGTATATAAATAACTTTTTACACTATCATAATCTACCTTACTACAATTATCCCATAACTTTATAAAGGTCTCTTGCAAAACATCTTCTGCCTTGTCAACATCTTGAGTCTTAAAAAAGATAAAACGCCTTAAACCTTTTGAATACTGGTTGTAGACAATTTCAAAATTTCTTTCTTGACAAATATTTTGTTGATCTTTAGACATTAATTGGTTTATGAAGTATTGCTCAAAACTAATTAAAAAAAAATTAGAGAAAAAAGTAGGGTATTTTAAAAGTGTGTTGTTTTAGCTATGATTAATCACCAAAAAAATAAAAACAAATTCTAAAATTGAAAATATGAAAAATTTAAAATTAGCATTTTTAAGCGTCTTATTTGTCGTTTGTTGTTTTACATCATGTACAAATAATGAACCTGTAGTAGAAGAGCAAAATATTGAAGAAAGCGCATCAATCACTACATCTTTATCTCAATTAAGAACACAATTTGATAATCAAGGAGATGTAATCCCAACTGAAAACCCTACAGGAAACATTGTTTTTGATTTCTGTTTTGATTTCGTTTATCCTATAAACTTATCATACAACAACGGCACTACAGTTACTGTTAACAATCTTGAAGATTTAATTGATGTTACAATTAATTCTACAAATGATCTTTACATTGATGGTATCGAGTTTCCTTTTGATGTTGAAGTATACAATGACGAAACAGATGCTATAGAAACTGCAACGATTAACAATGAAGAAGAATTTATTGTTTTATTAGAATCTTGTGATTTTAACGATGGTTTTGATTGCGAATGTACTGAAGAATACGCTCCAGTATGTGTAGAAATAACTGCTCCAGATGGAGAAACATTTTTAATGACGTACCCAAATGCTTGTTATGCAGAATGTGATGGTTTTACTGAAAATGATTTTGCAGAAAACTGTGAAGAAGACTATAACTGTCCAGGTGGTACCGATTGCTTTTCTTTTAATTTCCCGTTAACGATTATTACAGATAATGGTGACACAATAACTGTAGGTTCTCAAGAAGAATTAGATACTGTACTATATAATGTATACTACTTTGACTTTGTATATTCTTTTGATGTGACTTTAGAAGACGGAACAGTACTGACAATTGGTAACGAAGAAGCATTTATCGAATTATTAGAAACTTGTTTTGGAGGAAACGATGGTGGTAATGATTGTGGTTGCGATGAAGTATTTGATCCAGTTTGTGTACAATATGAAGAAAATGGAGAAGTAATCATAGAAGTATTCGCTAATGCATGTTATGCAGAATGTGAAGGATTCACTGAAAACGATTTTGTTGAATGTGGAAACCAGTCAGGCTGTTCTGAAGAAGACGTCTCTATTTTAATGGTTGCATGTCAATTCTGGACAGTAACTATTGGAGACCAAGAATACACCTATATATTTGGAAGTGATGGTACTGTTACTGTAAACTTAGATAATGAAATGATTACTACAGGTACATGGTCAACTTCAATTAGTAATGATGGATTAGTAGTTGTAAACATTAATACAGAGTCTGGTAATTTCACCAGTGACTGGACAGTTTACGATTGTAACGAAAACAATCCAACAGGTCCAAATGTAGTAAGTTCAGCTGCTTGGATTACTAACATTGAATCTGGATGTGAATAAAAACACTGATTTTAGTTGAATTTAATTAGTCAAAAACCCATCAGAATATTATGTTCTGATGGGTTTTTATTTATAAATATATGTGCTCTTCAAAAATTAAACACTCTCACCTAACCAAGCTTTCATCATCCAAACCGTTTTTTCTTGTTGCGTAATAAAATCACTCATCATAGAATTGGTACCTTCATCACTCGCTTCGTCTGAAGCTCCTAGAATTTGACGTTCTATTTTTAATAACTCACTAAGTGAATCCACAATGAGTTGCACTGCTTTTTCATCTTCGGAAATATTCTTTCCAACAGGTACTTTGGCTGCTTTAGAGTAATCTTCAAATGTATGCAATGGCGTTGCGCCAAGCGTTAAAACTCGCTCAGCAATCTCATCGACTTTAAGATTAGCATCTGTATATAATTCTTCAAACTTAGGATGTAATTCAAAAAAACGCTTGCCTTTTATATTCCAGTGAATTCCTCTTAAGTTTTGATAATAAATTTGAAAATTTGCCAAGAGTACATTTAACTCTACAGCGATTTCTTTCATTTTTTTGGTTTCTAAACCTATACTATTTAGTGTCATATCTATTATTGTTTTTGTTTATACAAATTTATAATACGATTCATTTAATTTATCATAGTTATAATGAATACTTTTTATATCTTTATAGTCTAAATGAATACATATGACAATTACACAACTAAAATATGTGTTAGCAATTGCAGAACACAAAAACTTCACAAAAGCAGCAGATAAGTGCTTTGTAACACAACCAACATTAAGTACACAAATACAAAAATTAGAAGATGAGTTAGATGTTCAAATTTTTGATAGAAGCAAAAAACCTATAGAATTAACAGATGTAGGTCGTAAAATCGTACAACAAGCAAAAAACATAGTTGATGAGTCTGAGCGTATCCAAGATATTGTTGATCAACAAAAAGGATTTATAGGTGGTGAATTTAGAATAGGGATTATCCCAACAGTTATGCCTACGCTATTACCAATGTTTCTTAAAAATTTCATCAAAAAATACCCTAAAGTACATCTCAAAATTGAAGAGTTAACTACCGAAGAAATCATAACTCGTATTATGGATGGTCATCTCGATGCTGCCATTGCCGCAACACCATTAGAACATGACACCATAAAAGAACGTGTTCTGTATTATGAACCTTTTGTAGCTTATATCCCAAATGATCATAGATTAAAGGACAAGAAAAAAATTGATGTATCTGATTTAGATTTGAATGATATGCTACTTCTTGAAGATGGTCATTGTTTTAGAGATGGCGTCATTAATCTCTGTAAAGTATTTAAAAGTCATGAAGATGATGAGTTTTCATTAGAAAGTGGCAGTATAGAAACATTAGTTAAATTATCTAACGAGGGTCTAGGTATGACACTCCTTCCTTATTTAAACACACTAGATCTTAATGAAAAAATGTCAAAAATGTTACATCATTTCAACGAACCATCTCCTGCAAGAGAAGTGAGTATCATTTATCATAAAAATGAATTGAAGTTGCAAATTATAGATGCGTTACACAATGTTATATCTGGTATTATACGTGGTGCTATTGCATTTGAAAACGTTAAAATCA
>CAJQOA010000021.1 GCA_905479815.1 uncultured Psychroserpens sp.
TTATAATTATGAAATAAAGAACCGTTGATATCTATTTGGTTTTCTTTTATAAATTTTCCATTCAGAATTGCTTTATCTAAATACGATTTATTACCAAAGACACGATAAGCATCGACATAGGCTTTTAGCATTAAAGCATTCCAAGACGTTAATACCTTATCATCTGTTCTAGGTCTATCCTTTTTGCTTCTAGCCTTTAAAAGAATAGTTTTCCAACCTAATAGTTTTGTATTAAATGCGTCTTGAGATAAATTAAAAATTTTCAAAAACTCATCGTCAGTTTTTGTTTTGAATAAAATATAATTGCTTTTTTCCCATTTTCCTTTTGCATTTATATTGTAATAAGATTTAAAAAGTTCAAAATCTTCCCCTAGTTCTGTTTGAAGTTCTTCTTTGGTCCAAACATAAAAGGCTCCTTCCTCTAACTCGCCATCTTTCGATTTACTATCGGCATCTAGTGATGAATAAAATCCTCCATCTTTTTGAGTTAGCTCTCTTTCTATAAAGTCTAACGTTTCGATAACAATTGTTTTGTAGGATTCTTTTTGAGTAATTTGGTAGGCATTTGAATAGAGGCTTACTAATTGTGCATTATCATAAAGCATTTTTTCAAAATGAGGAACATGCCATCTATCATCAACAGAATATCTTGAAAAACCACCACCTAGTTGATCATAAATACCTCCATTAGCCATTTTATCTAAAGTGGTTAATACAAATTCTTGAAGCTCATTATCATCATACTGAAAACTATAACGTAGTAAAAAGTTCAAATTAGCAGGCATTGGAAATTTTGGTGCTTTTTTTTGTCCGCCAAGTTGAAAATCTAAAGATGCGCTCCATTGTTTAACCAAAGTTTTAATTACTAATGGTTTAAATTCAATATCCTCTTCATTTACAGTAATTAAATCTGAATTCTTAACACCTTCAGTTAGTTGTTCTGCGTAGGCGATTACTTTATCTGGATCGTTTTTATACAATGTGGACATGTCATCTAAAATTTTTGTCCACTGGTCTTTAGTAAAATATGTTCCACCAAAAACAGGTCTTCCGTCTGGTAATGTGATACAATTTAAAGGCCATCCTCCACTTCCTGTCATTAACTGAACAGCATTCATGTAAATTTGATCAACATCAGGTCTTTCTTCTCTATCAACTTTAATACTAATAAAATTCTCATTCATTATTTTAGCGACAGAATCGTTTTCAAAACTCTCTTCCTCCATAACATGGCACCAATGGCAAGCCGAATAACCGACTGAGATTACTATGAGTTTATTTTGGTCTTTTGCTAATTTTAATGATTCATTATTCCATGCTTTCCATTCTACTGGATTATATGCATGTTGCAATAAGTAAGGGCTAGTTTCATTTATTAAGTCATTAGCTTTTTCATTCTTTTCTTTAGTTTCAATTACTGAATTGTTCTTTTGAGTACAACTAAGCATCAAACCTACTAAGAACATCGAAAAGGCTAATTTTTTAAACATATAGTTTTTACTTAATATTTTATAGTGTAAAGTTAGTTATCTAAATTAAATATATAAGAAAAGCGTGTCTATAAAAATATAAACACGCTTTAATATTTTGATAGATATTAAAATCTATTTACTCTTTGATAAGCTTAACAGTTTTTGAACCATTGTCACTTTCCATTTTAGCAAAATACATTCCAGTTTTTAATTTAGATGCATCAATTACTGCTTCTGTTGCGTTAGGCGATAAAGACATCACTTTTTTACCTAAAATATCATAAACGTTTACAGTATTAATAATTGCACTACTAGAGATGTTCCAATCATTTTTTGTAGGATTTGGAAACACTTTAAATTGTGCAGTATCAAATTCGCTAACTGATAATGCGTTTAATGTCAATATAATGTTATCTAAATAAACAGTACCAGGATCAGTTACCACTTGCATAAATGTTTCAACTTTCCATTGGAAAAAGTTAGCACTTGAAAATCCTAGATTCGTAAAATGTGTCATTGGTATTGATACTTGAACCCATTGACCAGTAACAACTGGCTCGTCTGTTCCAATTTCATAAGTATGCTCTGTAACACCACCACTATTACTAATCATTCTAAATTGAAAACCTGGCACACCTGGTTCAGCCCAATAATTAAAATTAACAAAGTTGTAAGCTGATACATCATCTGGACCACCTTCACCTTGTCCGTATCCTGCAAAAGAAAAATCACATTTTAGAGCTAGATTCACTCCAGTTCCAGGATCTAAATCTGGCTCTCCTTCACCAGCATCTAATTCTCCAAAATCATATATAAATGGGAATACTGTCGTATAACCATTCGTATCATTGTAAATACTGTAGGTCTCACCATTTGCGTTGTTTGGTATTGGTGCCGCTTCTGGATCTCCAACAGGTGCTATATTAGTTCCACCAGCAATATCATCAATTAAATACGTACCAGTATCTCCAGAACCTGCATCGGTAAAAATAAATAATTGACCATAATTACCTGGACCACCTGGAATAGATCCATCAAAATCTAAAGCAAAATCTTGCCAAGCTGTTCCTGCTGCTGTACTAAATGCTACTTCTGCAGTTGCAGAACCACCACTTCCAACTTCAAATTTTAGTAAATGATTTCTAACTCCTAAATCTGTAGTAGCTTTCATTCTAAACGTAATCGTATTATTAGCTGCATCTGAAAGATCTACATTTTGAGCGAAATTGATTGATACATTGTCCCAATCACCGCCACCGCCAACAATTTGCATAACATCATCGCCAGCATCTGTTGTTAAACTTGGTGTAGAACCACCAGCATTAAATAATTCAAAAGCATCACTAAAATCGATAGGTAATATAGCTTCAGGTTCTGGTGGTGCACCAATATTAGTACCTCCAGCTATATCATCAATTAAATATGTCCCAGTAGCTGCTCCTCCGCCTGCATCTGTAAAAATGATCATCTTATTATAATCTCCTGGATTACCTTGTACTGAACCATCAAAGTCTAAAGTAAATATTTGCCAATCGGTTCCTGCAGCTGTACTAAATGCAACTTCGTTTGCGTCTGAACCATTTAAACCACCTTCAAATTTTAATAAATGATTTCTAACTCCTAAATCGGTAGTTGCCTTCATTCTAAAGGTAATACTATTAGTAGCTGGATCTGAAAGATCTATCCTTCCATCAAATGTAATTCCTACATGGTCCCAATCTGCTGTTCCACCGACAACCTGCATAACATCGTTACCAGCATCATCAATGATCATTGACGTTGTTCCTTCTTCTCCAGGCATCAATTGAACCGGGTCGCTGAAATCAAAAGGTAAAGATTGTGAATACCCAAGTGACACTGTCAAAAGAATAAACATTAAAGTAATTTTTTTCATAATAACATTTGTTTTAATTAATTAAAGATCCAAAATTATATTTCATAGCATGTCTTTGCAAAACAGACAAGAACTCTAATTTTGTGGATTTTATAAATTTATGACTATAAGTTACGAAATCCCACATAATACGCACTACAAAAAGCATACATCGCAATAAAACTTCATTTTCGCTATGGTTTTAGCAATTTATTCAATAATAATAGGCATTTATAGCATTTTCATGATTCACGAAAAAAGACTAGATTACTGAGAGATTAAGTTTTGTATGGGTAATGTTGTGTTGTTAGCAAGCCCCGTAGTGCTTCTAGTCATTGCTTGTATGATTAGTTTTATATGTAAAATTATAATTAAGGATATATTATAGAGATAGTCTATATGAAAACAGGCGTTTTTTGAATATTAAAAACCAAATAATAAAAGGCTACTAATTATTAAAACTATAAAAAGAAACCGCATCATTATTATTGGTAATAATTAACAAGCTTCTATTTCTTTGCTTTATAATTTTCACATCCCTACTATCAAATGGAATATATAAACCACTTTCTATAGGTGTTAAATCTGTGAAATTATTATTACCATCACCTAATAGAACATTACCAATTCCTGCATCATAACGTGTTGTTTCAACTTCTACTCCATAATGATTTCCAACAGTTAAAATGTCATTATGACCATCATTATTTAAGTCCAAAACTATTGATGATTTTATAGGTGTTACTTGAGATTGTATAGGTAATGCTTTTCTAACAAGTTTACCTCCTTCATTAATTAAAATAGCACTTTCAAAATTAGTGATTTCATATGCTACACCTTCGGCTACTTTATCTTCAGGAAGTATATCAATTAATGTAGATGATGCAAAACTGTGATAATCTTTAAATTTTTCAGCAACATATGGCATTTGCTGACTTGTACACTCTCGTCCTCTCAAAGGAACATAGTCATCCTTATAAAATTTTGCGAGCACTATATCATTAGTCCCATTATTGTCAAAGTCATTAGCATACACTTTAAAAGGGTGTTCTTCTGTAGCTTTAAATTTATTATTTAATCCAAGATTTCCAATGATATAATCATCATCGCCATCGTTATCTAAATCGCTAGCAGTAATAGACCACCATAAGCCTCTTGTATTATTTAAATCGAATTTTTCAGAATTACTTTTAAATATTCCATTGTTGTTTTCTAACACTTTTACCTCCATCCATTCACCAACAATCATTAAATCATCATCGCCATCTTTATCAATATCAGTAAAAACAGCATCTGTAACCATACCTATATTAATTAAATCAACTGCTACTTTATTAGAGGCCATAGTATAATTGCCTTTATCATTAATAAGAATATAACTACTGGCTGGAAATCCATATTTACCTGATGTAAGCCTAGTACCTATAAACAAATCTAAATCGCCATCGTTATCAATATCAGAAGACTTCACACATATCGTACTTTCATAAATATTAGGAAGTGCATAACCGTTTTTAGTAAACTCTCCTAAGCCATTGTTTATATAGAGTCTATCCTTTAACAATTCATTGCCTTGTTTATATTCACTTCCACCACTGGTTATATATAAATCTACATCATTATCTGCATCGACATCTAAAAATAAAGCTCCAAGATCTTCAGAGTCTTTATCTTGCTCCCAAGGTTGTGATGAGCTTTCTACGAAATTCCCATCTTGTTTTTGTATATAAAGGGCTCCTACTTGACCAGATGCTCCACCTATAAACAAATCCTCTAACCCATCACCATTAACATCTGCTATAGTTGTAAAAGGACCGTTTTGTGAAATATTATGTGGCAATAAAACTTCCTCCTCATATTCATTGAAATCATTTTCTTGGTGAACAAAAGAAACACCTATATCTGATGGTTTAATTTTATTAAATAGTGTAGCCTTACTCGTTGGTGTTTTTGAAATAGTTTTAGCTTTAGAATAATTTGCTATTATTTCTTTATTTGCGCTAAGGTTTTCAAACACATTGGTTTTTCCATCTGGCCAGATAACTTCGACTTTACTTATTTCTATATCTTTTCCAAGTCCAAAGAACAAGCCTGGCTCAACAGATGACAAATAACCACGAGTTACCGTGTTCTCTGCAGTTTGCTTTTTTCCATTGTGATGAATTATAGCTTTTACGCCATAACCCAATTTGTTTTGTTCAGAACCCTTTAATTTAATCTTAAGAAAATTACCATTTGCTTTATTTTCATAAACAAATGCTGATGCTTCCATATTGTTTACAACGATATCTAAATCGCCATCATTATCTAAATCTCCATAAGACATTCCACTTGAAAAACTTGGTGTATTAAAACCCCATTTTTCAGCAACTTTTTCAAATTTCAAATCACCTTTGTTTCTAAAAGCATGGTTAGCTAATGGTACTGAAGGCGCTGATTTAGTCATATTAAAAAAGTCTTGGGAATCGGTTTCAAGTTTTTTGTTTAAACCCGTTAAAAAATCATTGTTTCTCACATCTTTCTTAACTCCGTTTGATATTATAATGTCTTTAAGACCGTCATTATCTAAATCAACTAATAATCCAGCCCAACTCCAATCGGTTTTTGCTATTCCTGCAATATTCGCAACATCTGAAAAACTATTACTTCCATTATTTATTTGAAGTGTATTTGACATGTATTGGTAATGATTTCCTGAATCTACTAACTCATGAAACTTTTCAGAACTCATAGAACCCATATTCGTTTTAGATCGATAGTGATCATCGGAAGCCATATCTAATGTAATTAAATCCATTAGACCATCATTATTGATATCACCAGTATCTGTTCCCATACTAAATTGGGATATATGTTTTAGGTTTTGATCAATTACATTTTTAAATGTCCCATTTCCATTATTGTAATACAATACATCTGGTTTATCATAATCATTTGCAATATACAAATCTGTCCAACCATCATTATTAAAATCAGAAGCACTAACACTTAACCCATAAGTCATGTCTCTAGAGATACCAACTTCTTCTGAAACATCTTTATATGTTCCGTTATCATTTCTATAAAGCTTGTCTTTATAAAACACTTCACGCTTTTTAGGAATATTTTTATAGCGTCTAAATAATCTTGCATCTGGAAGTTGATTTACCTGATACATATCTAAGTCGCCATCATTATCCATATCGAAAAATACAGCTTGAGAAGAAAACCCAGCATCTGCTAATCCATATGACATAGCAGACTCTGTAAAAGTGAGATCCTTGTTATTTATGTATAATTGATTTTTGCGATCTTCAGGTGTCATAGACTCGCCATTTCTACTGACATAAATATCTAAATACCCATCATTATTTATATCAGCCATGGTGACTCCCCAAGACCAACCTGAATTTCTTGCAGCTTTAGAATTCTTAGTAATATCTTCAAATTTTAAATCACCTTTGTTTAAATACAATCTATCACTGACTTGATTTCCGCAGAAAAAGATATCTGGAAGACCGTCGTTATTTATATCGCCAATGGCTACACCAGCACCACTATATAATTGGTTATAGTATAAGTGATTTACTGTTTTTGATTCTTTAATAGCATTGTTAAAATCTATTCCCGTTTTTTCAGCAGATAATAACTCAAACCCACCAACTAAAGTTTCAGGATACAAATCTCTTTTGGGTGATTCAGCACAGGTAAATACTATGTTACAAATAAGAATGGTAACTATGAATCGAATCTCTCTAATATTCATCTTAATTTTAATTAATTCAGTTTAATAAAGATATACTAAAGTCATAAAAAAAATAGAATATCCTTTTAAAATTTTAGCTTTTCATCTTTATCCCAAAGTCCCCAATACGCACCAACATCACCTTCATCTCCAACTTTCCATGATTCATCGAAAGAAGAGAAATAAAACATCTCGATACCGTCTTCTTTTGACCATTTTTGAGAATTAATAAAATACTTCATTGCATTATCATAGGTAGGAAATGATCCTTCAAAATTTGTACCCATATTTGGCCATCCTGTTTCAGTAACAATGACTTTCTTACCATTCGCCGCTGATGTGGCTTGAGCAAACATTTCCTTCATATACAATAGAGAGTACTCTAAAGGGCAACCTTCCCAAAACGGGTAACAATTAGCAAGTATAACATCACAAGCCTCAGTTATTCTAGGTCTATCGGTAAATTCATAATACGCATCTACATAACCCATTGGTACATCTGGTATAGCTTGTTTTACCTCATTCATGAAATCTAATAGTTCATCTTCAGTTAAATCACCACGATACATAACCTCATTACCAACTGCAGCGATGTCTACATAACCATCTTTTGCTAATTTAATAAGACCCGCTATTTCTCGTTTATTAATATCATCATCGTCCCCTAACCATGCTCCTACTAATGTTTTAATACCATATTCGTTTGCAATACGAGGAATAATCTCATTACCATCTGTACACGAAAAAGTACGAATCCATTTAGTGTATGGTTTTATAATTTCCATACGTCTACGTATTTGTTCTTCGGAAATTTCATCTCCTGCTTCTTGACCTTCTTCATATGGGCTAAAACACAGACCATGCATCCCATTATCTAATGCACTTTTAAATAGTACTTGTAATTCTTTATCTGATTTATTAGCAAGTTTTTCACCTGCTAACGCCATTATTTTCCCTGCTCTAACTGACATAGTTTAATCGTTATATATCTTAATTATTATTTTCTACTTTACGTTTATTTAATTCTTTTCTTACTTCTCCTGCACTTTCTTCTGTAATATTATAATTACGCATGATATACATCGCTAGAAGTGTACCAGCAACAGGAAAAAAGCAAAAGAAAGCATGTAATCCATCTACAGCAGATTGCTGATCTGTAGTGGCTAAGTCTGGATCAAACCCTACAATACCAATAATTATTCCACTCAGTGCTCCTGCAATTGCAAATCCAACTTTAACCATCCACCAGTAGATAGCTCCAAATATCCCTTCTCTTCGTTTTCCTGTATTAAGTTGATCCACATCAATAATATCTGCAGTCATGGACATCATTATTGTGAATAAACTTCCAATTCCAAATGAAAAGAATGGAAGTGCAATAATATACATCCAGGGCTTTCCAGGTACGAACAAAAACCATAGCATGATGTAACCCAAAATTGAAATACCTTGAGCAACTAAAAATGCTTTTTTCTTTCCTAAAACCTTAGACATCCATGTGACTACAGGAATTACAATAAATGTAGTTCCAAATGCTCCTAAACAGCCAAATAAAGAAACCCAAATACCACTGGCCTCTGTATCACCATTAAATAATTTATAAACGATTACAAAAAACGTAAGTGCTGCAACTGTATTAAATGCATTAAAAATTAAAAATGTAGCTCCACATATTTTTCTAAATTCCTTAATTTTAAAGGCTTCAACAAAACTGTCGTAAATCTTAGTTACACTACTCCCTATATTTGCTGCATTTAAAGGCTCATAATCTTCGTCCAGTGTTGATTTGCTTTTTATAAACAGTGCAGGTACCATAGCACAAATTGCACAAGGAATCGCAACCCAAAAAGATAATTGTCTTACAGCTTCTTCTGGTGTAGGAAACCATTCAGGATCATACATAATCACCCAAAACCAAGGCGCTATCACCCAAGCCCATTGCCCAATAAATTGTGCAATTGCCATAATATTAGTACGCTCATGAAAATCGTCACTCATTTCATATCCCATAGCAACATACGGTACGCTAAATAATGTAAGTCCCAAATAAAACACAAGAGACCATAAAAAGAAATACCAGAAATTAAATTGCAAAGAGTTTTCCTTAAAAAGTTGCCACATTATAATGTACGAAACTCCCATAACTACGCCACCTGCTAATACATACTGGCGTCTTCGTCCCCATTTTGATTTCGTATTATCTGAAATAAAACCCATAATTGGGTCCGTAATTGAATCAAATATTCGTGGCGCAAAGAAAATTACACCCCACATCCATCCAGGAAAACCTAAATCTTGCACTAAAACCACCATGAATATTCCCATAATAGCCGGGAACATTTGATTGGCAAACATACCAATACCAAATGCTATTTTTTGACCCAGATGGACTTTAGAAGACGTTATTAAGTTTGACATAGTTTTAGTTAGTTTTTTGTAATCTATTTCGTTGGTATCAATATTGTTTGAATAGCTTGTTCACTGATTTTAATATTTACTGTTTTATCGCCTAAGTTTAAAGCAAACGTTTTTGCTTCTCCTCCTTCGTTAAATACGACTACAGCAATTGATCCATCAGGATTTTTTACTGCTGTGACCATTATTGATTCATCTGTTTTTTGAACACCAATCACCACTGCGTCTGGTCGTATATACCTGCTAAAATGTGCCATTGTGTAATATATTGGTGTGAAGTAGACTTCATCATTTTCTGGATCTACAATAATTGGAGCAACACACCAATTCTCAAACCAGTTTGGCCCACCTTGTTTATCTAAAACCATATTCCAATCGATCCAACCATCTACCCAATTATTTAAACAACCAATGATATCTCTAGCGTATCTATTAACTGGTGCATATTTTGGATGTAAGTGCTTATCTTTATCTGAAGCCCAATCCCAACCCCAATCTGTTGCTTCTTTAGACCAATACCACTTATCGTCTCTCCATTTAGGGATTTCAGAATCTACACAGCCTTCTGTTTCAATTAAATACTTATTAGGTGCTTTGTTGTGTGCATATTGTAGATCTTCAGGGAAATAGTCATACGTACTCTCATACCAGTGGATAGCTGTACCAGCAAAATATTTTGAAGAGGCTTCATCTTTATACATCTCATCAACCCACTCCTTAATTCCTGCTCTATTTTGATCATATCCAAGGATATTTATAGCTCCTTTCCCATCGGCTTCTAATTTTGGGCCTAAGTGGTTTTGTACAAAATCTGTTTCCTCCTCTGGAGAAAAATGCATACTTTCCCAATTATTACCATTTCCATGTGGTTCATTAACTGGAGTTAATCCCCAAATATCAATGCCTTCAGCCTCATAAGCTTCTATATATTTTGAAAAATATAATGCAAAAGACTCATAATATTCTGGCAGCAATTTTCCGCCGACATACGCCTTATTATCTTTCATCCAAGGTGGTGCAGTCCAAGGAGAAGCTACAATATTAAAACCATCTTTAGAGGCTGCCATCGCATCCTTAATCATTGGTATTAAATCATCCCGATCTTCATCAATTGAAAAGTTTGTTAATTCTACATCACCATCATCAGGAGCATAGGTGTAATTAGTTAGAGAAAAATCACAAGATGCTATATGTGTTCTTGTCAATGAATAACGTGCACCTGTTTCTCCAAAATAAGCTTCAATAATTTTATCTCTATTTTCTTTACTCAAACGTTGTAGTAGAGAGGCCGTAGATTCTGTAAAAGAACCGCCAATACCAGTGATTTTTTGATATGTTTCTTCTGGTAATAATTGTATGGTATCCATACTGTCTTCGGAAGGGAATTCAGTGATTTTTGTCAATTGATTTCCACTAGCTGAAGTTTCATAAACTTCGACTTCTAAAGGTTCTTGTTTTTTAGTACAACTCATTATTGTAATCACTAGAAGAATGCATAACCTATATTTGAATGATTTCATATGCTTTCTATTTTTTTGTTTCACTTATACTTAAATAATTTTCTTTAAGAACATTGAAAGCTTCTTTCTTGTTTCTATCAATGTCAACAATTCCCCAATACTCTTCATTAGGATCTCCATCATAAGGTACTCCTGCACTATTTGGCGCTATACCTCCAATGTCTTGAACATCATTATTACCAGCTTTCCACCAACCATCTGTAAAAGAAAATACTGCCACTCCTGAACAAGTCTGTTGATTATCAAAAACTTCTTTTAATATGTTTCTAGTAGCGTCTGCTTGTGCTTTTTGATTTTCACCTTGTTCGTAGCCAGCGTTTGCTACTTTCATATAACTATCTCCACCCGTTTCAGAGAGATACATTGGTTTTGAGCTTACAGCCTCCCATTCTCTAAAGATAGATGCAGGTTTATCCCATCTATATACGTTCATTCCCCAAACATCAATATTATCACTTAAAGACAATGCAAGAGCATCAGGTAAGTCTCCATGTGCTGTTGTTGTTGGGTGTGAAGGATCTTGCTCGTGAATTAAACCTGCAGCATCGTTCATCGCGTTATACCAATTCTTGATATCACCTTCAAACCATTGTGGATGGTAATTAAATTCATTACCCAATTCCCACATCAATATGGCATTATGGTCTTTGTACTTGTTTACATAATCAATAAACGATCCTGATAAAATATCAAAAACACCATCTTGATTATAACCAAAACCAATAATTACTTTAATTCCAGCTTGACTAATCTCATCTAAAACTTTTACATCGTCTATAGGAGCATACACTCTGATAGTATTGATGCCAGCCTCTGTCATTAATTCTAAATCTTGAGTTAAAGTAGCCCAGCTTCTTTTGTTTGGACTTCCCTTTGGTACTGGATGATAACAAATCCCCTTAATTATATAAGGCTTATTATCTACAAGAATTGTGCGACTAGAAACAGTAACATCGCTTCGTTTTGAACTAGTGCCACAACTTAACAATGCAGCAAATGACAACACAAACAGTATAGTTTTAAACATCTTATTAATTAATTAGTTAAACATTTTTTGAAACTATTTTAGTTTCAATCTATCTTTGATATTCTGTATTTGGTACTAAAACATCTTTCAACAAAGCTTCTTTATTACCGTTATATGTTTTTGAAATTGGTTTTCCTAGTCGAGTTAACCCCTTAAAAACGCCTTTATCTACTAAATCCCAAATACCGTATTTTGCTTCTCCTTTTAGATTAATTAATCCAAAATGATTTTCTGATCCCTCAGCATTCTGAACATCTTTCCATTGTTCATCAAATGCTTCAAAGTAAAAACAAGAAATACCTTCTTTGCTAGTCCATTCTCTTAAGTGATTATAGTATAACCCTTGTTTATATTCGTCTGTTGCTTTAGATCCATTTACACCGTAATGACCGTTTGAAGTAGTTGCCCAACCTGTTTCTCCAATGTGAATTGTTTTGGTTGAATCTATACTTTTTACATAATCTGAAACATCTTTATATTGCCTTTTAGCAAATTCTAATGCACGTAGCATAGCTGCATCTACTTTCTCTATGTCGGATAAGTTTTGCTCGTTTTCAGGCACTTTCCAAAACATCGGATTATAATGAGAGTTATGATAAGCGTAGGTGTGCATTGACACATAATCTACAGCTTTAATAATCTCTTCTAATTCTTTTACTCTATAACTCGTATCTCCTCCTCCCCAAGATGCAAAATCATCTGAACACGTAATCCATAAATCTTTTGGTAAGCCTCCAGTTGTTTTTAGATCCTGCAAATGATTTACCCATTTCAATATAACATTTGGTCTAACAAAATAACTCGCTGCCCATCTTACCATTGCTTCATTACCTACAGCAACAACTTTAACAATGTCTGGATATTTATTTGCTAAAGCTACAGCTCTAGCAATTTCACCTTCGTTTTGAGCACTCTCAACTTCATGGTTTGGAGCCTTGTCTGTCCAAGCATTTTGGCAATCTATCCAAGCACCTAGCATAACATACATTTCAAAGCTTGGATCTTCCTTTTTAAGCTGACTAATAGCTTCTAAAATATTAGATGCGTGTGGTAAATCTGGCTGTACGTTATAGGTTCTAATAATTCTTATTCCCATTGCATACAGCAATTTCATATCTCTCTTTAACTCTGGAAGTGTTGGCTGAACAGTTCTACTCTTTGCTCTATAACCTCCATAAGAAATTGCTGGGTAATTAGGGTTTCCTAAAATATCTTTTGCGTTCAAACTTGATTGTTCTTTTTTGGTTGTCGAATTATTTTTCTTTTTTTCTGAAATATTACATGAAAACAAAACTATTACTGCTGTAACGTAGGTAATTATTTTTATACTTTTTTTCATGCAAAACTCATCTATCTATTTAATTCAACAATTACATGGTTGATTTCTCCTGTTCTATCAAATAGTGTTTTGGATGTTCCCACATCCATTTTTAATGAATTGAATTCTACAATAGATTCATTATTAAGCACAACACTAATTTTATCTTTATTTGAAATTTTGTAAATAATTGGCACTTGACAATATGTGAAACAGAACGTGTCTTTTTCTAATAGTAATGTCTTTACTTCTTTGTTTACATCTGTATAAGTAAAGTCCTTTTGTTCTGTTAAAAATTCTTTTCGTCGTAATAATCTTGGATTAAATAACACAACTCCATTTTTAACAAAAACTCCTAATTCACCAAATCTACACAACACATCTTCTTTTACTTGACCTGTCATTCCTGGTTGTTGAGCACCTTTTCCTGCAGGTGTATGTGAATATGGGTCTGTTGGAAAAGCACCATATAACTCTGGTGACTTATGAACTCCAATACCTTCATTAATTTCGTAATAGTGTTCTAAAAGCTTACCTATTGTGACTTCGTCTTCATTTTGATTTACAGCTAACAAGCAGTTTTCTTGAACCGCTAAAAGCAGTTTAGATACCATATGCCAATAAATAGAACCTAAACCTTCATATCCGAAAAATGTTCCAGATCTACCAGTAAATGATTTATGATCAAACATCTCTTCAAAAATATCTAATAGTAATTTTTTGTCTTCGTTAATTAAAGACAGATATCTCTCTTCTGGAAGTTGATTTAAAGCAAGTTTTAAACTTTCCGCATTATTAAAATTACCATTAAAATGGTATTGACCAATAGTATCTTTTTCTATAATTTGAGTATTTCCATCAGCTAAAAGTTGTTGTAGTAATTTTGATTTTTCTACAGATGATGATGGAATATTGTTTTTATCTGAAAAGCGAGATAATTCCTTATTTGGGTATAAAATATAACTGTATTGATCTTGTCTGAAAAGCGCACTTGCTTTTAAAGCATCTAATAAATCTAGAGCTTCTTTTGGTTGTAAATAACCAGAACTCAATACAGCTACTTGTCCTTCTAACATTTCGGATAAATAAGATACTGAAACTTCAGTATCACTTTTAACCGTCATTAAGTTATATGCGTGATATAAATTATCATCTCTTTTATTTGCGACTATTGTATGATCTAAATATTGTTTTAAAACATTAAAAAACTCTACTAAATTATCTTTAGAAATGGTTTCTTTATCACTTGTAAAACCTGTTTCATATATCTTGAGTCTATAATTACTTCCAGCTGTTCCAAGACCATCTAAAATCGTTTTTCTTTCTGTATCTGAAACTTTACCAGACAGCACATTACTGTTTTCTCTTAATGTAGCTACTACAGCTTTAAAAAAGATTGTTAACTCTGTTGAAATATTATAGTTCTCATCTGAAGAATTCTCTACTATACCTTCAAAGAAATGAATAAAACGTCTCAAATAATATAAAGTAACCATTGAAACACCATTACCAACTAAAGCATTGTTAGCATCGTTCCATTCTGGTCTTTGCGTATTTAACCAAATCCCGCCTTCTGGAATAAAATTAGAAACTTTTGCCAAAACAGTGGCCAACAATTTTTCAATTAAGTTGACTTTGTGAATAAAGTAGTTTTCGTCTCTCAATAAAGCACCATCAACACCTAATCTTTCTTTTACTAAGTTAATTTTTTCATCTAACTCATTATCAAAATCTATAGTATCTTTAGGATTCTTTAAAGTATCTTGATAGCTCTTAATTTTGTATGGCACATTAGCATACACAAACAAATCTTGTGTAAAACAACTTGATAATTTATTTGGATAGTGGTTTTCAATAAACTCTAAAAATTTAAGGAGATAGATAATTTGGTGATCTCCCCAATATCCAATGTAAGACCATGGATCATCTTCTTCAATAACTTCCCAATCAAATCCACCTTTTGTAACACGATATGGATTATAGCCTTCAAATGTTGTTGCATTAAAGAACTTATGAATCATGCCTTCAATAAATGAAGGATATGAATGTGCTAAAGCTTCCCAGTTTTGAAAAATATCTCTCCAATTACCCTCATAATCTAAAATTTTAGAACCATCAACTTCACTACGCGTATTAATAGAAAACTTGTTCCAAGGTCTACTTGGATCACCATGCCTTCTACTAAATTTTAATGGCAGATATTCATAACACAACCTTTTAAAGTTTAAATCGTCATCATTATCTGCAATTTGTTTAATAAAATCTACATCAAAAATTTCTGGTAGGTTGTTTAAAATCTCTTCTTTCTTTTTAGAAACTTTTTTATTCGCATTTGCCATGTATTTAACAAAATCGATTTTCTCAATTTTATAGTTGTCATCAAAAATACCACCTCTCATTATATTGAAAAGCGTATTTGCAAAATGTCTAGTGTTTCTTAATTTATTATCTCCAAGTTGAATTCCATCTGAAGCTCCAACTAGTTCTATAAGATGTTTAGTTCCAGCCTTTATATCATTTTGGATAAGTTCTTCTAGATTAATATTACTTTTGATTTTCTCTGAGATGTCGTTAATATCGCTTATAGTTTGGTTCACATTTGCTACAAACATCCAACTGTTATTGCTATTAGGCTCTATGCTTAAATCTTTAGAGATAAAGTATGCTCCTTTTTCTGCTTTAATATCTTTTTCTTGAAAAATTGCATTTCCTCTTCGGAAATTTTCAAGTTGCAATGATGATATTAAATATGTAGGATTATCTAATCCTGAAGACCAAACAATATTAGATTTTAAAGCTTCACTAGGTTCTGCTTTATCAACAATAATTGCACTTAGAGCAAAAACGCCAATACCAGTATCAGGTTCTAACTCACACTTTTTGTAGGCATCAACAAGGTTACTTGCTGAATTTTGAAAATCTGATGCTAAGCCATAAGGCATGATATTTTGAATACCATCAAGAATTGTTACATCAATTTTTTTATCTGAATTATTAATAATTTTGGCCTTTCTAACAAAGCCAAATTTATTACTCGAATTCCATTGGTATCTAAAAGAAATCCCTAAGTCTTCGTTTACTTCTTCAAAAAGAACCTTGTTACCATAGTTATTCTTGTACAAATTTCTCTTGATAGAATAAACGCCTTGATATTTATTTGAAAAAGGCTCCCATAAAAATGTTTTATCATCTAAATGAACTTGAATAATAGTCTTACTTCCAGTGATTTCTGCAGATTCTGTTATTTTATCATCTGTGTAATAAGGAAACAATGCATTATTTGCATCTTTTCTACCAGCAGTTAAGGCTCCATTACTGGATATAAACATCCAGTGGTTAGAATTACTAACAAGACTCATAAAAAATGGTCTCATTTTATTACTATTGGAAATTTTGTAATAGACTTCGTTATCAAAAGTCATTAATTCTCCTTTTACTTCATTCTCATGAAAAGTAGCCAGTTTACTTCCTATATATATATTTTTATTACTCATTGATTTAGTTGATGACTTAGTACTTATGTTTTGAATTACTGTTTCAAGCATAATTTAATTATATAGTAATATTGCTAGGGTTCTTAGATCATTTATTATTAAGAATTTTAAGAGATTCTTAATGTCTTTTTAGTTACAAATTACTTGAAAAAGGTTGAGCAATTAACTCAACCTCATTCAAATGATTACTCATTTCAGACAACTCATTAATTTTTATTCGTGAAGACTAATTATTGATAGACTCTTACATAATCAATCTCCATTGTATCTTCAGTAAATGCTGGATCGATATCTCCTCCTAATGTTCCTCCCATAGCTACGTTAAGAATTAAGAAAAAATCACTATCAAAAGGTAAGTCTGGAGTATTCGCTACTGTATGGTATACAGTATCATCTACTAAAAATGTAATAGCATCTGCAGTCCATTCCATAGTATAATTATGGAACTCTGTTGTTGACGTGGTCAAAACTGTATTCCCAGAATCACCAGATCCTGGAGATACTGCAGGATGATGAGCAGTTGCTAAAACTGTGTTCTTATCTTGTCCTTTTTGCTCCATGATATCCAATTCACCACATCCAGGCCAAGTATTAGTCTGGTAATCTTCACCTAAAGTCCAAATTGCTGGCCATGTACCAATAGATGCAGGTAATTTTGCTCTTACTTCTACTCTTCCATAGGTAAACTCATATAAGTCTTCAGATTTTAAACGTGCAGATGTATAACCACCTCCGTCAGCTTTCGCTGTAATTTTTAAGAAACCATCTTCTACAATAACATTTTCCGAAGCATTAGTATAGCTTTGTACTTCTTCATTACCCCATCCACCTGCTCCAAGGTCATATGTCCATTTAGCAGCGTCTGGTGTTCCATTAACATCAAATTCATCTTCCCAAACTAAATTGTTATAGATAGAATTAAAATCTTGAGAAGGCAATGTTGTAGTAAATCTATGGTACCAGTATAAAACTGGATTAAGAGCATCAACAGTTCTCACATAAAGTGTACTGTTAGTTACTTCTATGATATCATAAGATGATGAAGACACATAATACCCCATAAATTTATCATCAGAAAAATTCATAGTTGTACCCCTAGCAACAAAATTAGGATCTGGTACAATTGACCAATCAAAAGAAGATGGTGCTAAAGACACCATACTTACTCCAGATGTATCAAAATCAAAACAAGCATCTTCACCTGCATTTTCACCAATAACTGCTTGATGACCTGCATTGAAAAATGTTTGTCCATTATTATTTAACTCAAAAGTTAATTGCTCACTAGCATCAAGACTAAACGTCATTTCATCATCACATAAGCAATCTGAAATTGGGTCGCTACATTTCTCAAAAGGTTGCGCTGCAAAGAATGATGGAAACCAAAAGGCATCAGCTGCTATATCTATATTACCACCAACACCTAAGTGTCCAGGTAAAGATGCATCTAAATACCATGTTTTTGATGATCCAACACCGCCTGACAACAGGTTTTTAGCTTCTAAATCATCAAATGAACTAAAAACGTCTACCTGAATTGTTGCTGTTGTTGCAATTCCTCCAGAACCAATTGCGCTAACCACTACAGTATAGGTGTTTAAACCTACAATACTATAACGGTGAGTGTCAATACCAGAAGGCACAACACCTTCTAAACCATCACCAAATTGGAAACTATAACTTAATGCATTATCTGCAGTAGCAATTAGTTTAACAAAACCGCTACCATCTCCATTTGGGTTTGCAGCATCTACTCCAAGGACTTCTGCTGTAATTACTAAATTTGAAGGCGCAATGATATCTCCTATCTCTGCATCATCTTCTTGACAATTGACAAAAAATGCCATTGTAAGAATTAATGTTGTAAATTTTATTATATTTTTCATATCAATTATTTTCTAAAGTTTTACAAGTTTGTATTGCCAGAATACGCCACCACCTACATCTATATTTACATTCATGGTATTAGCACCATCAAAAGTGACATTATAGACTATAGTATCTGGTACAGCAACGTTTGGTAACTCCCCTTGATTATTTGCTTTTGCAAGCCCTAAATATGAACCAGCACCATTTAAAGTAATAGTACCAGCTACAGCATCATATACATAAGTTGCAGGATTAGAGCCATCATGTGGTGCTACAGGTGCTCCACAAGAATCACCTCCACCTTGCCATCCTTCAATCCAACTATCTGCACCTAAATCATTAGTAAATGATCCATCTGCACCAAATACATAATTATCATCATAATAACATGCTCTTTCTACAACACATGGGTCATCACAATTAAAGAAACTAACGTCTCCTACTGCTGGTCCAACACCTAACGATCCTGCCTCTGGTGCCATTTGCCATGTACCTGCTAGAGGATTTGCCGTTGCGCCTTCTCTTACCATTTTATATTGCCAAAACACACCTGCACCAGACTCAACATAAACGTCGATAGAATTAGCTCCTGTAAATGTTACGTTGTACGTTATCGAAGTTGGTACTGCTACAGCAGGTAATTCTCCTTGATTATTAGCTTTTGCCAAACCTAAGAAAGCACCTGTACCATTCAAGGTTACAGTTCCTGCAGTTTCATTATATACATACGTTGCTGCGTTTGAGCCATCGTGTGGTGCAACAGGAGCTCCACAAGCGTCTCCTCCTCCTTGCCAACCTTCGATCCAACTTTCTGCACCTAAATTATTTGTAAAAGTTCCATCAGAACCGAAAATATATTCATCATCATAATAACATGCGCGTTCTGCAACACATGGGTCATCACATCCAAACCATTGAATATCTCCAACTGAAGGACCAACACCTAAGGCTCCTGCTACAGGTGCCATTTTCCATGTTCCTTCTAAACCTTGTGGTACATTACTAGGTTCTTTATAGAAATATACATTGTCTATAAAGAAATCAAATGTTCCTGTTGGAAGTCCAGAGAAAATTAACTGCTGAATAGAATTTATAGAAGTCATTCCTGCATCTGTAAAGTCACTCATTGGTATTTCAATAGAAACCCATTCATTCTGCGGAAGGTTTTCAAATACTATTTCTGCTTCTGTAGCAGCTCCTCCAAGGTCAACTAATTTAATTCTGAATGTTGTAGCATTTACACTCCAAAAATCTAAGTGAAATGCTTCCATTTGAGTCGCATCTACTGCATCAGCTCCATAAAACTCTACACCAACAAAATCTGCATCTGCATAGAATTTAGTATCATTTCCGTCAATTTGAAGGTCTGTTAACGTACTTGTACTCCAATCTGATCTCCAAGAACTTACATTAACATCTAGAGCATATGAATTACTAAACATTGAAATCACATCATTATCATCTCTACTAGGTGGTGTTGGAGCACCAGTTAATGGTTGTAAAATTTCAGTAACTACAAACTCTTCAGTATAAGAAGCTGTTTCTACAGCTGCACTAAATGCTGTTACTGTTATTGTATAAGTTCCAGCTGCATCATATACAAAAGAAACTGCATCATCAATATTCCCCATTATTGGGTCTGCGCCAGCTTGTCCAAAATCAACTTCATAAGATATTGCAAAATCAGCAGTTGCGTTTACATTTACTTGTCTTGAAATTGCTGTATCATTCTCTATAGTTACCACCAAATTTTCTGGTGCTTGAAATGAGACAATTATTTGTTGTGTTATAGTCGTTGACAATCCATTTAAACCATTTCCTGTTATTGTAGCTTCATAGGTTCCTTCTTCATAAATGTGTTCTACACTATCACCTGGCTGTATACCATTTGCAGCATCAGATGCATCACCAAATCCTACATTGTAATTAGTCACGCCTTCACCTAATGGTGTGATTGTAACTAAACCTGTATTGTCTTGAGTAACAACCACGCTTGCTGAAATATTTGTTGGTGCTTGGATGCTATCAACAAAATCATTGTTATCATCATCTTGTGCACAACTATAAACCGCTAGAGCTATAAGACAAATACCTAATACATACTTTATAATTTTCATATTTCTCAATTTTTATTTTTTAATATCCTGGATTTTGTGGCCAACGATTTCCTGCCAACTCTATTTCTATTCTTGGAATAGGAAATAACAAATTCTTATCAGTAAAGCCTGGTATTGAATTTGTTTGACCAGTTCTAACCTGATCAAAAAAGCGATGACCTTCACCAACTAATTCTAAACGTCTTTCTAATAGTATATCTTGAGTCAAATTGCTTCCAGATGTTTCAACATCTTCTAATCCAGCTCTGTCTCTTACAAGGTTAAGATAGTTTCTTGCTTTTACATCATTAAGACCACTTCTATTGAAAGCTTCAGCAGCCATTAACAATACATCTGAATATCTAATAGCTCTGTAATTATTACTGTGAGTTAAATTTGCATCACCAGCATTTGCTTCAGCATAAGGGATATATTTTTTGTTATAAAAACCAGTGTAATCATCAGTATTACCAAAGTTAAAAGTTACACTTGGTCTTTCTGCTACAAAAGCATCCATACTCAATATTGAGGCATCTCTTCTTTCATCATCTGCAGTAAAGGCATTATATATCTCTTGTGTTGGTGGATTAAAGCTAAATCCTGAAGTAAATGGCCCAAAGTTACCTCCTGTAAATCTTGGTCCCATAAATCCTACTGCAACATTTCCTTCAACACATTGAAAGCATCCAAATCCTCCTCCTTCACCACCAAAATGCTGAACTTCAAAAACTGATTCTTGATTATTTTCATTAGAATTTAGAAATATTATTCCAAAATCTTCAACCAATTGATATTGACCTGATACAACAATCTGATCTAGAGTACTAGCAGCTTCAGGAAATTTATCTTGATATAAATATATTTTCCCTAATAAGGCTAATGCAGCTCCTTTAGTCACTCTACCATTTTGATTTTGTTGCCATGGAAGGTCTTCTATTGCTAGTAGTAAATCTGATTCAAGTTGAGCATAAACTTCTGCTTTAGGAGTTCTATCAATTGATTGCGAATCTTCAATAGATATTCTACCATCAACGTATAATGGCACATCACCGAAGAATTTTACCAATTCAGAATAATAGTAAGATCTCAAAAACAAATTCTCTGCTAGTAATTTATCTTTACCATCAAAATCAATATTATCTTGAAATTCAACGATATAATTAGCACGACTTATTCCAGCATACATCCATTGAAAGATATTTCTTAGAGCATTGTTATCTGGAGTATGCGTCATATTATCAATTTGCTGCCAGTCTAGTACATCTGTTGGAGACTCTCCTCCACACAAACTGTTATCTGATGCAATTTCTCCTAATATATTATTAAGGTATGTAGTAGATAATAAATCGTAAACTCCTACAAGTGCATCCTCATAATCTGACTGAGAATTGAAATAAGTTTCAGAATTCTCTTGACCTTCTGGTAAGATTTCTAAATAATCTTCACATGACAGACATGTAATGATTAATACTATAGTTGTTATTTTTTTAAAATTCATAAGTCTTAAAATTAAAATGAGATATTGACACCTGTTGTGAACGTTCTTGCTTGAGGATATTGACCTAAATCTACACCAGCTCCTAAAGGACTTGCATTTGACACATCTGGATTGTATCCTCTATATTTAGTAAACGTATATAGGTTATTAATTGCAAAATAAACTCTGAAATTATCTAAGTTAAGTTTCTCAGAAACATCTTTTGGTAATGAATAACCCAATTGAACATTCTGGATTCTTAAGTAAGATCCATCTTCAACGAAAAATGATGAAAACAAGTAATTATTAGAGGCTGTATTAGAAGCTCTAGGAACCGTATTTGATGTTCCTTCTCCTGTCCATCTATTTGCATAAAAACTTGGCTTATTACTATAGGTTAAAAAACGCTCATAACTACGAGCAATATCATTACCTATTGACGCATATAATGACGTTCCAAAATCAAATTGCTTGAAATTCACATTTAAATTGAATCCCATAGTGTAATCTGGAATAGGGTTTCCTATAACCGTTTGATCATCACTACTTCCATACTCAATGACACCATCACCATCAACATCTACATATCTTATATCACCAGGACTTGCATTAGCCTGAAATGGTGCATCCAAATTATCAATAGCACCATCATTATTAGTATCTGTATTTAAGGCATCAATCTCAGCTTGGTTTTGATAAATTCCATCTGTTTGAAGTCCATAAAAAGTACCAATAGGCAAACCTGTTTGGAAACGAGATGTTGTTTGGTTTAAGCCGAAAAGGCCGCCTGGTATAAAACCTGCAGCATTATTTACTTGCAATGCTTTATTTTTAATACTTGTAAGCGTATATCCTACACTAAAGCCGAAATCATCATTAAAATCATGACTATAATTAAGGCTCAAATCAATACCTTTATTTTCAATAGTTCCAGCATTTACAAAGGGAGCTGAACTACCTCCTGCAGTAGACCCTAGTATTCCCGAAATCTCAGGTACTAATAATAAATCTTCTGTAGTTTTTTTATAATAGTCAACTGTTAAGTTCATTTTACCATTAAATAAACCTAAATCAACACCTATGTTTGTTTGTGTATTTGTTTCCCATCTTAAATCAGGGTTAGCTAAAGCACCAACTGCATTTCCAAATGACAATAAATCATTGAAAGGATAAGTTGCTTCTCCAGTAGTTCCTTGTAAAAGACCTAACCATCTGAAGTTACCAATTTTATCATTACCTGTAATTCCCCAACTTCCTCTTACTTTAAGTTTATTAATAAAATCTACATTGAAAAAGTCTTCGTTTGAAACTACCCAACCTGCAGATATAGATGGAAAATTACCTATTCTATTATTAGGGCCAAATTTTGTTGAAGCATCACGTCTAACCATAGCAGAAAAGATATACTTACCTTCATAGTCATATTGCATACGAGCAAAAAATGAATACCATCTATTCTCATTTCTTCCATCAGCAGAAGTAACTAAACTAGAGGTTACGACATCGTCTTCAACTTCAATTATTGAATTTGAATTACCTAAATAAGCATTATCCCATACTTCAGGACCACTATTTAAAGGTCCAGATCCGAAGAATCCTTTGTAAGTTTCACTTCTGATAGAGGTTCCTAGTAAAACATTAAAATTATGTTTGTCATTAAAAGATTTACTGTAGTCTATAAAATTCTCCCAAGTATAATCAAAGGAACGTTGTGTATTTTCTGCAACTGTACCATACAAGTCTCTAGAACCATTATCATTAGTATCAGTATTGAAAGCTGCCAAATTATTAACATCTAATTGAACATTGTTTACGACTTTTCCAGCTCCATAATATTGAAGCGGAAAAAATTGTCTTCCACCAAAATTTGAATAATTAAAATTAAGTCTTGATGTTGCTTTTAAATCTTCAATTACATTATATTCTAATTCTATCTTACCTGTAAAACGATCTGCAAAACCTTCGTTAAACGTATTGTTTATTAGTGCAAGTGGATTTATAATCTCATTACCTTGCTCTTGTCCAATATATGCATATCCACCAGAAATATTAGATGGTGTAGAATCATCAAAAACTGGAGTTAAAGGAGAAGCATTCAAACCATAGTACAAGGCAGAACCTCTTCCTCCTTCAGGAATCCCCTTACTTCTAATATTAGTATATAATAGAAATGTATTTAATTTTAACTTCTTTGAGATATCAACGCCTAAGTTATTCTTAATCGTCCATCTTTGATAATTTGACTTATCACTAGCTATTATACCGTCTTGACCAAAATAACTAGCGCTAAAACCATAAGTAGTCGTTTCTGAACCACCTGTAACACTTAAATTATGGTTAAACATTGCAGCTCTTTCGAACAATTCATCCTGCCAATCTGTATTTGTATCTAAATTCTGTAAGTTAGGATAAGGCAATGGATTTCCATCTGCAGCTTCAGTTTCATTAACATATACTGCATATTCGTAGTTATTGAAAACATCTATTTGGTTATCTGCTTCTTGAACAGTGTAGTATGTGTTGTAAGAGAAATTAGTTTCTCTATTTTTCTTACCAGACTTTGTAGTTATAAGTATAACTCCATTTGCACCTTGTACTCCATAAATTGCAGAACTGGCATCTTTAATGATATCCATTTTTTCAATATCATTAGGATCTATAATACTTAAGTCATTACCAATATTAACACCATCAACAATAACTAAAGGAGAGTTATCACCATTAGTAGTAATACCTCTAATTCTAATATTAAGTGCTGCACCTGGAGAACCTGAATTTGCGTTAACTTGAACACCTGCTGCACTTCCTCTTAGAGCTTCTTCAATTCTAGTTGGATTTGTTTCAACAATTTTTTCAGCATCAATACTAGAATAAGCTCCAGTAACTAATTCTTTTCGTTGTGAACCATAACCAATTACTACTACTTCATCAAGAGACTCTGTATCTTCGATAAGTACTATGGTTAAAGTGTCTCCATTTTTTACTATTACTTGTTGGTCTTGATACCCTAGATAGGTAACTACTAAAATAGAGTTTACTGCAACATTTTTGATTTCAAAATTACCATCAAAATCTGTTGAAGCACCTTTAGCGGTATTCTTTACTAGTACATTTACTCCAGGTAATGGTTGCCCAGAAGCTTGATCTGTAACTGTTCCCTTTACTGTTACTTCCTGACCAAAAGTCAAACAAGTAAAAACGAGAAACAATAAGGATAAAAGTTTTGTTGTCATATCATATAGTTGTTATAATTCAAACTTACATAGTGTTTATAAGAATTCGGCAAAAAACACCAATACAAAAAACATACATCGCAAAGTTTTAGAGCTAAATTAAAGATATTCTCAAAAAAACGAGTTTTTACGGGAGCTCATAGGCATGTTAATTAACATAAGTATAACGCTACGAACAGTAAGAAGCATCAAATGTAGTGGTAATGTATAGCTTAATCCCCTACCTGTATAGTTTCTATATTTCTAATATATAATTTGTCAAGCTAGCCTCATGTGGTAAATTCATTTTTTTACGCAATCGGTAACGTTTAACTTCTACGCTTTTAGATGAGATATTAAGTAATGGAGCTATTTCTTTAGAAGATAAGTTGAGCCTTAAATAGGCACATAATTTTAAATCATTAGGAGTTAGAGAAGCGTGTTTAGTTTTTACTTTTTTAAGAAAATCTTTATCAGCATTATTAAAAGCCTCTTCAAAGAACTTCCAATCATCTGTATTGTTTAGATTTTTGTCAATTATTTTTATAACTGGACTTAAAACCGCTGTATTATCTACGTTTTTAAGTTCTTCTTTAATATTATTTAAAAACTCATTCTTTTTTATAAGACTCATTGTTGATATAGCTAGCTCTCGGTTTTTATTCTCAATATCTTGCTGTAATTGATCATTTCTTACAGACATGATTTCTTGTGCATTCTCTAATTCTTGAAGCTCTAGTTCACGTTTAGCGTTTTGAATAACTTTTTGTTGCTGTGTTCTATAATACCTTCTATAATAGTAATGTATTACTAATAATAAAATAATAGTAGACAATATGTATAATGCTATTGCCAGATTTGAGAGTAATAATGGTCTTTTAATTGTGAAAGAATAAGAAGCAATATTATTAGTGATATTATTACCCACTTTCCCTTTTACATTAAATGTATAAGATCCAAATGGCAAGTTTTCGAAATCATGTGAAGATTTATCTGTCCAATCTGACCAATGATCCGATAATCCCAATAATTGATATTGATATTTATTCTCAACTATTTCTCCATAATTTGCAAAGCTATACTCAAAACTTATATTGTTTTTTTCGTTGTTGAAAGTTGCTTCAATCGAAGCGTCTAATCTTTCTTTTTCATGATCAATCTCGTTAACTTCAAGGGTGTTTATAGCAATCTTAAATTCTTTTTTAGGCGGTATGACCTCATCATTGATTAATAGGTATCCATTATATCGCCCTATCAAATACTCATTATTACTTATTTTAGACACATTCCCAAATCCATCAACAACATCATTAATAGTACTGGATATAGGAAATAAGCTCATATTTGGCACATCACTCATTCCTCCATATGAAATAAACACAATATTATCATCAGCAAATCTCCAAAGCAAATTTTCTTCCCCTCCAACTTCCATCATTGTTGTTAATGGCTTATATGGTAGAAATAAATTGGTAAATGAAGAGTCTATTTCAAATTCTCGATTTTTGTTTTGCCTAAACACCTCTTCCGTAGACACATAAATCAGCTCGCCATTATAATTAATGACATTAGAACCTACACCATTATAAATATCATCAACTCTGTTTATCTGCTCAACATTACGGTAATCATCTCCTATATTTAATTCATAAAGTCCTTTTAATTCATGATTTACATAGAGTCTATTATTTGCGAATTCAAAAAATCGACTAGAAATATCAATACCTTCTATTTTATTTCTAAACACCCAATCGCTACCAACTTTTTCTATGATGTTAAGTCCCTTGTAATTACCTTGTAAAATTAAATTTTCAGCATTAGGAATTTGTTTAAAATCCCATGTTCCTACTGCATTCTCAATCGAATTTACAACGCTATTGTTTTCAATAATCATTGTCCCTTTATTATGACCACAAAATAATTTATTGTCTATATAAGCTAATTTCCAAACTTGACCATTGGTTCTTTCCATGAATTGAAACTCTTTAAGTGAGCCTCTTTTTTTATAGAATAAACCTTGATTTGTTCCTAAATAAAGCATGTCATCGATAACTAAAGAAGCATAGACAGTACCTAATTTACCTGTATCATCATTGTAAATATGATAAGGAGACGTAACATCGATAACACTAATTCCATTATCGAGCCCTAGCCATATGTTTTGATCTATATCTTGAAAAACAGATAAAACGGTATTGTTGATCAATCCGTTACCTTGATTTATAGTATAGCTAATTTCTCCATTAGGAGTCATAAAAATCATACCGTTTGAAATAGTACCTAATGCAAAAGAGCCGTCTTCTAATTCAAGACTACTAAATACGCTAGTTTGAAATAAAGTATCATTTGCTGGAATGTCCCATTGTTTTAATCCATTAGAACTTAAGACAAAAAAACCTCTCTCTTGTGTTTGAATTAAAAATTTATTGTCATGACGAAAAGCATTGACAATTGTATTTGACTTTAAAATTAAGTCATTAGAAACCATTTCAGACTTTCCGTTAATGATCCTAAATAATCCAATATCCTTTTTCTGAAAATAGAAAATATCATCAGAAACAATCATTTTTGATAATTCTGTTTCAGAATCAATAATTTTTACTGATAAGTCTAATGAATTTATAATGTAAATTCGATTTAAAGATTGAAATAGAATCCAACCATCTAATGAAATAATATTCCAGATTTGTTCATCTTCAATAAGTTCTATTTCAAGTTTTTGCGATAAAGATATGTATTCGAGTAAACCCAATGCATTGCGTTCCCAATAACCAAATTCCATATAACCACCAGAATACACGCGATTATTAACAACTTCTAAGGACCTTAGAACTGTTTTGTTTGGAGATTCATACAGTTGCCATTTGGCTCCATTATACTCCAAAAGACCAAGATTATTAGCAACGTAAATATGTTTATCGTCTCCTTGAGAAATAGACCAGTTTTGGTTTTCTGCATTATAATCTTCTGCTGTGAAGTTTTGAATAGGTGGTAATTCTTGAGCTTGAAATGAAAAAACAAAAGCAAAACAAATGATAAGTGTTGCTAATATTTTACATGTTTTTAATTCTGAAGACATCTTAGCAATTTGCATTTGTATAGTTATTATAAAATAATTATTGTACAAAATAACACTAAAACTACTAAAAACAAAACAATCATTACTCTAGTAATAATAAGACCTACTCTTTGAACTCTAAATGTTTGGTTTGAATTATTTTAGATTGCACAATTGTATTGTTTATAAAATACTTGATATTGTCCATTTCATTAAATGGAATGGACGCTATTTCATGTTGACCTCCTTCTACACGAAATAAATAGTAAGACGTATTCAATTGCTCTAATCTTTTAAAAATAATTCCAGAACCATTTAATATAAGATACCCTTTATCATTGAGTTTACATAAATGATGTGCTGCTTTTGAGTATGGGACAATATTATCGTTGGTGCCGTGAAATAAAACTGTTGGTACAGCATTTTGTTTGGTAATGTAGTGTTCATCAATCATTGCACCTGCAAAAGAAATCACACCTGCATAATTGATGTTATCATATACTGTAGTGTTCTCAATAAAATAGTTTCTCATATAAACTGCGCTCAATACAGCCTCTGCTCCTGCACTACTTCCTCCTGCTATTATTTTTTCAGGATTTACATGAAGATAATCACTATTTTGAATGATATAGTTTGTAGCATCTAATAAATCTTCAGCAGCTTTTGCAAACGTAAATAATTTCTCTTGCTTAGAGCATTGACAGCCAAATCCTGTTTTAGAACCTTTTCGCAATAACCTATACGATATAGAAACACCTATAAAACCATTTTCTGTTAGATAATTCATAAATCGTTGTTCATCACTTCCATCTCTTGAACCACCTGAAAAACCACCTCCATGCATCCAAATCACAACTGGAAGTTTAGTGTCATCTTCAATAGTATTAGGAGTATAGATATCAAGTTTAAGTGAATCGCTATTTTTAATAGCATAGGTGTGCGTCTTCACAGATTGCGAAAACGCTGTAAAAGAAATAATTAGAATTATGACTTTGATAATTGATTTCATGTGTCTTTTTTTATTGTTTTTTTTTAAGGACACATGTTGTTCGCTATTAATCATTCTCTTAGATGATAAAGTTTTTAACATGCTCGTTTCATGTGTGCTTTTTTATTGTTTTTTTTAAGGACACATGCTGTTGGTTAATAATCATTCTATAGGTTGATAATACTTTTAACATACTCGTTTCAGAAGCAATTTTCAAAAAAAAAAGGGTTAGTTCTATCCTGGCTCTTTCTCAGAACCACTTTCAATTTTAAGCAAACCTTTAAACGCATCATTAACTGTATTACCTTCATATAAAACTTTGTATACTTCTCTAGATATTGGCATATCGACCTCATAATCATTAGCCAATTCCATAACTGCTTTTGCTGTTTTAACACCTTCAGCAACTTCATTCATCTCTTCAATAATTTGTTCTAAGCTTTTTCCTTGCCCTAATTGGAAACCAACATGATGATTTCTACTTTTAGAACTTGAGCATGTCGCGACTAAATCCCCCATTCCTGCAAGGCCAGAAAACGTTCTACGACGTCCTCCCATAGCAGTTCCTAATCTAGTTAACTCAGATAAACCTCTCGTTATTAAAGCTGCTCTAGTATTGTCTCCTGCATTAGCACCATCTCCCATTCCTGTGGCAATTGCCATAATATTTTTTAGTGCACCACCAAGTTCACAACCTATAACATCATTATTAGTATAAACTCTAAACAATCCAGTACTAAACACTTTTTGTAATTGTTTTGCAATAGTTTTATCTACCATAGCAATTACTGCTGCTGCAGCTTGACCAGAATGAATTTCTTTAGCTAGATTTGGACCTGTTAACACTCCTGCTGGATGACCCGGCAATTCTTCTTCAATAATTTGCGTCATACGCATTTTAGTATGTAGCTCTAAACCTTTAGACAAACTAACTATTGGCACCCAAGGCCTAATATGTGGTTTTGCTGCACGAAGTACTTCTCTAAAGTTCTGAGAAGGGATTCCAACTACAATTACATCTGCATTCCTAACAGTGTCTTCAATAGAACTCGAAGCTTTAAGATTCTTGTTTAATTTGGCCCCTGGTAGATATTTAGAATTTGTATGTTCTTCATTTATTTCTTTAACAGCTTTTTCATTTCTAGCCCACAAAATAGTGTCATTATTTTTTGCTGTTAAAGATGCAACGGTTGTTCCCCAAGATCCACCACCTAATATTCCAACGTTTAGTTTCATGTGCTCAATTTTATTGTTTTTTAATAGTCACATGTAATATCCATATAATCATTTTCTAGACTTTTGAAAATTTGATTATGGATGTTTCATGCGTTTAATTTTCTAGTTCATTAAGATATAAATTTCGAACGTCTTCAATATGTTTATTGATGTTTTTTAATTTCCAAAGCGAAGTATCTACAGGGTCTAAAACCACAACCTCAATATGTGTTGGTTTAAACATACTTGAACCTTTAGGCATTGCCATGTATGCATTTTTGATAACAATTGGAATTATTGGAACTCCTGCTTGCATTGCTAAATGAAAAGCACCTTTTTTAAATGTTCCTAATGTTTTACTACCACTTCTAGTACCTTCTGGAGCAATAGCGACAGAAACTCCATTCTTTAAAGCTTCAACCGCAGGTTGCATGGCTTCTATAGCTTTTTCTTTATTTGCACGATCAACATAAATAGCTCCTAAAGCACTGAAAATTGGTCCAAATGGTGTACGTTCTAACTCCTTTTTAGCAATACCAGTAAAATCGTGTCGAATTAATTTCATAACAATAAAGAAATCGGCTGCACTTTGATGATTAAAACAAAAAACTGCGGGTCGTATTTCTTCTAAATTATGTTTTCCTTTTACTGCTATCTCTAAACCTGCCATTTTAGATCCTAAATCTCCAATACTTGAAAATGTAGCATTTGCAGCTTCTTGCCTAGACAAAGTCATTGCTCCTTTTAGCAAACCTTTTACTGCGGAAGGATAAATACTTGCCGCTGCTAATCCAGTTCTAAACCCATTAATTAAAGGTTTTTCAATAGGCTCTTCAAATCTTAATATTGGCCAATTATTCTCAAAAGCGACTTGAGATAATTTCTGATCTGGATTTATAGCTACAGGATTTCCAACAATTTTTAATAACGGAAAATCCTCAATGCTATCGGTATAAAAATAACTTTTTGATAAATCAGTTTTATTCTTTTTGGCAAATTTTCGAGCAGCTCTTGCTTTACCTTCTCCCCAACACATCTCAGAAACACGTCCTGTGAATTTATTATTACGTACTTCCATTTCTGTAGCATACACATCCTTTATGCCTAATGCTTTTGCAATTGGCTCTATTTGATAGGTTGTCGCTGCCGAAATAATAACCACCTTATGACCTTTAGCTAAGTGCTTTTCAATAAGATCTCGAGATTCTTGATAAATTGTATCTTCTAGATACTCAGTAAAAACTTGTTCACCTAACTCTACAAATACAGATTCATTAATACCTTTTACTCCTAAAGCTGCGACTTTAGTTAGTACTTCAAAATCTCTGTTTCCTGATGCAAAAAATAAAGCTGTCACAAATTGTGTCAAATATTCTTTAGCAGTTGTTTTTCCACTAAACAAACGTGTTGTCATGAATTTTTTAGCTGAAAAATCATTGATTAACGTTTTATCCATATCAAAAAATGCTGTGATATGTGGTCCCTCTTCTATAACTATTTCATGATTTACCTCGTCATTACCTGAATCTGGAACAACGCCTTCTTCTGTAGGCTCATCTTTAAGTCCTTTTTTCTCTAGAACAGATTCAATTTGTTTAAGATAAAATAGTCGTTCAGATAAATCTTCTAATTGATTTCCCCAGTGGTTTAATCCTTCAAAATCCAATGTTCTATCTATAGGAATCAAATTAGCGTTTTTAGCAAAACGAAGTGCATTTACTAAAAAAGGTTTAGACACACTATCCAAACGTGTAATATTAGATTGCCAATGCAACTCCTTTCCTTTAAACATCGCTAAATCGATAAATTCATTATCTGAAAACTCATCATCAGTATCCCATGAATTTAACGTGTGACAAACCACTTTATCTGCCTCTAAATAAGACAATAAAATAGCTCTAGACACAAATAAATCTTGTTTTTTCAATAAGGACGACACATCCCCTTTTGGGTCTGATAAGATAGCTCTCCAATTTTTATCAAATCGCAATAATTCTGCTTCAATTTCACTACTAAATTTAGGCTTATTAGTATAAAAGAATTCAAACTTAAATAAGTTTCGAAGTTCCATGATTTCTGCCCAAAAATTAGTAATTCGGTTAGCAGATACATCATCTTTAATTTTCACCAAAGCCATTTCAATAAATGCTTGATGGTACAAATGACCTGATGCCATATTAGCATAATACGTGGCTGGTAAATATTCCGTAGACACCAAACTATATTGCGCTCGTTGTCCGGCTCTACTTTTTTGAACTATCCTTGCGCCTTGCAATAAGTTTAAAGCTTTTTGAATGGTAACACCAATCTTATTACCGCGATCTATTAAAACGTCCTCCTTTTTTTGACCAATATAGGTCATCAAACGATTGACCTTAAATTCAATTTCTTTTTTAGTTAATGCAAAATCATTCAATAACACATGACAAATTAATGACACTGTTGTTACTGGTGTAATGGCATTTGTTTTATGAATGAGTTCAAAAGCAAATCGTGGTAAGGTATTCTTATCTGCATAACTATCCTCTTCCATATCTGGAATGATAGCTTGTTGATCTTCATCATCCTCTACAGGGTCTCCAAATCTAATGGCTGCACGACCATAATCGCTTCCTAATTTTTTAATATAACTAACAGCTTCTTTTACGTTTTCAGACTTTTTTACCTGCCCTTTACCTTCTTCTGTCATTTCTTTGACATCAGGAATTAAATCATAAACAATAGAAACTGGCACATATTTTATAGGTCTTGAACTTTGTAGTTCACCTTCTTTAATATATTTCAAAATTCCCATTTTTGGGTATATGATTTTACCTGTTCTAGAACGTGTACCTTCAATATTCCAAGTTAAATGATCACCTTTATCTATAATTGCAGATATATAATGTCTCAATGCTGCTTTATAAATTAAATCATCTTTAAAGCTGCGACGAATAAAAATTAAACCGGCATTATTCCCTAATTGTTTCATGCCAGGAAACGCCAAATTACTACCTCCAAAAGAATAAGGAATTGGCATACCATAACGCGCTAAAGTTGAGATAAGCACTAAAGTGTCTAAGTAAGTTTTATGCGTCATGATAAACGCTACAGAATTTCTCTGCATGAGTTTCATGAGTTTTTTAATACCTTTTGGATCGACATCAATTTTATCATTATAGGCTCTTGATAATATATAATCAAAACCTTTTACTGATATTAATTTTGCCATTGGATGCTGCTGAGCATACAACTCTTTAATACAATTTGCGCCTTGTTTTTTTACTTCAGCAAGATCCATATCTTGCTCTTCTGCAATTTGCTTTAAAGTTTCTTGAAATTTATGATGCTCAATAATATGATCCATAACTTACTATTTTGCGACTTGCACAATTGATTTTTTAGATTTGAATGCTTTTCTAGCTTTATTCCAAAAATTAGGGTATAAAACACGTTCAAAATTAGAACCAACATCTCTAATTTTTTTACCTTGAATATTAGCACTTAACATATTAGCAGTAACTAATAGTACACTTGCATTAGCACCCATTCCTGAATGACTACCGTATACTTCAATGTTTTTTATATCTTTTCTAAAGGTTTCTGCTTCTATACAATGTTTCCATGGTACTAAACCATCTAGCTTAGTATAAATACAAGTTACTGGAACTGTTGGTACGGGCTCTAATTCTGCTAAAAACCGTTCATTTCTCTCTTTTAGAGATTTCCCTCTAAAAAATTCCATTAACCCATATACTGGTGTTTTCATATCCATAACTCCCCAAATTGGGGATCCAATCGTTAAAATTTGCTCTACTTGATTCGGGTGTCTGTTCGCCATTATTTTGGCAAAAATACCACCACCACTCCAACCAACGATGCTAACTTTCTCTTGATGTTCTTGATATATATCTGCTAACTTTTCTTCTAATCTTGGAATATAGTGTGATTTTACCATATTAAAACCCAACTCCCATTTGTAGGTTTTAAAACCTAAAGAGGTTAAATATTTCCTTACAAAGGAAGTAGATGTATCATCACCTAAATATGGTGGAATTAACAACACTGGGCGTCCATTTCCTTTGATACGTTTAGGTATAAACGGATATAGACAATAAATAGATGTCCATTCTAATAAAGATCGACTCTCCATTACCATGTTAAATAATGGTGGTGAAGGTATTTTTTTATTGACTAAAGAGATTTCTTTTTCAAATCTATCTATGAGTGCATTGGTATACTTATATTCATTTTGGTCATGACCATCAGAAATAGAGCTTCCAATGTTTTTCAGGATTTTAATTAAGGTAATATAATCTCTATTTGGACCTAATTCATCACAAACCAAGATGGTCTCGTCTAATAATTGTTCGATACTATTACTTTCATCTTTGTCAATTTTATTGATGATAACTTTTACTTCATCTTTACTAGCATGATCCTTAAACTGAAGACTAGTCAATTTTCTAGCATCCTTTAATGACATACCATTTAAAACACCTAAAGCAGTTCCAAAACGTGCGAATATTCTATATAAAATTTGGGATTCTTCCATTATTGTTTTTTAATCTTGTATGCGTGCATTTAACCAATCGAGTATTTCCTTCTGTACTGCTTCTGCATTAGTTTCATTTAACATTTCGTGTCGTCCTCCTTCATATAAATTAAAAGTAAAATCACTCATACCTCTTTGTTTATATTGAGTAGCAACTCTTTTGACGCCTTTCCCCATTTCACCAACTGGATCTTTATCTCCTGAAAACATTAGTATTGGTAAATCTATAGGTGTCGCTTTAAAAGCCTCTACTTTATTCAATGTTTTAGAGTTCTTGATAACATCTAGAAATACACCTAAAGAGAAATCTTCAACACGGTAAGGATCTTCAGCAAATAAATCTACTTGTTTTTCATCACTACTAATCCAATCTAATTTTGTTCTATTTGGCTTGAATTTCTTATTAAATTCTCCAAAGAAGAAAGATTTCAAAAACTCATTCCCTCTTGCTCGACCTCTAAAAGCTGTTACTGTAGTTGCTGTAACTAAGCCAATATTACCTAGTCCTTTTATAAAACTTGCAGTTCCCGATAAGATTAATGCATCTAATTCCTTGCCATATTTTGTAACATATTTTCTGCTAAGGAGCGACCCCATACTATGTCCAAATAATATGAATTTAGATTGAGGATGTTCTGTTTTCATTAAGCTAGAAAGCACATACATATCTTCTACACAATCTTCAAAATATTCTTTTCCGTCATAAAATCCAAATAGACGTTTCATTTCCGCAGTTTTACCATGAGCGCGATGATCATTAGCATAAACCGCATATCCTTGGTCTTGTAAAAGATGTGCAATATGATCATATCTACCAGCATGCTCTCCTAGTCCGTGAGCTATTTGCACTACACCTTTAAAAGGTGCTTTTGGGTTAGCTTCCCATTTATAATAACAAATGGATTCTCCATCTGTAGATTTTAATATACCTGTATTGTAATGCATTAATTATCGTTCTAAAAAAGCAGTGAGTAACTTCGTGAATTTAGTCTTACTTGCTGCTGTTCCTGTTATTTTGATTCGACCTTGAATTTTTAGCTCTTCTAAAAGTAAATTACCTTTATACAAAGCATATAAATTCTCATCTTCAATTTCAATCAAGACTTTAGGTTCCAAATTTTTCTTTTTCTTAACCACAGCTGTTGCTTTAGTAAGATCAATTTCATAGCCTTCTGTTATATCTCCTAGATCTAACTGAATATTATAAACACCTTTATGAGCTTTAACTGCTTTAGGATTGTCTTTTAAGTATTTTCTTAACGCTGTAAAAAAGGGTGTGCTTTTAATTTTTGTTTGTTTCGTTTTTTTAACTGAAGACTTACCTTTACTGAGATCTTTAATTAAGACTTCTAGCTCATTTGCAGATTCTCTTATGTATTTTGAAAACACATCAGCATCTGGCATTGTTTTAGCATCTGAAGTCGTCGTAATACTCACTTGCCCATTATAACTAAAAGCAGCTATAATTAACCCAAAACCATCTACAACTGGAGTTAATCCAAATATTGAAACCACTTTATGTCCATTTAAATATAACAGACCTCTAGGACCTGGAACATTTGTTATTGTCACATTAAAAGGTGGTCTATGTAAGTCCTTCATGTTGTACTTACTGTATAAGCCTGCAGCTAAATTCGCCAAACCAAAAGGCACAACATCTGCCATTTTAGCCAATGTTTTTGCACCCATTGTATTATGTCTCGATTTCCCTAACATCGTCTGTTCTTGAATATATTCTAAACGCTCTAATGGATCTTCTATATGAGTTGCTAATTGAATCATCATATTAGCAATCTGGTTATTCATTTCTTTACTATCGTCTGTTCTAATAGAAATTGGGACATTTGCTACTAAAGGATGTAAAGGCAGTTTTTCTTTTTCTACTAAATAACGACGAATAGCCCCTGCACAAATAGCAAGAATAACATCATTAATACTACCTCCCATTATTTTTCTAAGCGCATTGATACGATCAAAAGATAAAATAGCAGTTCCCCATGTTCTTTTTGCTGAAATTTTACCGTTAAAAACTGTAATCGGAACAGGGAATTTCGTCGAACTAAATTCCTTTTGAATGCTCAATTTACTTGCAGCTTTACTTTTTACAAAATTGAAAACCGTTTCAGATACTGTCTTCGGAACTTTAAACGGATTCTTTAAAAAGCCATAGCTGCTTTTTAATAATAAGCTTAATTCGTCTGGTAACGGTTCTGGGTTAAATGGTTTTGGTTTAGAACGCTTTTTTTCTTTTCCGTTTTCATCACTATCATACAAAACACCTAACAAACCAACTCCAGAACTACCATCAATCATCACATGATGAACTTTGGTTACAATGGCTACAGAGCCTTTTGGCACTTGAGCAATTTCATCAATCCCTTCAATAAAATGAACAGACCACAATGGTCTTCTCAAATCTAAAGGAGAACTAAATAATGATGACGTTAGCGTTCTTAATGTTTTCCAGTTTGAAGGATCTGGTAATTTAATACGGTTTAAATGTAAGTCTAAATCAAAATTTGGATCATCAACCCAATATGGATAATCCAAGTTCATTGGCACGTTTAGTAATCGTTGTCTAAACTTTGGAATCAAATGCAATTTGGATGCAATAATTGCTTTAAAGTCTTCAAATTTTAATGATCCTTCTACAATGTTCAATGTTGCTATGTGCATTGGACTTGTTGGAGATTCTGCATATAAAAACGCAGCATCAGAGCCAGAAATTTGTTGGATTGAAGTATCAAATGCATCCTGCATGATATCCTTCAAATCAATTTTTTTTGCCATTAATTATTGGTATTAATCTATTCTTTTTTAAAACCTTTACACTTCTACTTTACAGTATAAGCATCTAAATATGCTTGCTAAATTATAAACTAATTTAGGCTTCTAGCAAGATACACAATTTCTATAATATACTATGCATGCATAGTACTTTAATTTATAAAGTCTTGAAATTATTAATTTTAATGTTTTGAGCTTTCAAATCAAATAATAAACTGAATAACCCAAAAAACGTTCGATTCATGTATATAAAATGTTTTGAACCTCTATCGGCACTCATTTTACTTGAGGTCGTACTTTTATAATAGGTTTCTCCAATAGCAGAAATCTTTCCGAAAAAATTTGGATCAGAGAAATCAAAAGTATCCTCACGAAAAGGTTGGGTGAAAAAGTTTAAAACATCATGAAACATCGTCGTAAAAAACTCAATTTCGGTATCAGTATCATTTTCCCTTAAAATTTCAAGTTCAAATAATTTAGCATGAAAAAACTGAGGGTCATTCAAAATATTGATATCGAATAATTCAAAATAAGGTGTGTAAAACTCTTCAGGAATCACCTTCATACAACCAAAATCAATCGCAATTAATTGTCCATTTTCAGAAACTAAAAAATTTCCAGGATGTGGATCTGCATGTACTTTTTTAAGGGCATGCATTTGATACAAATAGAAGTCCCATAAGGCTTGACCTAAAGTATTAGCGACCTCTTGATTAGTGTTTATTTTAGTAAATTCAGATAAGTGAACACCTTCCATCCAATCCATGGTTATGATCTGGTTGGACGACAATTTTTTGTAGTACTTCGGAAATATTAAATTAGGAATATGCTCGCATGCTGAAACCACCTCTTCGCTCTGCTTCAACTCTAGCAAGTAATTGGTTTCTTCCAAAAGCTTACTTTCAACTTCTTTAAAATACGTATCAGAATGTTCTCCTTTAATATTGAACATTTTCATAGCAATTGGTTTTACCATTGCTAAATCTGACATGATGCTATCTGCCACGCCTGGATATTGAATTTTTACAGCTAAGTCTTTTCCATCTTTTGATGCTTTATGAACCTGACCTATACTAGCTGCATTTATGGCTTCAGAGTTAAACACGTCAAAGATGTCACTGGGGAATTTTCCAAACGATTTTTTAAACGTTTTCATTACTAATGGCGCAGATAATGGTGGAACAGAAAATTGTGATAGCGAGAATTTATCAACGTACGCTTTAGGCAAAATGGTCTTCTCCATACTCAACATTTGAGCTAACTTAAGTGCTGATCCTTTAAGATTTTTTAAGCTATCATAAATATCTGTGGCATTTGACTCATCTAGTCGCTCTTTAGCATCAGCTTCAGAATTAACCATTTTATCACCATAATATTTGAGATAATTAACACCAACCTTAGCACCAGTTTGCACTAACTTAGATGCACGATGGATTTTAGAAATTGGTATGTTCTTTAATGTTTTCATTTGTTTTACTTCACTTTCTCTTGATATAAAAACTTAGCTAAATCAATAATATTATGAAGTGACTTCGTTTCTAGCAACTCCATGCTAGTATTGATAGATTTTTCAATAAAAATATCAGTTTTTTCGAAACCTTCAGACGTATCATCTAACCAGAATTTCATAGTAAACAGTAACTGTACCCAAGCAGATTCTTTTATGGTTTTCTTCTGTATAGTTTCTATTGTTTCTACATTTAAATTAAATGTTTCTAAATTTAATTCATCAATAAAACTAGTGAAACTCCTCTTAAATCTTGAAAATATTGACAGTGCTTTTAATTGATTTTCAAAACCTTTCAAATTCAATTTTACAAACTCTTGATTAAGTGAGAGGTTTTCAAAAAAGGTATAATACATGCTCAGTAACTTATCCTTTTTACTAAAACTATGGTACTCTTGACTTTCTATTAATGTGATTAAAGAATTTTCAAAGAGTAGATTATAAATTGCTTTTTCTAAATCTTTAAAAGAAGTAAAATAGTCATAAAAAACAGCGTCATCAAACTGGTGAATTTGCGCAAAATCTTCAACGGAGTCAGGTTTACTTTGATGTTCTACCACGAAGTCCATGTAGAACGTAATAATTTGTGAAGCAGAAATTTTATCCTTCTTAGCCATTACCCATTTATTTTACCTTAAAAATACAAAATGAACTTGGTTAAACAGCCAAGTATAAAACAAAAAAAACCAAGCTACACATAATATGTAACTTGGCTTTTACTATCCAATCAATCCTAAACGAATACTTATAACCTAAGCGATAAGTTTAGTAAATCTTTTTTTACTTAAGATGATATGTTTTTTCATACCTGTTAAGGCATCAAAAACGATATCTTGCTGTGTTGCTGCTAATGATAAACCACCTTTTAAAGCTTTGTTACCAACAGTTTGCCATTGTTCTGCAACAACGATTCCTTCTGTTACTATATCTTCAGTTGTATGAAGTGCGTAACCATTTGCAGTTATTACTACTTTTTTTGTCTTCTTTAGAGCTTTAAACACCATTTTCTTTGGCGCGTCTAATATTGATTTTTTATTACTCATTACGTTGTATTATAAGTTAAATAATTACTTCTTCACTTCTGTCTTTACTTCTGCAACTTTAGCTGTTGCTACTTTCTTAACCTCAGCTACTTTTGCTACAGTTTCTTTTTTAACAGGTGCTACTTTTTTAACTACTGGTGTTACTTTTTTTGCTACTGGTGCTTTTGCTTTAGCAACAACCTTAGTTGCTTTAGCTTTTGTTGTAGTTGATTTTTTTGCAACAGTTTTCTTTGGCGCTGCTTTTGAAACAACTTTAGTCGCTTTAGTCTTAGTTGCTGTTGCTTTTTTAGTTACAGCTTTAGTTGCTTTAGCTTTTTTTGCTACAGTTTTCTTTGCTGTCACTTTCTTTGCTACAGGTTTCTTAGATACTTTAGCCTTTGGTGTAGACTTAGCATCTTCAATAATAGCTTCACCTTTATCAATAATCTTTGAAGCTTGCTCTAATACATCTCCTTTTAATTCATTGTATTTTGCAATTCCCATGTTTTTTAAATCTTCAGTAGCTTTTTCTGCTTTCTGAATCATTGGGTTTTCAGTTACTTTTTCAGTAATATCTTCTACAATTTCAACTACTTTTTTACTTACTGGGTGATTGATAGCCATGTTCTTAGCTTTTTCAACTAATTCAGCATCGTAACCAACTAAATCTTTCATTTTATCAGTTCCACTTACAAACTGTCCTTTAACAGCTTCTGCAGTATCAAAAATCATATTGATTTGTTGCTCTCTTACTTTCTCAGACTTCTTAATTAATTTAGAAGCCAGTTTTTGCCATTTCCCACCGTTATCTATAGTCGTATTAATTGCTGCGATTGAAGCATTAATCAAACTTGCATTTACTTTTTTTGCTACACTAGGTTTATTTCCTTTTTTAGTTGCTTTTTTTGTTGCTTTTTTTGTTTTAGTTGCCATAATATATTTTGTTATTGTGTTGTTGTTATTTTAATTCTGGTACAAACATACAATCAGTGAGTTACAAATGAGTTGCACTTGAGTATGTGTCCCTTTTTTTTAATTATTTGAATTTTGGTATAAACTTAGCAGCCTTTCCTTTTACTGTATTTAATGTATCAAATACAAGCTCTTGATTTTTTGCTGAAGCTTTAATACCCTTTTTTAAAACCTTAGCAGAAAGACCTAAACCTTTTTCAGACAAACTAATTGTCTTCATCGCTACTTTTTCGGTTGTGTTTAAAGCTAATTCATTTGCCTTAGTTACTAATCCTAATGCCTTATCAGCAGTTGTGTCGATAATTGTTGTGTGCTTTTTAGTTGCCATAATTATATTGTTTAATGTGTTGTTCTTAATTTATGGTGCAAACGTACAACGCGGTAGTTACAAATGAGTTGCAACTATACTATGAAGAAAAATAGTTAATTAAATTTCAGGATAAAAACCAATGAAGATGGAGGCTTCAAGCATTGTGAAATAAAAAAATGTTTTTTCCTAGTGAAGGTTTTCTATCTCTTTAAGTAATTTTTTAGTGGCAGGAAGAGGATCAATACCATACTCCAAATCTAAGACATCTGCACATTTTTGATATGCTTTTATCGCTTGAGGGCGATTACCTTTAATAATATAAGCTTGCATTTGTAAACGATACGCGTCTTCCCATGTTTTATCTATTGCAATTGCACATTGCGCTAATCTGATACTTTCTAAAGGGTTTTCATTTAATAGAATTTCAGCAAGAATAACATAAGCTCCCAAAATAAGGATTTGAATTTTTTCTCGTTCTTCAGAAGACCAATCTTCAAAAACACGATTAGGTAAATATACGCCTTGATATAAAGCAATGGCAGCTTTATAAGCAGCTTTAGATACAACTGCATCTTCACCAAAGGCTTCGTTTCCTATTATGACATATTGCTCTAGAGCTTCAACATCTATCCAAATTTTCTCTAAATCTAGTTGGTAACTAACACCCTGTCGTATTACATAACTAGGTTCTGTTCTAGAAGGTCTCTCTGGCTCCAACACTTTATTCACACCATGCAAAGCAACTTTAAAATCACGATCATCTCCATCTTCCCATAGATGATCCATAATTTTTTCTTTATGAAGTGCGTGACGTTGTCTATTAGAAATTAAATATTGTAATAGTTGAACGGTTTTATCTCTTCCCCATTGTTTAGAGTCAACTTTATCATTAGCGCGCCACAAATTAAACTGCCCCAAGGTTTGAATACGAATAATCGCATCCTCTTGAAATTGTTTAAGTTCTTGTAGCTTGTCTTGAAGGTGACTCATTTAAGATTTACTTCTTTTTAGGTGTAGTCGCCTTTTTTGTTGTTTTTGGAGCTCGACTAGTTTTAACAGGCTTACTAATGGCATCAACTTTTGCATTTAGCTTTTTCATCTCATCTGCTAATTGAGAAATAGAGTCTTTAATTGAATTAAAATCTGATCTTGATGCATTTCTCCATTGGTCTATTGGAACTTTATCCATTAAGTCCTCTCCAAAATCACTAATCTGATCCTGAAGATGAGCCACTTGTTTCCTTGGATCCTTAATAGTTTCCATGATTACTTTAGGACCTTCTTTAGCCATCGTTTTCCACAAAGAAAAACTCTTTTTTAATAAAGAATCTTGCAACTCTGGTGATTTATCTTTAGTCGCTTCTATAGTTAAATCTGCTAGTCTCTCTTGAATAAATTTAACGGCATCATTAAAATCTGAAAAACTTTGATCTTCACCTCCTTGCACATGCGATACTTTTCCGCGCCATTGCACTTTAGATTCACCATCTTCTTCAAAAATAATTTGATTAAATCGCACCATGAAAGATGCTGTTTGATCTGCTTTTTTAGCCATAATATAAAATTTACATCGCTTACAAATTACGATTCTTTTTTTGATAAACTAAATGAGTATTATATAAACCAATACTACAAAAATTAAAAATAGTTTCCTATGCAAGCATAGTATTTTAAAATTATTTTCAGTTCTTTATACTTTAACTCTTTTAAGACAATCAATTACTCTGATCAATTTCAAAAAAAAGAAGACAATGAATAAAAAGTTTATAATTGCATTTGATCAAGGTACGACAAGCACCAGAACTATCATTTTTGATAACCAAGGTAATATTCAAGGTGTTTCACAAAAGGAACTAACACAATATTATCCAGAATCTGGTTGGGTAGAACATGATCCAAATCAAATTTATAACGATCAAAAAGACACTTTTGAAACCGTTTTAAAAGATACAGGAATATCTCCTGAAGATATAGCTGCCATTGGTATTACAAATCAACGTGAAACGACTGTTGTATGGGACAAAGAAACAGGTGAACCAATTTATAATGCTATTGTATGGTTAGATAATCGTACCAAAGATATTTGCAATAAGCTGAAACATGATGGGCTAGAACCTTATGTTCGTGAGTATACAGGCTTAGTCATTGATTCCTATTTTTCGGGAACCAAATTAAAATGGATTTTAGATAATGTACCTGGAGCACGAGAAAAAGCTAAAGCCGGGAAACTTTTGTTTGGAACCATTGATAGTTGGTTGATTTATAAATTTACTAATGGAAAACAACATGTTACAGATCACACAAATGCATCACGAACCATGCTTTATAATATTAAAGATTTAAAATGGGATGACACATTATTATCTGCCTTAGATATTCCAAAATCAATGCTTCCAGAAGTAAAAACTTCATCTTCAGATTTTGGTTCGGTGACTTATAATAACATAAACATCCCTGTTTATGGTGTTGCTGGCGATCAGCAAGCTGCGCTGTTTGGCCAAGGAGGCTTAGTTGAAGGTATTGCAAAAAACACTTACGGGACAGGTTGCTTTTTACTTTTAAATAATGGTAAAGATTATGTCGCTTCTAAAAACGGATTAATTACAACTTTGGCTTGTAGTTTACCTGAACAACCCAAAAATTATGCTCTAGAGGGTAGCATTTTTATTGGCGGAGCATCTATTCAATGGTTAAGAGATAAAATGCAATTAATAAATGAAGCCAAAGAAACAGAACAAATTTGCAATGATATTCCTCCATTAAAAGATTTATATGTAGTACCTGCTTTTGCAGGTTTAGGAGCGCCATATTGGGATGGAAACGCAAAAGGCGCCATTTATGGTATTACACTAGATATTGGAAAAAAAGAAATTATTAAAGCAACTGTTGAAGCTCTAGCTTATCAAACCAAGGATGTCATAAAAGCCATGGAAGAAGATAGTGGAAAACCAATTACAGTACTAAAGGTTGATGGTGGAGCAAGCTCGAATACTTACTTAATGCAATTTCAATCAGATGTATTAAATGTCCCAGTTGACAGACCAAAAATAATCGAAATCACAGCTTTGGGAGCAGCAATGTTAGCAGGATTAAAAGCTGGAGTTTGGACAAAACAAGACATAGCATCTATTCGCGAAATTGATCAAATTTTCAAACCTGAAATGGACGTTAAAACTAGAACCGAAAAGTATTCAGGATGGTTAGACGTCATTAGAAGAACTCAAACAATTAATAAAGCTTAGTAAGATAAATGAAAGCAAAACCTTTTTCTATACTGAATAGAGCTGAGCAGATTAAAACAGTCTCAGCACAAAAATTTGATCTTGTCATCATTGGTGGTGGAGTAACTGGCGCAGGAATTGCCTTAGATGCAGCATCGCGTGGCATGAAAATATGCTTGATTGAAAAAAATGATTTCGCCTCAGGAACTAGTAATAAATCTACAAAATTGATTCATGGTGGTTTACGCTATTTAAAACAATTAGAAATTGGTTTAGTAAGAGAATCTGGCAGAGAACGTGCTATTGTACACAAACTCGCACCACATTTAGTGATCCCAGAAAAAATGCTTTTACCACTTGTAGAAGGTGGTACCTACGGAAAAATGATGACTTCTATTGGGTTAAAAGTTTATGATTTTTTGGCAAGTGTTGAAGGTGATGATCGCAGGAAAATGCTAGACAAAGAAGACACTTTAAAGAAGGAACCACTATTGGATGCTAAAACAATTCTTGGTAGTGGTTATTATTCTGAATACAGAACAGATGATGCGCGATTAACTATAGAGTTACTTAAAAAAGCTTCAGAATTTGGAGCGCAAATTCTTAATTATTGTGAAATGGACACCTTCATTTATAATACAAGAGGGCAAATTAAAAGTGTTGATTGTATTGATCATAATTCTGGAGAAACTATAAATATTACTTCTAGGAATTTTGTTTCTGCAACTGGACCATGGGTAGATATATTACGAGAGAAAAATGCTTCTAAAAGCAATAAATATTTACATCTCACTAAAGGTGTACACCTCGTTTTTCCTTTTGAAAAATTTCCTTTAAAACAATCGGTATATTTTGATGTTGCCGACGGTCGTATGATTTTTGCAATCCCAAGAGGACACGCAACTTATGTTGGTACAACTGATACAGACTATTTTGGTAACTTAGAACGAGTTGTTACCACTAAAACAGACATTAACTATTTACTTGATGCTGTTAATGCTGCTTTTCCAAAAATTAATTTAAATGAAGATGATATAAAATCTAATTGGGCTGGTTTAAGACCATTAATTCATGAGGATAAAAAAGACCCTTCAGAATTATCAAGAAAAGATGAAATATTTATTTCTGATAGCGGATTAATCTCTATAGCTGGAGGAAAACTAACAGGCTATAGAAAAATGGCACACCGCGTCATTGATGCCGTTATAAAAACGATGACAAGTATACAAGCATCTAAATTAAAAGAATCATATACCGAAGACATTGCACTAACAACAAACCCAATGTCTTCTTCTAAAGGCGTTAGAGTTTATCAGAAAAAATTAGAATTAAAGCTAAATAAAATTGGGATTCAAGACGATTATTTTGCTTGGTATTTAACGTCTAATTATGGAAAACAGGCAGATGTAATATTAAAACAAATGCAATCATTTTCAAATGAAAACGCAGAATTACGTCTTATTAGAGCTGAGCTTTGGTATGGGATTCATTTTGAAATGATTAATAGTCTAGCCGATTTTTTTGTAAGAAGAACAGGTCGTTTATATTTTAATATTTCAAGTGTTTCTAAATATAAAAATGTGGTGATAAAGGATTGTGTCTTATACTTAAATTGGGACGAAATACGTATTAAAAAAGAAAAAGAAGTCTTAAAAACACTTGTAAAAGATGCTACTCATTTTTATGACAAAGAATTAAACTCATAATCATTCTTAAAAACATAAAGTTACTTCCCGAATAAAAATTCGTTTAATACATTTTTACTTTTTAGAAGCGTTGGCAAGTTCTAAACGTATTTGTTTTATGGTTAATGTACTACCATCATGACTCCAACCAGGGGGTCCAAAAACGTACATAAACCTGTGATACCAATTGCGAGATTTCTTTAAATCCTCCCAAATATTTTTGTACTCATGTGTTAAAATAACATACAAGTTATAAGAGTTTGGAGGTATAGACACCCCATATTCAATATCTACGTTATCATCAAGTTCTTTCCAAGTCCCAAAAATCCTATCAAATATATTAAGGAAACCACCATGGTTTTTATCCATATACTCAATATTCTTTGCGTGATGTACTTGGTGCATGGTATGCGTATTAAGGACTTTTTCTATAATACCCATTTTTTTAATGTATTTAGTGTGCAATTGGAATTGCCATAAGGCTTCAATTCCTAAACAAACAACAAGCATCTCTGGCGGAAAACCAATAATTACAATCCAAACATAAAAGAAAGGTTTATAAAAAATAGTAAACCAACCATTACGTACAGCAGTTCCTAAATTAAAATTATCTGAAGAATGATGTACAATATGTGCAGCCCATAAAAATCTAACCATATGGTTTTGGCGATGAAACCAGTAATAGGTAAAATCATCTAAAAGCATACAAATTACCCAAATGTAC
>CAJQOA010000022.1 GCA_905479815.1 uncultured Psychroserpens sp.
ATAACGATTTTTCAATTGCAGGAAAAAACTTCAAAAACGGAGATATTGTGACGCTCAATTTCGGCTTTGGAAATAAGATATCACAAAGCATAGATCTAAAAATTAAAGCTTCTAAAAACGCAAACCCGATAGCAAAAAGAGTTTGGGCGCAACAAAAACTAAATACGCTTGCAAGCGACTCAAAAACCAATAAATCTGAAATTATACAATTAGGTATAGACTATAGTTTGGTTACAGATTACACATCTTTGATTGTCCTTGAAAATGTCATGGATTATGTAAGATATAAAATTACGCCTCCTGAAGAATTGCTTGAAGAGTACAATACTATTGTAGCTGAAATTGAACAACGAAAAAAAGAAAAATCAACCATCAGTAATGCCGTTAGCTTGACAACAAGAAACGAGATACCAGATGCTATGGTTTCAGAAGATAACCGAACTCTTTCTCAAGAAAATGTAGAGGGATTATTAAGAACAACTCCAGGAGTAGTAAATGGCTTCATGGATGAGACCGAAGAAACACTAAATTTCATGACAGCCCCACAAAACGCAGAGCTAGACGAAGAAATCATGGAAGTTAGAGACTTGAGATTAGAAGAGCCATCTGCCAATACATTAAACTCGGCTGTTAGCTTAGAAAGGTCAGATCAAATTTTTAAAAAATATACTGGAAAACTAGTAGTCAAAGAACGAATATTAGACACCGATTACATCAAAGCGCTTAGTAAAACTAAATCGCTGGAAGACGCTTACCACTTGTACTTAGAACAACGTAAAAACTATATCAAAGTTCCAGCGTATTATAGTGATGTCTCAACATATTTTAAAAATCGCTTTAATGAAAATATATACGCATCAAGAATCTTATCTAATATATCAGAAACCGATTTTGATGATTATGAACTTTTAAAAGTTTACGCCTATCAATTACAACTTAATTATGAAAGTGATTTAGCCGTTTTCATATTTGAACGCATTTTAGAGCTTAGACCAGAAGACTCGCAATCGTATAGAGATTTGGCTCTAGCCTATCAAAAGGTTGGACAATGTCAAGAGGCTTTAGACTTATTTAATAGTATCGTTACTGGTACTATATATGAAAACTCTAACAGACGTATCTTTCCAGGAATGAAGTTGATCGCTCAAAATGAAATCAAACACCTCATCCAAAATTATAAAGAGGATTTAGATCTAACTGCAATAGATAATGATCTAATAAAAGACCTTAATATAGATATAAGGGTTGTTGTAGACTGGAATCATAACGACACAGATATAGATTTACATATTATAGATCCAAACTTAGAAGAATGCTTCTACTCACATCCTCAAACTAAACTTGGTGGTATGATGTCTCCAGATATGACCCAAGGTTTTGGTCCAGAAGAATTCGTATTAGAAAAAGCAAAAAAAGGGGATTACTTTGTTAAGATAAAATATTATGGTGATCGTTATCAAAAGGCAGAAAACCCTACATTTATGAAAGTCACTATCTATAAACACTACGGAACAAAAAGAGAGTCTAAAGCCATTAAAATGATACGACTTACTAATAAAGATGAATTTGAAATGATTGCCAAGGTGAGTATATAGGAAAATATCAAAACTAAAGTTATCAATTTTGATTAGCTAGTTTATGTGATTACCTGAGCTTTATAGTAACAAATATTATAGTGTTCAACTTACTTTACATTTTTCAACAATTTTCTTTTGTGTTTCTTTTAAAAAGAAATATATTTGCACCCACAAAAATTGGCCTCGTGGCGCAACTGAATAGCGCACTTGATTACGGCTCAAGAGGTTACTGGTTTGAATCCAGTCGAGGTCACAAAAAAAAAGCAAACTGTAAAAAGTTTGCTTTTTTACTTAAAAGACAAAACTATGCAATCAATCCTTGATCCATGGCCTTGGTATATCTCAGGACCATTAATCGCCACTATCATGTTTGTTCTTATTTACTTCGGAAAAACATTTGGCATGTCCTCAAATCTTAGAACCCTCTGTTCTATCGCTGGCGCTGGAAAAAAAGTGAAATTCTTTGATTTTGATTGGAAAACACAACGTTGGAATCTCACAGTGGTTGCTGGAGCTATTATTGGTGGCTTTTTAGCACACTTTTACTTGTCAACAACAACTGACATCGATTTAAATCCAGATACAATCAAAACACTCAGCACCCTTGGTTTTGAAAATGCAGGTAAATCGTTACTTCCTGCAGAATTATATAGTTGGGATGCTTTACTTAGCGTAAAAGGACTTGCCATTTTAATTATTGGCGGTTTTCTTGTTGGTTTTGGAACACGTTATGCAGGAGGTTGCACATCTGGTCATGCCATTACAGGTTTGAGTAGTTTACAATTACCATCTCTTATTGCTGTTGTAGGTTTCTTTATAGGAGGCCTTATTATGATTCACTTACTATTCCCTCTAATTTTTGGTTAATATGATAAAGTATCTAAAATTTTTATTCGTCGGAATTATCTTCGGAATCGTTCTCGTAAAATCTGAAGCGGTCTCATGGTATCGCATTTATGAAATGTTCAAATTTGAATCTTTCCACATGTATGGCATCATAGGAACTGCTGTTATTACTGGAATCATTTTACTCCTAATTAGCAAAAAATTTAAAAACATAAATGGCGGTCTTATGACTGTCCCTAAAAAAGAAAAAGGCTTCACACGCTATATTGTTGGTGGAACTATTTTTGGATTAGGATGGGCTTTATCAGGTGCTTGCCCAGGACCAATGTATATTCTTATTGGTACAGGTGCATTTTCTGTAGTTATCGTTATTCTAGGCGCACTTTTTGGAACCTATGTCTATGGTATAGTAAAAGACAAATTACCACATTAGATAAAGCTGATATTTCTCATTAAAAAAAAGAGAATACTTTGTATCTTTGGAGCTCAATGTTTTTTAAAAAATAACCCTCTTATTTTAGAGGATTAAAATTGATATTCCTATGAAAATAGAACAATTATATACGAGCTGTTTAGCACAAGGTGCTTATTATATAGAGTCTAATGGTGAGGTTGCAATTATAGACCCGCTTCGTGAAACACAATCATATATAGATAAAGCAACTAAAAATAATGCTAAAATCAAGTATATATTTGAAACACATTTTCATGCCGATTTTGTTTCTGGCCATGTAGATTTAGCTAAAAAAACTGGTGCTACAATTGTTTATGGTCCTAGTGCAGAAACATCTTATGACATACACTCAGCAAAAGACAATGAAGAATTTAAGATTGGAAATATTACCATAAAAACGTTGCATACTCCTGGTCATACTTTAGAATCTACAACCTATTTATTAATTGATGAAAACAGAAAAAATCATGCTATTTTCTCTGGTGACACCTTATTTTTAGGTGATGTAGGACGACCAGATTTGGCTATAAAATCTGATTTAACTAAAGAAGACTTAGCAGGAATGCTATTTGATTCTCTTCGGAATAAGATTATGCCACTTGCAGATGATGTTATCGTTTATCCTGCTCATGGCGCAGGTTCAGCCTGCGGAAAAAACTTAAGTAAAGAAACTGTAGGTACTATTGGAGATCAAAAGAAAACCAATTACGCTTTAAGAGCAGACATGACTAAAGATGAGTTTGTAAAAGAAGTATTGGATGGTATTGCACCTCCTCCACAATATTTTGCAAAAAATGCGATGCTCAACAAAACAGGTTATGATACTTTTGAAACCGTTTTAGAAACAGGAAACATTGCTTTGTCACCTGAAAATTTTGAAGCTATGGCTAATCATGAAGAAGCCCTAGTATTAGACGTGAGACCGCAAAGTGATTATATTAAAAGTCATATCCCAAATTCAATATTTATTGGCCTAAATGGAGGTTTTGCTCCTTGGGTTGGTGCTTTGATAACGGATATTAAACAACCCATTCTTCTAGTCGTTCCAGAAGGCAAAAGTCAAGAAGCTGTTACACGTTTATCTCGTGTTGGTTATGACAATACTTTAGGATATTTAGAAGGCGGATTAGAAGCTTGGATTTCCGAAGGAAAAGATATTGATACATTAGAATCAATCTCTGCAGAAGAACTTGCAAACCGAGTTAAAGATGGAAACGTAAATATTCTAGATGTTAGAAAAGATGGAGAATATAGCAGTATGCATCTTGAAAACGCTCAACATTTTGCTTTAGATTTTATCAATGAGCAAATGAATGAGGTTTCTAAAGACAAAAGGTATCATATTCATTGTGCTGGTGGCTACAGAAGTGTCATAGCTGCTTCTATTTTAAAAGCTAGAGGATTTCATAATCTTGTAGATGTTGCAGGTGGATTTGACGCAATCAAAAAAACAGATTTACCAATGACAGATTTTGTTTGTCCGTCAACGTTGTAAAATTAAAATCTAAATAATTTCAGCACTTAAGCCAGCTTCTAATAACATAGAACAACGCGGTTCAAGCTCTTTATACTCTCCTGTTTTTACAGTACATTGTCCTTTGTAGTGCACAAGAATTGAGCATTGCTCAGCTTGTTCTGTCGTATGATCACAAGCATATACTAAAGTATCTATAACATGATCAAACGTATTTACATCGTCATTATACAATACAATCTCATTAAGAGGTTGCTCTAATGTATCAACGAGATGTTCTTCTTGTACTTTTTCTTTGGTACTCATTATTTGGTGCATAGCAATTGTATTAATGAGGTTGGTTACTTTTTGTTTTGTAAAATTAAATAAAAGTCTTCAATAAAAAAAGTCTTCTATTCATAGAACAGAAGTCTTTTAGAATTATTGCAATATCAACAATTAAACCTAAGATTTACTTAACATTATCTTGTTGCATAAACAAAAAAACGTATATAATAAATGGGCTGTTTAAATACATTTAAACAACCCATTTATAGATTAATATATTAGAGCGACTAACCCTTTATATTAAAAAATTATGATTAGTTACATGGACCTATAAAACTCCAGCCACCAGAAGTGCGTTCGTAAAGGTTACCAAAATAAGTAACACGTTGACCAACACTATAACTTACGTTACTTTGCCATTCTGATACACCATCACAAGGACCAACAGTACTTGCTGGATACATAAATTCTAGAGCAGTGACATCATTATTATTAAAATTCCCACTTACACTTGTAGAAAAACATGCTTGCATAACAGAAGATAAATCTCTTCCTGTTGGTGTTCCAGAGATATGCACAGCACCATCCGAGCCTGTTCCTTCATTACCTTGGCTAGATGCAGGGCAACTTAAACGATCAAACCAGTCTGAATGTCTAAATCCTATAGAGTGTCCTATCTCATGAGTAATTACGTGTTCATTTACACCTGTAGAAAATTGCTCAATATTATAAATTTGAACAAACTTATTAGGTGCTCCTGCTGATGTTGGAAAACCTGCCACACCACCTTGGCTATTAGGTGTGTTTACAGAGTTATCATACACCACCATATCTGCAGCTTGGTAATTAGTTCCAAAAGTTAAATTAAACTGTAGCGTCATATTGCTAATATTATTATAATTAGCAACGGCTCTCGTTAAACCCGTTTGCGCTTTACTAGATAATGCTTGACTACCACCTGTATATCCTAAGATATTAATAGTTTGATTACTACCTGTTACTAAATTAAACGTTCTATATTGACGATTTAAATCAGAACCAACACCTATTAATGCGTCTAGTTCATCTCTAGTAAAAGTAATATCACTTCCAATATAAATTCTTTCTTCTATTGTTCCATCTGGTAAGTGAAAGTCTCCAATAGAAACTATTCCTACATCAATATCTAAAGATTTGATTGAATTCAATAAATCAGTATCAGTTATGAGGGTTCTATTTTCTAAACTGTTCATGTTAATAAAAATCTCCTCATCAAAATTTGAGACTTCATCTGTAACATTTTCTTTTTCACAAGCTGTGAATACTAGTGCGAATACAGATAAGGCAAAAGCCCAATATTTTATTATTTTTTTCATTTTACGTGTGTTAAATTAATGGTTTATTTGAATGGCTTACGTAAACAATGGGGTAGGTTATTCTAGGCTAGTATTTAGGTAAATACTAACAAAAATTCACTACAATTAAAATAATATTATTCAGTACAAAGTTAACTGTTTCTAAAATAGAAAAATTACGGTTTTTCCTTACTTTTAGTCTATTTTAATTATTTTTTGTTAAAATTTTATGTAATTCGTCGGATAAATACAAAATCATTGAATTATCCTTAATTTTGAAACTTTAAAGCCACCCATTTATTCCTTTCAAAAGTCTCAATATGCTTTAAATTGTGCTTTTTACATTCTGCTTCTATAACTGGGATATCCTCTTTATAAAATCCGCTTAAAAATAATAGTCCGTTTGTGTTCAAAGTATTCACATAGGTTTCTATATCATTTAACAGAATATTTCTATTAATATTAGCAATAACAATATCATAATGTCTACCAGGTAATAAACTGGCATCACCTTCTAAAACAGTTATATGCTTACCATTGTTTCTTTCTACATTCTCTAAACTATTGAGATAACACCAATTATCATAATCTATGGCCTCTAAAGGTTTTGCGCCTTTCATTTCTGCAAGAATTGCTAAAACACCAGTACCACAGCCCATGTCTAAAACAGACTTTCCTTCAAAATCATTTTTAAGAATATGCTGAATCATCATATGAGTTGTTTCGTGATGGCCTGTACCAAAACTCATTTTTGGTTCTATAATAATATCAAATTCCGTATCTGGTTTTTCATGGAAAGGTGCACGAACAGAACATGTATCGTCTACAATAATGGGATTAAAATTCTTCTCCCATTCCTCATTCCAATTGGTTTGCTCTATTTCTTCTGAAGAAAAAGATATTTGAAATTCATCTGAATTTAAGATTTGAATATCGTCAAGAATACCGTCTTTCCATTCTTCTTTTTGAATATATGCTGTGACACCCTGTTCGGTCTCTACGAAGCTTTCAAAACCAGCGTAACCTAGTTGAGCAATGAGTATCTCTACTGCTGGTTGTAATGGTTGTACTTTAAAATAGTAACCTAAATAAATAATGTTTGACATTGGATTTTAACTGTTTTCCACTGATAAGTGCGTTAGCGATAGAAATGACATCCTTTTTTGTTTTTTCAAAAAAGATATAATGAATAGCGCGACCAAGACGATGCTCTTTTACATGTCTTGGTAACGCTCAAATAATAATTTTAAAACGCGTTTACAATAGCATAAAAATCTTCTGCCTTTAAAGAAGCACCTCCTATAAGTCCACCATCAACATCTGGTTTTCCAAAAATCTCCTTAGCATTTACAGGCTTTACACTACCACCATAAAGGATGGTCATATCATCTGCAATTTGACTACCATAGGCGTCATTTAATGTTTCTCTTATAAATTTATGCATATCCTGAGCTTGTTCTGGACTTGCTGTTTCACCAGTTCCTATTGCCCAAACAGGCTCATAAGCTAAAACGATATTTTTAAATGCCGAAGCCTCTAAATGAAATAAGGCATTCTTGATTTGTGATGCTACTACCTGTTCTTCGTTGCCTGCTTTACGGTCTGCTAATTCTTCTCCAAAACAGAAAATAGTTCTCAGATCATTTGCTAGAGCTGCATCTACTTTTTTTGCAAGAGATTCGTCTGTTTCATTATAATAAGCGCGACGCTCACTATGACCTAAAATAACTGTTTTAATTCCAATGCTTTTTAGCATGCTTGCACTTACTTCTCCAGTATATGCACCATTTTCTGCAAAATGCATATTTTGAGCTACAACTTCTATATCATCTTCTCTGGTAGCCTCAAACGAGTGCCATAAATTTGTAAATGATGGCGCAATCATCACCTCAGCATTCGATGTTTTTGTTTGCTCTTTTAAATCTGAAATTAACGAAGCTGTATGTGATAAATCGTTATTCATTTTCCAGTTTCCTGCTACAATGTTTTTTCTCATGTCTTTTAATATTTTTATATTTCCGAAGAAATTAATTTTATTTTAAATGCTCTTTTATTTTTGGATCATTAGCTTTTATTGCTCTAAATAATTTGATATTACTGTCACTATCAATAACCATATATCGTGGTACCCAATCTAAATCTACAAAGTCGGTAAAAGGTCCATCCCAACCAGATGGCATAAAGTAATGCTCTCCAGTTATGTCATACTTTTTAATACCATTTTTCCAACTCTTTTGTGTTTTATCCATAGATAGAAACACATAAGTTACATCTTTATGTTCCTCTTGTAATGCTTTCAAATCTGGCAAACCTACGATACAATCTTTGCACCAACTTGCCCAAATATCTATCAAAACTGTTTTTCCTTTATAGGTTTCTAAAATTGATTTTAAATTTATTGACTCACCTTCTAAAGACACGAAACTTGCATCTAAAGCATCTTCAGAAAACACGGTTGGTTCTGGTTGCGCTTCACAGTTTGTAAACAACATTCCCAAACACAAAATGATAATTATTTTTTTCATATTATTCTAGTTTTACTTTTGGATCTAGCCAACCGTAAATCACATCTACAAAGATATTAATGATAATAAACAATACAGCAATAATCAATACAGATCCCATTATTACAGGTAAATCTAATGTATTTAAAGCGTTAACTATTTCTTTTCCGAGACCATTCCAACCAAAGATATACTCTACAAATACGGCTCCTGCCAACATCGATGCAAACCATCCTGAGATAGCAGTTACAACTGGGTTTAAGGCATTTTTTATGGCGTGCTTTTTTATAATCTGAAATTCGCTAAGCCCTTTAGCTCTCGCTGTTCTAATATAATCTTGATTGAACACTTCTAAAAGAGAATTACGCATCAACTGAATCACTACTGCTAACGGACGAATACCTAAAACAATAGCAGGTAGTATGAGGTTTTTCCATTTAATATTCACTTGGTCTCCAAAGTCATCAAGTTCATATAAGCTTCCTGTCATTTCTAAATTAGTGTACTTATGAAGTACAAAACCAAAGAACCATGCAAATAAGATAGCACTAAAAAAAGAAGGCACACTCATCCCTAAAGTACTAAAGATTTGAATAGTTTTATCTATCCATTGGTCTTTATAGAGCGCTGATAGTATTCCGAAGATAATACCTAAAACTATAGCTATAATAATTGCTGAGACTGCTAAAATTGCAGTGTTTGGTAATGTTTCTCCTATGACCTGTGATACTTTCTTACCTTGTTTTGTAAAGGATTCTCTTAAATAAGGAAATTTGACAACCGTTGTTGTACTGCCAATAGTAAAGAGTTTTGATGCTGAGTATTTACCCGATTTTAAAAAAGTATAATTACCTTGTTTTGTTGAATGAAATGAAATTGGCGATAAATCATTTAAGTAATACAAATACTGAGTTGAAATAGGTTTATCAAATCCGTATTTTGCTTTTACTGCAGCAATTTGTTCACTGTCTTCATTTTGTCCCAACATCATTTGCGCAGGATCACCAGGTAAGACGTTAAATAGCAAAAATATTACTGTTACTACTCCTAGAAGGGTTAGTAAAGCATATAGGGTTTTATTTAGGATGTATCTTATCAGTTGTTATTTTTTATCACAAAAGCGCAAAGCAGTTTGTGATTACTCTTTCTTTTTTAGAATTACTTTAATCATATTTTTATAAGATGTATTATTCGCTCCATTAATTGAATCAAGTAAAGCACTTTGCCCCTTCATTGGTATAAATTGTGCTACATCATTAACTTGCACAGCTCTTAGTACGTCTTCAGAAACGATTTTATCATCAATCATAAATAAGGTAGGATTATCATCACTCGCTTTCTTTAATTTGACTTTGAAATAATTTACATGAGATGTATTATCTACTTTATTGATAGAATCTAATATATCACCTTCTTTTCTTTCTTTTAAAAAGGATTCGCTTTGAATATCTTCCTTCTTTAAAGCTTCAAATTCTTCTTTTGTGCCTTTTTTACCGTCAATATCGTAATAAACTGTATAGTCCTCTTCAACTAAAGCAACGTCTTTATTAGAACTTGAAAACTCCAAATCATCTACATCGTTCCAGTGTGCTTTTTGAGTTACTGTTCCTTTTTCTAAAACAACAATTCCTGGATTTGATCTTACGACAGTTTTTAATACTTTCTCATCGCACAAATAGAAATCAAAATCTAGATCATACGCTTCTCTTACCTCTTTTTTCTTTTCTTCACCAGATGCAGTTATACCAATTACAGTGTAACCCTTTTTCTGAGCTTCATCTGCCATTGCCTTGAGGTTTTTCATTCCGTTAGGATCTGATTTCTCTAAACTATAAGACACAATCATAACTAGTTTTTCAAGGTCTAAAAACTGCTGTGTTAAATCTTCATCTTGAGATTCTATTGTGAAATCCTGAATTTTAGGCACATCACCTTCTTCTATCATAATAGTTTCTACACCTACAATTTCGTCATACTTTTCTGGTCCGCGACCTCTATCTGTAAACGTTTGTTCTTTACCATCTAATTTATAGGTCCAAATATAATCGCTTACTGCTTTTTGAGCATCTGCAGGCAATTTCATATTCTCTTGAAAGTTATCTCCAATCTTATAGGCTCTAAAATCTTTTAGTGGTAAGTTCTCTAAGCAATAGTATGCAAAACCTAAAGAAATCACATATGCTGCTAATAAGGCTAGCCAATCGCCTTTAGTTTTGTTTTTAATAAGATAAACGATGGCGAATAAAACAATTGAGAATAGAAGAGTAAACCACCATCCAATCACTAAAACTCCAAACCCAAAGATGAGAACCAATGAGGCTATCATGTAAAACAAATCTTCTTTTTTTGTATTTTTTTGGATCTTATTTTTAAAAGCAAAAAAGAATAATGGTATTGTAAAAACCAATAAAAAGAGATCTTTATAAAAGGATTCTTTTGGTGTTAGTTTAAGTGCATCTCCAAAGCAACCACAGTCTGTTACACAATTTTTAGTAAACTCCTCTCCTAGTCTACCAGCTGCGTCTTGAGCTTCCAAACAACTAGATGTATACCATGTTAGCCATGTAAAAAATAACATCATTAATAAGATTAACGTTGCAGATAACTTATTTTTTAATCCAAAAATCACAGCAACACCAAGCACGATTTCAATAACGCAAATACAAACAGCTAATAATAATGAATAGGGAATTAAAAACTCTAGATTTAAAACATCTTGAGCAAAATAATCATTGAGCTTATATGAGAAACCTATGGTATCGTTACATTTAATTAAACCTGATACAATAAATAGACTTCCAACAATGAGTCTAGAAATGGTGATAAATATTTTCATATTAAATGAGATGATTTTAATAAAATACCTTTAATTGTCTAAATGAATCAATGCAAATACCGAATAATTAATCATATCCTGATAGTTGGCATCAATACCTTCACTTACTATTGTTTTTCCTGAGTTGTCTTCTATTTGTTTGACGCGCAATAACTTTTGCAAAATCAAATCTGTCAAACTACTCACACGCATGTCTCTCCAAGCTTCTCCATAATCATGATTTTTATCCATCATGAGTTGCTTTGTGATAGCAATTTTATCATCATACAATTCAATAGCTTCCTCTAAAGATAAATCTGGTTGTTCAACCACACCTTTTTCTAATTGTATTAAAGCCATTGTGCAATAATTGATAATACCAATAAACTCGCTCACTTCACCTTCATCAACTTTACGTTCGCTGTTTTGTTGCAAACCTCTAATGCGTTGCGCTTTGATAAAGATTTGATCTGTTAACGATGGTAATCTTAGAATTCGCCATGCGCTTCCGTAGTCTTTCATTTTATTAATAAAAAGACTTCGGCACATTGAAATCACACCATCATATTGTTTTGAAGTATCTTGCATTTAAAACATTTAATTTTCCGTAAATTTCGCTTAAATAGTTCAGAGTTCAAAGTGCAACGTTCCAAATTCAGGTTTTTTATGAATATCGCACTCATTTGAACCAATAAAATCAAATTCTAAATACGTTTATGACCATAAATTGTAAAGGCAACCTTATAGACTTATCAACTCCCAAAGTCATGGGAATTCTTAATGTGACTCCAGATTCTTTCTATGATGGTGGTCACTACAAAAATGCATCAACAATTATTAGTCAGGTAAAAACAATGACAGAGCAAGGTGCAACGTTCATTGATGTTGGTGGTTATAGCTCAAGGCCAGATGCAGATGATGTTTCTATAGATGAAGAGTTAAAACGTGTCATCCCAATCATTGAAATGATAAGTAACGAATTTCCAGATACGCTCATTTCCGTAGACACCTTTAGAAGTCAAGTTGCGCAGCAAGCCATTAAAGCTGGAGCGTGTATGATTAATGATATTTCGGCAGGACATTTGGATGAACAGATGCTTAAAACGGTTGCCAATTTAAAAGTGCCATACATTATGATGCACATGAGAGGCCATCCTAAAACGATGCAACAATTAACTCATTATGAAGATTTAGTTAAAGATATTCTGCTTTATTTTTCAGAACGTATTGAAAAAGCCCGAGCATTAGGCATCGTTGATTTAATTATTGATCCTGGTTTTGGGTTTGCAAAAACTTTAGAGCAAAATTATGAGTTACTCAATAAATTTGAGCTTTTAAAAACAACTAATTCACCAATTCTTGCTGGTCTCTCTAGAAAATCAATGATTTATAAAACGTTAAATAGGTCTTCTAAAGACGCTCTAAACGGAACATCAATTCTCAACACCATTGCACTACAAAAGGGAGCAAATATCTTGAGAGTACATGACGTAAAAGAAGCTATAGAATGCATTACACTAACCCAACAATTACACTAATGAAGTCTATATACCTACTACTAATTTCTATGACTCTTTTTTCCTGCGGAAATGAGCGTGTGTTACAGCTTCCCGAAATTAAAAATGCAAGTATAACCGAAATTAGTGATGTATCTCATGCGTATTTATTTTATGATGAAACTAAAGAAGATAGCGTAGAACTCAACCGAAAAAACCTCATTATCACAACCAATTGGTTAGTTAATGTTGATAAACGTCTAACTTTAGGTCAAGCAATACCCAAGATAAAATTCTTGCAAGACAAAAAGCGAAATGCTGAGCTGCACAAAAATGAAGATGCCAAAAATTACTTTACTTGTAATGATACGAGTATTAAAAATTTAGGCTTTTTAGAGTTTACAGATGTTTATTATCATGAGGATCGGTCAACCTCACCTAGTTCACCTTTAAGATTAATTTCACAAATATCTTTCAACGAAACCTCAATGCATCCAGAAATTCGTTCAAATAATGAAATCCATATTATGAAATTTGACAATGAAGACAAGCTTGAAAACGAAGTCATAAAATATTCAGATTTTAGTGATTACTTAAACACAGCAGTAAAGGAAAGTTCTAAAGATTCAATAGTTATCTTTTTTAATTTTGATAAAAACTTAAGTTTTCAGGATTACATAAATTTTCAATCAATAATTAAAGACATAAACATAGAGGGTATTAGATTCGGAGGAGAATTCATTTATTAACCAATAATTATTACATTTACGCTAAACACATTAACCTTTGGATAAATTCAAATTTTGGGATTTTGGAATTATAGACTTTATCGACGTTTTTCTCGTCGCTATTCTACTCTACTATGTCTATAAATTGGTTAAAGGCACTGTTGCTGTCAATATTTTTATTGGTATCATAATTATCTATCTTGTTTGGAGAGTTACAGAGTTTCTAGATATGTATATGCTCCATCGTATTTTTGATGGCTTTATAAAAGTGGGAATTATTGCACTTATTGTTGTTTTTCAACCCGAAATAAGGAAATTCTTATTAATGGTTGGGTCCACCAATTTAAGTGGTAGCGGTAAGTTTTTTAAGAAAATGAAATTCTTAAAAACCGAAGCCGAAACAGAAACTGATATCAATGCACTTGTAAACGCTTGTGAGAGAATGGGGAAATCCAGAACTGGAGCTCTCATTGTATTAGAGCGTAATAACAATCTAGATTTTTTGACCAATACTGGTGATGAGATGAATATCAAAGTGACACAACCTATTATTGAAAGTATCTTTTTTAAGAATAGTCCGTTGCATGATGGCGCTGTGATTATCGAGAACAACATAGTAAAAGCTACACGTGTAATTTTACCTGTTAGTAATGAACAAAACATACCGCAGCGCTTCGGCTTACGTCATCGTGCTGCTGTTGGTATTACAGAAAAAACAGATGCTGTAGCATTAGTTGTTAGTGAAGAAACCGGACAAATCTCTTATCTAAAAAATGGTGAATTTGTTATGTTTGAAACAATACAAGATCTTACTGCGCTTCTTTATAAAGATTTGATTTAAATGGATTGTAGAAACTGTGAAACATCTTTAAATGACAGCATCAACTATTGCCCACTTTGTGGTGCAAAAGTGGTAAGAAAGCGTTTAACTTTAAAGAACCTTTGGTACGATATAAGTTTGCAATTTTTTAATGTTGATAATAAACTTTTAAAAACCTTCACTCATCTTTTTACACAACCAGAAACAGTCATTCATGGTTTTATAGAAGGAACTCGAAAAAAATATATTAATGTAATTCAATATTTTGCTATAGCTTTAACTCTTGTTGGAGTTCAAGTATTTTTAATGAATACATTTTTTAGTGAGGACTTAGAAAGTGCTATGGATTTCATGAAACCTTTAGAAGAAGCTACAGGAGGAAAAGACAACCCTTTTAACTCTAATCCACTAGGTAGTTTTGAAGAAATTAACAGGTATCAGAGTTTAATTTATATTCTCACAGTACCTATGTATACCTTAGCAACATGGCTAGCATACAAGATAATCAAACCTATTAAGCGTTATAATTTCACAGAGCACTTGGTTCTAAATTTATATTATAATGCACAGATTATTATTATAACTGCAGTGCTAAGCATCTTTTTCTTATGCTTTGGATTTAATTACCTACTCATCTCTAGCTTTGTATCTCTACTCCTATTCGCATATCTATTTTATGTTTTAAAACGTGTCTTTAATGTATCTTTCTGGGAAGCTCTTGCTCACTTTTTATTAGTTATGATAGCCTTTTTTATTGTAATCATGATAATTGGTGTTTTAATAGTGTTAGCCGGTTTCCTTTTTGCTTTAATCTTTAAAGATCAAATTTCAGCACATATATAATGAATTGTAAAAACTGTAATAATACATTACCAACAGAGAGTGACTTCTGCAATATTTGTGGTGGAAAAGTCATTAGAAATCGTTTAACGTTTAAAAACCTTTTTGAGCATATTAGTGAAACGTTTTTCAATTATGATAATAAGCTCCTAAGAACGTTCATTGATTTGTTTAAAAAGCCCGAAGAAGTTATTGGTGGATATATTGATGGTATTAGAAAACGTTACGTAAATCCTATCAGTTTTTTTGGATTAACCTTGACCATAGTAAGTTTAGAATGGCTCTTTCTTCAAAAGTTCTTTCCGCATTTACTTAATATGTCTTCCATTTCCCCAAATGGAGATGAAACCTTTGCTAGTGGTCTTTTTGATACTATGCAAAAATATGGTTCAATATTGATGATGCTATTTGTTCCACTTTATGCCATAATATCTAGGACTGTATTCTTTGATAAAAAAAAATACAATTACACTGAGCACATCGTTGCCTATGTGTACATTTTATCTATGGTTTCCTTAATAGGCGCTGTGTCAAATATTATTTTTGTAATGCTTGGTTATGATCTAGGTGCTGCATCTTATGTAAACATACTCATTCAGATTATATATATATCCTACAGCTTTAAACGACTGTATCAAATATCAACGGGTGAAATTATTGGTAGAGCATTTATTTCCTTTTTCGTTTATATGATACTTTACGTAATAGTTGTTGCCTTACTTTTTATAATAATCTATTTCATTGATGGAAAAGAGGCAATCATAAATATTGTAAAAGGTTTCACGCCAAAGAAATAATTTAAGCCGACTCAACTTTCAAAAACTGAACCTCATAAAGATTTCTATAATACCCGTTTTCAACTTTTAGAAGTTCTTCATGAGTACCCTTCTCAACAATTTTACCAGCATCCATAACGATAATTTGATCTGCTTGTTGAATAGTTGCTAAACGATGTGCAATAACGATAGACGTTCTGCCTTTGGTGATTTTATCGGTTGCATCTTGTATCAATTGCTCAGAGTAAGAATCTACAGAAGACGTCGCTTCATCTAACACCAAAATACTTGGGTTTGTCACATAAGCTCTTAAAAACGAAATCAATTGTCGCTGTCCAGAAGACAACATCGCTCCACGCTCTTTTACGTTATAATGATACCCATTTGGAAGACTCGAAATAAAATCATGAATCCCAATATCTTTTGCTGCTTGAATTACTGTTTCTTCGGAAATATTTTCATCCTTAAGTGTAATATTATTTAAGATCGTATCTGCAAATAAAAACACATCTTGTAATACCACTGCAATTTGAGAACGTAATGACTTTAAAGTTAAACTTTTAATATCTACACCATCAATACAAATAACACCATCACTAATATCATAAAAACGGTTTAGCAAATTGATAATAGTTGACTTCCCTGCACCAGTAGACCCAACAATAGCAATAGTTTGCCCTGCTTTGACATCTAGTGAAATACCTTGAAGTACTTCCTCGTCTTCAACATAAGAAAAACGAACATCTTTAAAAGAAATATCGCCTTTAAACGCTGTAGCAATCTCAGTACCTGAATCAACAATTTGAGAAGATGTATCCAATACCGTAAAGACGCGATCTGCAGCAACCATTCCCATTTGTAATGTATTGAATTTATTTGCGATTTGATTCAAAGGTCTAAATAACATTGGCACATACATGATGAATGCAAATAAATCACCTTCACTCGCTGTCCCACTAAAAACAACACTTATTCCTCCAACCCAAATAATAGTTCCCAAAGTTATTGATGACAACAAATCTGCAATAGGAAAGAAAACAGAGTTATACCAAACTGTTTTTAACCACCCTTTTTTATGTCGCTCGTTAATAGCTTTAAACTTCTTAAACTCGGTATCTTCTCTGGTAAATAATTGTAAAATTTTCATTCCTGTAACACGTTCCTGCACAAAAGAATTTAGGTTAGAAACCTCATTTCTTACTTCCTCAAAAGCACGTTTCATATACCTCTGAAAAATCTTAGTAGCAAACAATACGATTGGCATTGTAATAAATGCAATGAGGCTTAACTTCCAGTTCATATAGAACATCATACCGCCAACAACTAACATCTTAAGAAGATCACTAAATATCATAAATAAGCCCTCTCCAAATATGGCAGCAATACGCTCCATATCTGTAACAGTTCTTGTAATCAATACACCAACCGAAGACCCATCATAATACTTCATTCTAAAACTAAGTACATGATTGTATAACTTAACACGAATATCTTTAACTATAGATTGGCCAAGCCAATTAGCATAATAGATAAAAAACAATTGACTAATGACTTCAAGAATCAATAATACTAACATTAAAATGATATAAAAAAGAAAGCCATCATACTGTTTCAAAGCGACATGTTCATCGATAGCAATTTGCAAAACTAAAGGTCTTAAAGCTCCAAAAACGGCCAAACCTACAACGCAAACCAATGACACAAAAAACACAAACCTATACGGTTTAATGTATTGAAGCAATCGTTTAAACAAGGTCAAATCAAAGACTTTACTCTTTTTGTTTTCCATTTAGTTAGTTACTGTTTTTATGTTTTCTGGATATTCAACATTCACAAGATATAATCCGTGAGCTGGCACAGAAAACCCTGCTTCACCTCTATCTTTAGATTTTATAATATCATGTAATTTTTCTAATTCTAGCTTGCCTAAACCAATATTAATTAAAGTTCCTACAATGGCTCTAACCATATTTCTTAAAAAGCGATCGGCTTTTATAGTAAATACTAATTCATCATTCTTAATTGTCCAAACAGCTTGCATTAATTTACAATTATACGTTTTTACATCTGTATTCACCTTTGAAAAGCATTGAAAATCTTTATACTGTAATAGAATTTCACATGCCTTATTCATCAATTCAATATCTAATGGTTTCTTTATAACATATGCAAAATCATAATTAAATACATTTTTGCTAACCGAAATTTTGTAGTTATAAGTTCTACTCAGCGCATGAAATCGAGCATGAGCGTCATCATTAACTTGAGAAATAGATGTAATTGCTATATCATTAGGCAAAAAAGAATTCAGCTTAAAAACAAAATGCTCAGGAAATGTACCCTCAAAATCAAAATGAGCAAACATTTGCGACGCATGAACTCCTGCATCTGTTCGTCCTGCTCCAACTACAGCTATATCTTGATTTAATAGCCTAGTAAGCGCCTTTTCTAAAACTTCTTGTACAGTTATAGCATCAGGTTGATTTTGCCAACCATGATATGCTTTTCCGTTATATGATAATTCGATAAAAAAACGCAATAGAAACCTTACTTTTGTGAGAACACAAAGATAATTTATTCCTGCTAAGGCAAGAACCTAATTAACACAATAAATAAGTTTTCTTCGGAAAGTTTAAAACAACACTATTTATAGATATTAATTTAAAATAATCCTTTTCGTAAAATAGGATATAAAATAACAATGACAAAAATCTTACTACTTTCTGATACTCATAGCTACATAGATGATGATATCTTAAAATATGTCAAGCAAGCAGACGAAGTATGGCATGCAGGAGATATTGGGAATTTAGAAGTCACTGATAAAATTAAAGCGCTAAAACCTTTAAGAGGAGTTTATGGCAATATCGATGATGCAAAAGCACGATTAGAGTTTCCTGAAAATAATAGATTCATTTGCGAAGGTGTTGATGTTTGGATCACGCATATTGGAGGTTATCCTCCAAAATATAATATGAGAACTCGTGATTTAATTAAGCAGAACCCTCCAAAAATATTTATCTGCGGACATTCTCACATCTTAAAAGTGATGCCTGACAAACGTTATAATTTAATACACATGAATCCTGGTGCTGTTGGTAAGCATGGGTTTCATAATGTAAGAACGATGTTGCGTTTTACTATTGACGGAACAAAAATTGAAAATCTTGAAGTGATAGAATTCCCTAAACGTTATTAGTTAGGTTTTAAAATTTCAGATAAAAGCAATAAAAAAACCCAAGGTCTTCACCTTGGGTTCACGCACTAAACAATTAAGATAATAGGGTTTATCGTAATCTATCAACAGATTTGACAAGATCTTCATCCTTTTTTATGGCTTTATTGGCCAAGACCAATAATACGATA
>CAJQOA010000023.1 GCA_905479815.1 uncultured Psychroserpens sp.
CTATCTTTATGTTCTTCAATATAGGATTGAATATGTTGCATATTTTAGTTGTTTTTGCGTTCTTTCAAAAATACAAAATCGGTTAGTAATATTTTCTTAAATAAAGTTAATTGAATATAGAAACTATTTTTTATATTTGCATCCCCTTTTGGGGCAAATGCAGGCGTGGTGGAATTGGTAGACACGCTAGACTTAGGATCTAGTGCCGCGAGGTGTGAGAGTTCGAGTCTCTCCGCCTGTACTTTATAAGAAAGCTGACTTTTACGAGTCAGCTTTTTTTTTTTCAAAAATCAGAAAACAACAAGACTTTATTAAACTACGTTATGGCTATCAATCAGGTAACTGTTATGAGAGTTAGCACATGAGAAAGTTGAATAATTCCTAGTATTATCTTTAAAAAATAATATTTATTTCATAATCTCTTTGTAACAAATAGGTCGTAAGAATGTCTTATTAACAACGACTAATCTATTAATTCGTAACTTTGCATGATTGAAACGACTGCTATGAATGACATCAATGAACATATTGAATCTCCTTTTCAATTAAAGGTGAGTTTCAATAAATTACTAAATCACTACGAGGAATTATCTAAGAGTGATGATGAGTTTATTGCTGCAAAAGCACGTCGTGTTTTAAAAACTGCGGAAGGTTATCCAGAGTTAAGAGATGGCATTACAGATCCACAAAAATTAATTACTAGAGAAAAAGAAATACGTGTCATTCTACAAGATTCGTTTAGTCCAATTTTAACAAATAATGAGATTAAAACAGCTTCGGTACCATTTCATAATCTTATTTTTAATTCATCAGAACGCTTTAAATCTATAATAAAAACAGCAGGTGATGATTTCGAATTAGAAATCAAAAACATGCCAAAAGATGATAAATATATTATTGCATGTACTATCATTTTAGCATTTTGTTATGGTCAAGATATCAATTTTAAGCGCCCATTTTATTATGAAATTCCAGATGCTAATGGCATCATGCAGTATTATAAAATTTTATATAATGCCGATTTTACTGAAATCATTCCATCTAAAAATGCACCTAAAATTACCCAAAAAGATGTCGATGATTTATTAGATAATTTTGATAATATGGCATTGTGGAAAGAGAAGTTTCCACCTAATAGCTATACGTTTAAAGGCTTTGTGATCTCTAATATTTTTAATGTTACAGATGACCAGTCGATTTCAAATATTAAATCTAGTTTAATAGGAGAAGATAAGAGAAAAGATGAAGGTTTTATGAATGATTTTCATCAAATTTTTCAATCTCTTTTAGGTCTTAAGGACATAAAAGTAGGGTTCTCTATTTATAATGAAGAAGACGATACTTTTGAGCGTGTATATGGCGTGGCAATGAATAGTTATTTACTAGACAAGTTAGATTCGAGTTCATGTTCAGGTGCACTATGTGGTTCGTCTTATAAAACCTTATTGAAAGAGAATAAGTTTTATGCCATCTCTGATGTGGATAAGTTTTATGAACTTTCAAAAGGAAAAGCACCACAATATAAAACACTAAAAGCTCAAAATATTAAAAGTGCAATTTTAGCACCTATAGCTAATGATGAAGGCTTAATGGGAATTCTAGAAATTGTTTCTGAGCAACCTAAAGTGCTAAATAGTATCAATGCTAATAAATTGGTAGATGTGATGCCTTTTATAGTTTCGGCAGTAGAGCGTTCTAAGAGTGAAGAACAAAATTTAATTGAAGCTATTATTCAACAAGAATGTACTTCTATTCACCCAAGTGTGAATTGGCGTTTTGAAAAAGAAGCTAGAAACTTTATCAAAGACCAAATGAGTGGCAATGAGCCAAATTTTAATAAAATTGCTTTTGAAAACATCTATCCCTTATTTGGTCAAATAGATATTAAAGGATCTTCAGAAGCTAGAAACTCTGCAACTCAAAAAGATTTAACGATTCAATTAGAATCTATTAAATCTATAATAGAACACGCTTTTGAATTAGAGAATTTACCTATTTACGAGCAATTTTTATATCAAATTAATGATTATTTGGAAGGTTTAAACTTAAACTTTCAGGTAGATAGTGAACAGCAAATTTCTGGATTTATAAAACAAGATATAGATCCTTTGCTAGAGCATTTATTATTGATTGAATCTTTAAAGCCAAAAGTAGAGTCATACTTTGGCAGTATAGATGATAAAGTAGACGTTTTATATAGTCACAGAAAAGATTATGATGATACTATCGCTTTAATTAACAAAGAGATGGCTTCACTTTTAGATAAAAAACAGGTGGAAGCACAAGCTATGTATCCTCATTATTTTGAGCGTTTTAAAACGGATGGTGTAGAACATAATATGTACATAGGAGAATCTATCACCAAAGAAGATTCTTTTAATCCAATTTATTTATACAATTTAAGATTGTGGCAATTGCAAGTGATGTGTGAAATGGAAAATTCATTTTATTTAATGCAACCAAATTTTCCTGTAAAATTAGATGTGGCTTCAATGATTTTAGTGTTTAATCAATCGTTATCTATAAGCTTTAGAATGGATGAAAAGCATTTTGATGTAGATGGCACTTATAATGCACGTTATGAAATTGTAAAAAAACGAGTTGATAAAGCTTACATAAAGGGAACTACAGAACGTGTCACTCAAAAAGGTAAAATAAGTATTATCTATTCGCAAAAACAAGATGAAATAGAGTATTTAAGATATGTAAAATTTTTACAATCTAAAAAGTACTTAGATGATGATGTTGAAATTGTAGAACTTCAAGATTTACAAGCTGTTACAGGTTTAAAGGCTATTAGAGTAAGTGTCTTGTATCATAAAGATAAAGATGATAAATCATTTTACACGTACGATGATTTAATGAAAGAAATTAAAGCCTAGACTTTTTTTGATTTACAATAAAGAGTTAACGCCATGTGTTATACCTTTTGTTTCGGCAAACTGAAACGCTACTGCAAATGCAATTACACTAATAACGATTCCAACCATAAAAACAGTATAGGTTAATCGAAGCAAGCTGTACTTTCTGTTTAAAACTAACCCTAAAAAATAAAGATCTTTGGTAAGTGAACTGTATAGGTAATCTCTGTCTTGCATCATTTCACTCATAGCCCATTCAAACTCATCGAGCTTCATTTTGTGAAAATTTCCGAAGAACAAAAGGTTTACCTTTTTATTAGCAACATCTTCTTTAGTAAATTTTCCTTGAGTTACATTTGGACGTGTAGCTAAAACAGACAAAACAATTGAAGCCACAGTAAATAAAGCAAAAACAGCTGTTGGCCAAATTAAATATTGATTTGAAGGATTATCAAGTTTAGAGACTAAATTAGAGAGTACTAAAGAGATAATAATGGCATTTACAGATAGTAAAATGTTGGCTTTTGTATCTGCAATATCACTTAAGGTAATATGGTTTCTAAGCGCAACTCTAAACATCGTTTCAATACCACGTTCTGGTAAATCTAACTTTTCTTTTTTGAATTTTAGTTCTGCTTTCTTTTGTTTTAATTTCTCAGTATCTTCTTTTATCTTATTCTGATTTTGTAGTAGATTGGCTAAGTTTTTTCCTTTACGTTTTTCCCATTTCTTAGCTGCTCGATCAGTATAAAATGAGTGGTGAGTTAAAAAGGAAATATTATCCTTTACCCAATCAGGTTTAGGTATAGTTTTGTTTAGAGTAAGTTCTCTTTCTTTTTTTAATAAAGAAGCATACTCGTCATATTTCTTGCTAGATACATGAGCACAATCGGCATCTTTTATAATACCTTCTAAATTGGTTTTTGGTTCGTAACCCATTTGGGTTGCTAAAATGATGTTTGCAATTGTCTCTATCGTCTTATCATCAACGCCCTTCGTCTTTAAAAAATTAGAAGCGATTTTTACGCTCTCTTTTTCATGACCTTCAATAGTTTTTGTAAAGCCAGTATCATGAAACCATGCTGCAATCTGTAGAGCGCCTACGTCATTGTCATCGAGTTCACTGCCTTCAACTAACTCATTTACCTTTCCAACAACACGTTGCGTGTGTGCGAGATTATGGTAGACATATTTAAAATCTAAATTTTCATTTAAATAGCCGATAACATATTTTTCTGCTTCTACAACAAGTGTTTTCATATAGATTGATAGTTTATTTAGTAAAAATACTAAACTTTAATTAATGATCATTTAACAAAGGGGTTTGTCGTATGTTATTGAATAGCCTTTCATTAATTATAATTGATGAATTTTGTAATTTTTTAGAAAAAATAACGACTAAAAATTTCGTAAATTATGTGTTCAAATGACTCTAACCTTATTTTTTATCAACAGATAACATTTTAATGAATTTAAACTTAAAAAACACGTTTGCAAAAGAACTTCCTGCAGATCCAATTGAAGAGAACTCTAGACGTCAAGTCAAAGAAGCCTGCTTTTCATATGTTAGTCCTAAGCATACTAAAAATCCTAAAATTCTTCATGTTTCTGAAGAGATGGTAAAAGCTTTAGGGATTTCTGAAACTGATAAGTTGAGTGAGGAATTCGTTGAAGTTTTTACAGGAAATAAAGTGTTAGAAAACACGACGCCTTATGCTATGTGTTATGGCGGACACCAATTTGGAAATTGGGCTGGACAACTAGGTGATGGACGAGCCATTAATTTGTTTGAAGTTCAACACAATGAGAAACAATGGCAAGTACAACTTAAAGGTGCTGGAGAAACACCATATTCTAGAACAGCAGATGGTTTAGCTGTTTTGCGTTCTTCAATTAGAGAGTATTTATGTAGCGAGGCGATGTTTCATTTAGGAGTGCCAACAACAAGAGCACTATCATTGGCATTGTCTGGAGATGACGTGATGAGAGATATGCTCTATGATGGCAATCAGGCTTACGAAAAAGGAGCTATTGTGTCTCGTTTAGCGCCTTCTTTTTTGCGCTTCGGAAATTTTGAAATCCTCGCAGCTAGGCAAGATCATAAAACCCTTAAAACTTTAGTTGATTATACAATAAAGCATCATTTTTCACATTTAGGAACACCTTCAAAAGAGAACTACATTAAATTTTTTGCTGAAGTATCGAAACGCACACTTGATATGATTGTTCATTGGCAGCGTGTTGGTTTTGTGCATGGTGTGATGAATACAGATAATATGTCCATTCTTGGATTAACCATAGATTATGGTCCTTATGGATGGTTAGAAGGATTTGATTTTGGCTGGACACCCAATACAACCGATAGCCAACATAAACGCTATAGATTTGGAAATCAACCTAACATTGGACTCTGGAATTTGTATCAACTCGCAAATGCCTTGTATCCATTAATTGAAGCGGTAGAACCGCTCGAAGCAATTTTAGAAGATTATAAAAACAATTTTGAAATAGAATCCTTAAAAATGATGTGTTCTAAATTAGGTTTAGAGATAAATGACGACAAAGACAATGAGTTGATTCAAAGATTAGAAGATGTTTTATTACTCACTGAAACTGATATGACTTTGTTCTTCCGAAACTTGAGTAACTTCAAAAAAGGTGATGCTAAAAAAGGCTTAGAAATTGTAGAAGCTGCGTTTTATGTGCCAAATGAAGTATCTGATACTATTGCTCAACAATGGAGAGATTGGTTTGAAAGTTATGATGCAAGATTGAAAAAAGAATCGCTTTTAGATACCGAGAGGACAATAAAAATGAATACTGTAAATCCAAAATATGTACTCAGAAACTATATGTCTCAATTAGCCATTGATGAGGCTAATAAAGGTAACTACAAATTGATTGATGAGTTGTTTCAGCTTTTAAAGAAACCATATGATGAGCAACCAGGAAATGAGAAATGGTTTGCTAAACGACCAGATTGGGCAAGACATAAAGTAGGTTGTTCTATGTTGTCCTGTAGTTCATAATAATGAATAACACAGAGAAAATAGGATTAGGAGGTGGTTGCCATTGGTGTACAGAAGCCGTGTTTCAATCATTGAAAGGGGTCATTTCTGTAGAGCAAGGTTTTATCGCATCCAATGATGAGTTTTCAACTTTTTCTGAAGGTGTCATAGTAACATTTAATCCTAAATTAATTAACCTTCGTTTACTTATAGAGATTCATTTACTAACTCATAAAAGCACAAAAAATCATTCAATGCGTGTTAAGTATCGGTCTGCGATTTATACGTTTTCCGAAGAACAGAAAATAAAAACAGCACAGATTTTACATGATTTAGATAAGGAGCATTATGGTAAATTGATAACACTTGTTTTAAATTTTAGCGAGTTTAAAGCATCAGTAGAAGCGTTTACAAATTACTACTATAGTAATCCT
>CAJQOA010000024.1 GCA_905479815.1 uncultured Psychroserpens sp.
AACCAATTAGCTTCAATAGAACTTAAATCTACTTCTATGGCATTACTTATGGAGAGACCATGAGCAAATATAGTAACAGGTTGCCACCAATCTATTTCGTTAGTGTCATTATCGTCACTTTGGCCACCACTTCCACCACCATTGTTGCCTGTTATTGGGATGTTTATTGGGTCAAACCAAGATGAATCATCGTTAATACCACCAACGGAGTCTTCTACATCAGTAAATTCTGGCCAGTATACAGTGACTAAATCATTATAAAGCCAACCAGCAACTCCAAACCAATCTGTACCAAGAAAAGCTTGAAGTTCTCCCATGGTAAAACCGCCACCATCTCCTTCAGTCCTTTGAGCCATTCTACTATTAGAGCCTATTGAAACTTTGTTGCCTTCTTCATATTTGTATAAGTTTTCTAGATTACCCTCTAAATCGTAAATAAAAACATATCCAGAAAATAATTTTGGATTTTCTGGGATTGTATATAATATAAATATATACTTAGATTCTATGGTGTTATCATCATCAATTGAGGCTAAGAACATTTTTGCGTTTCCACCTGTATTGAGTTCTATAGGTGTGTATAGTATATCAACTTGTTGTGGTATAGTTAGTGTTTCCTCTTTATATTTTTCTGTTTTTGATTCATCCCATTTAATGATCATTTCTGCGCCGTCTGTTCTAAATCCAACTCTATTGCTACTCTGGTCAAGAATTGATATCTTATTATTTATATTAAAATGAGATTTTGCTGTATTAATTGATGGTACTTTAAATCTTTCATTACTATTAGTAGGAGTTATTGCATCATCTTCTTTTTGGCAACCCAAAATTGAGAACGTAATGATAGATAGGATAATTAATAATTTAGAATAGATATTTTTCATAATAGTAGTATAAATGATTATTATACAAACTTAATATAGAAAATATTCTATATGTGTTAATAATATGTTAAAATATAGAATATTTTCTATATAAAGTAAATAACCAGAAGAAAACAAAAAATCCCAAAACTCTCGTTTCGGGATTTTTCTGCTATTAATCAATTTAACTAAACACTAAAAACTATAACCATTAAGTCGTGATGTGTCAAACTGATTAGCTTTAAAACTTATCACAACCTTAAGACGCTCAAACTTGCTTTTTATTTTAAACGTTAACATTTTTAACTATCAATTAACAGAGTTAGGTGTTTTGAAATTTCGGCATAAAAAAATCCGCAGTATGACCTACGGATTTTCTTGCTATTAACCATTTAATAGTTTGTTCATTAAAAGGCTAATTATAATAAACCAATTATTATGTGTGAAAGCTTTGTCGTGACTTAAAACTTTAAATTACATAATGGTCTATATTTTAACTCTTTATTGTGAAGTTTAATAAAAACAAAAACCCAAAACTTGACGTTTTGGGTTTTCTTATTTAATAACCGAACATTAACACTAACCATCAACTATTATATGTAGGTTACTAAATTTTCTTTAAAATTATATGAATCCTCCGCTTCCAGATTTTTCATCGTTATCTCTGTTCTTACGTGATTTAGCACGATATTTTCCGCCACCAAATCTGTAATTTAGACTGATGTTCCATGTATTGCTTTCCCAGTTAAATTGTCCTGTTTGAGGAAAAGGTCTTGCTCCTTTAAATCCAAATCTCATGGTGTCAAATACGTCATTGTAATTAAATCCAAATGTTGCTCTATTATCTTCTAAGAAGCTGTAACGCATACCAAGATTTACAAAATACATTGGGTCTACATCAAACTGTAATGTTTTGTTTTCGCCTCTGTAGAAACCAAATGCTGTAAAGGCAAGTTTTTTAGTGACTTTAAAATTGTTAAACATTCTAAAGTTCCAAGCAACGTTGTCAACCTCTGTGATACTCGTTTCTATATCATCAATTGTAGCTGTTTCTATATTTACGCCATCTCTAAAAGCTTCGGCAATACCTTTTTGTGTTTGAGAGTAGAAATCAAAACTACCATTAATACTCCACCATTTTGTTGGTCTGTAATTGGCTGATAATTCAACACCATAAGCAGAGGTGTCATCAAAATTATCATGAGTTAAGATGATTCTACCTGAATTCACATCGCTTCGATCAATAAATAATGCTCTATTGATTTCGTCAGTGATAGAACGATAAAATACTCCAGCAGTAATGCTTCCTTTTCTATTATTAAGTGTTCTTGTATAATTTGTTTCTAATGAATTTGTAAACTGAGGCTCTAGTTGTTGATTTCCAAAAGATGAAATTAAAGGTGTACTAAACTCCTTAATTGGATTTACTTGTCCAATACCTGGACGATCAACTCTACGACTATAACTTAATTGATATGAATTCTTTTCAGAAGGAGTGTATGTGAAAAATGCTGAAGGATATACCTGTGTATAATCATTATCAAAATTGATTGCTGTAACATCATTTGTTACAACATCTGTTTGTAAAGCATTAGCCGTTACATTAACGTTTTCAACTCTAAGACCAACTTGATATGTCCATTTGTCAAATTTCTTGCTGTACGTTCCGTAAGCAGAATAAATATCTCTAGTATAATCAAAATCTGTACTCGGTGTTGGTGTTAAGTTTCCTAAGTCATTAAAAGAATTACCTGTTGAAGCGTAATCAATTTCCGAATTAAATAAGCGAGCTTGTACACCTACTTCTAATTTTGTTGTTTCAGATAACGGGGTAACATAATCTAAGTTAACTGTCGTTCTCACACGATCTGTAAAGTTGAAATCTGTATAATCACTTAATGGACCAGCAATTTGATCAAAAAAGACAGGGTTCTCACCTTCGTAAATATTATGATCTACTTCTAATTCAATATTAGAACCTTCTTTAGCAAACTCTAATTTGTAATCTAAGTTATATTGCTGTGAGCTATTATCACCAACATTGGTGAAAATTTGATCTTGATTAAAGCTCATGTCATTATAAAAGAAAGCTGTTGTTCTTCCTATAGTACTATTATCAGAAACGTTTTGATTGGTAAATACTGAAATTGTATTTTTATCATTTAAGTAGAAATCAACACCAAGTTTAAATTGATGATTTTCACGTTTATCTAAAAATCTAAAAAGTTGTTCAGAATTGTTTTCAGGTCTGAAAACATTACCTCTATTTCTGTTTTTTGAAATGTTATTACTATAATTTCCGAAGAAATTAAACTTACCATTTCTATAGTTCATGTTTAATGCACTATTAAATTTTGGTTCTCTTTCGTAAGTAAGACCAACATTAAAGCTACCATTAAATCCAACCATTGTATTTTTATGTAATACAATATTGATGATGCCACTCATACCTTCTGGATTGTATTTTGCTGAAGGGTTTGTGATTAATTCAATAGATTTAATTGCCGTAGAAGGAATTTGTTTTAATAATTGAGCAGTAGGTATATTTGACAGCTTGCCATCTACCATAACGCGTACGTTAGAATTACCTCTTAAACTGATATCTCCAGTTTGTGCATCTACACTTACAGAAGGAATACCAACCATAAGTTCTGAAGCGGTTCCACTAGCAGCTAAATCTTTACCAATAGTAATGACTTTACGGTCAACTTTTTGTTGTATTGTTGACACTTCGGCAATAACAGTAACTTCGTCAAGGCTTGCAAGATCTTCTTCAAGTTTGATATCGCCTAGATTAACTTTGTAGTTGTTTTTACCAATAGTTACTGGTTTAGAAATTGTTTTGTATCCTATATATTGAATGGATACTGTAATTTTTCCTTCTGGAATTTTTTCGATTTCAAAAGTACCGTTGTCTTTTGTGATTCCACCAGTAATAATCTGGTTTGAAGCATCTTTAATAACGATGTTTACGTAGGGCAGTGGTTCATTTAACTTAGCGTCAATGACTCTACCTGAAACTTGTCCGTCTCGTAAGTCTAATTTTGGAGGTTGTGCGAATGAGATGATTGTAAAAAGACAAATGCACAGTTGTGTAAGTGTTTTCATTTTTTGATTGATTTTGATTGATTAATTGATGAAATTATAATGGTTGTTGCTTTATAGACGATAGCTTCTTTGTAATGTTACTAGTTTTAACATTCATTAACATCGTTTTAACATTCTTAGGTTTATATTTTATCTTTGTGTCTTAAATTTTGTGGAAAATAAAATGGGTATGAGTAAGAAAACTTTAGTTATAGGAGCATCTTTAAAATCAGAACGTTATTCTAATATTGCAATGAATAGATTGACATCTTACAATCATGAAGTTGTTGCTTTTGGTTTGAGAAAAGGCGAAGTTGCAGGTGTAGAGATTGATACGGATTTAATACCATATAAAGCTATTGATACTGTGACTTTATATCTCAATCCAAAACGCCAGCAAGGTTATTATGATTATATAGTTTCACTTCAGCCTGAACGTGTCATATTTAATCCAGGAACAGAGAATCCTGAATTTCAAAATATCTTAAAACAAGAAGGCATTTATTTTGAAGAGGCTTGTACTTTGGTTTTATTGTCTACGAATCAATACTAATCCTAAGAAGGTAATAAAGCCATTTAAAATTAGAATAAAGAAACCAAATTCAAAACCAAACCATTTTAAGCTATTAACACTTATTAAGTAAGATAAAATAGGAGATAATATGGCAATTATTGGTACTAATTTATCTTTGACGTTCCATTTAGTGAATAACCCAAAAGCATAAAGCCCCAATAACGGTCCATAAGTGTATCCTGCAAAAACAAAGAGTTTTTGAATCACACTTTCATCCTGTATAATATATTTAAATCCTATAATTACTAAAATAAGTACTACGGAAATTGCAATGTGGATTTGTTTTCTAATGCTGACTTGTTTTTCTTCGGAATATTTTTTCTCAATATCTAGTATGTCTATACTAAATGATGTTGTTAATGATGTCAAAGCACTATCTGCACTACTATAAGCAGCAGCGATTAAACCTAATAAGAAAAAGGCAAACACAGTAGTACCTAAATAGTTTTTGGCTAAAATTGGAAATAAATCATCTTTGTGAGCATCAATTCCGTTTTGTTGCGCATAGACCGTAAGTAAAAGGCCTAAGCTTAAGAATATAAAATTAACTACTGTAAGCACAATAGTGAACCAAAACATGTTCTTTTGAGCATCTTTTAATGAACGACAAGTCAGATTTTTTTGCATCATGTCTTGATCTAAACCTGTCATTACAATAGCTATAAATGCACCAGAAATAAATTGTTTCCAGAAATAGTTTGCAGATTTGTAATCTTCAAAAAAGAAAACTTTAGATAGGTCGCTATCTAGTACGAAAGTTAAAACGTTTCCGCCTTGGATATCAAGAGAATCACTAACAAAATAAATAGCCACACCAACTGCTATAAGCATAAACAATGTTTGTAGAGTGTCTGTCCAAACAATAGTCTTTATTCCAGATTTAAAAGTATATAACCATATTAGTAAAACAGTAATAGTAACTGTTTGCCAAAAACTCACACCTAAATCGTCAAATAAAATGATTTGTAAAACATTTGCGACGAGATATAATCTAAAACTAGCACCAATAATCCTCGAAATTAAAAAGAAGGATGCTCCAGTTTTGTAGGCGTAATTTCCAAATCGAGTTTCTAGATACGTATATATAGAGGTTAGATTTAATCTATAGTATAAAGGGAGTAGGACAGTTCCAATAACCAAATATCCAACAATATAACCAAGCACTACTTGCATGTAACTAAATTGTGATGCTTCAATCCAGCCTGGTACAGAAATAAATGTAACACCAGAGAGTGATGCTCCTATCATTCCAAATGCTACAACATACCAAGGTGATTGTTTATCTGCTTTAAAAAAGGCTGTATTTCCAGATGATTTACCTGTGAGATAAGAAATCAAAATTAATACACCAAAGTAGGCTAGAATTAGTGAAATGATGACGTTCGTCGACATATTGGTTGTTTTAACAGATTTTAAATTGAAATATCTTACTTTAGTAAAAAAATTGTAAGCAATAATAAGTAATTTCTAATAGATTATATGCTTTTCTATACAGCAGATTGGCCTAAGGAATTATTTATTAAAATTTAAATTAAACTAATTCATAATGAAAATGAAAAATTATTACCTACTACTCACATTTTTATTGTCTGTTACTATGATGTCCTCTCAGGATTACAAACAGATGATTTCTGAAGGAACTTACACAGTTCAAGAAATTCAATCAGTTGCCGAAGCACATTTTGCTCAAGTTGGTACAGAACGTGGAAAAGGATATAAACCCTACAAACGATGGGAGTATCAAGCGTTAAGACATATGGATGAGAATGGAATGTTACCATCTCCAGATCAGTATTATACAGAATTACAAAATTATAATAGTTATTTAAATGAAAACATTGCTGCTAGAACAACTGTTGGCGCATGGGAGCAATTAGGTCCAGAATCTTGGAATGCAACTAGTGGTTGGAATCCAGGTGTAGGACGTATCACATCTGTTGCTGTTGAACCAGCAAATCCTGATCATATTATAGCAGGAGCAGATACAGGAGGTGTTTGGAGATCTACAGATGGAGGTTTAAGTTGGGTAGTCTTAACAGATAATCTAGCAAACCTTAATGTGTCTTCATTAACAATACATCCAACAATTAATACAACATATTATTGGGGTTCTACTAGTGGTACTATTTTTATTTCTACAGATAGTGGTTCAACATGGAATATTTTAGCAGATACTGGAAATGGAAATGTTAATAAACTTCTTATTGACCCAACTAATACAAATAAAATGTATTGCTCAGTGCAAAGTGGAGGGATTTATAAATCTACAGATGCTGGAATTAGTTGGTCTAAAATTATACCAAGTGTAAGTACAGGGTATGACATTGAGTTTAAACCAGGTGATACTAATATTGTTTTTGCAACAGGAACATCATTTTATGTGTCTTTAGATGGAGGAAATTCTTTTGTGGCAACTGGAGGGTTTTCTGGTGGACCAAAAATGATTGGAGTATCTCCAGATGATCCAACTGTTATTTATGTTTTGGAAGCATCAGGTGGTGCTTTTGGAGCTTTATATAAATCTGTTAATTTTTCTCCTTTTACAGAATTAAACCATGCAGGAAAAAACTACTTTGGTTATAGCTCTGATCCAGAAGATGCAGGAGATGCTGGTGTTGGGCAAGCGCCAAGAGATATGGATATTGCGATAAACCCTAATGATGTTAACGATGTGCATATTGCAGGTGTTAATTCTTGGAGGTCTACAAATGGTGGAATTACATTTTCTATATCATCACAATGGACTCCTGGAGGAGCAAATGGTCAAAATATAGGTTATTGCCATGCAGATATTGATCTTTTAGAGTTTGTAGGAAATCCAACAGATGGATATAAACTATATGTTGGAAGTGATGGTGGACTTTATGTTGCTGAAAACCCTACAGTAGTAAATAGCGCGTATTATAAAGACTTAACTGCAGGAATGGGAATTCGTCAGTTTTATAAAATTGGAATTAGCCAAACAGATCCTGTTATTGTAACAGGTGGTGCGCAAGATAATGGGACATCAGTAATGGATGTTAATGGTGATTGGACAGATTGGTTAGGTGCAGATGGAATGGAGAGTTTTGTTGATAAAAATGATCCTAACATTTTATATGGAACCTCTCAAAATGGATCGCTTTATAAATCCCTTAATGGTGGTTTAACCTATTCTGGTATTGCTAGACCAGAGAATAAAACAGGAAATTGGATTACACCTTTTGAGCAAGATCCAATTGTGCCTAATGTAATTTATTCAGGTTATGATGAAGTCTATAAATCTACAAATGGAGGTACATCTTGGACAAGTGTTTCTGATGGTCAAGATTTTGGAGGAAGATTAAATCATCTTAAAATAGCACCTTCTAATAGTAACTATCAATTTGCTGCAAGAGGTTCAGATTTATTTAGAAATGCTTTTGTTGGTACAGTATCAACTTGGTCATCAGTTGGTGGTTTTTCTGGATCAATAAATTCAATAGCAATACACCCTACAGATCCAAATAGAATAGCAATTGCAACCACAGGATCAGAAAGAGTTTATGTGTCTTTAAATGGAGGGAACTCTTGGACGTCATACAAATTTAATTTGCCAAGCTTTAGTGCTCAAGCATTAGCATGGCATGATAATGGAGAAAATGGCCTGTATTTAGGAATGGATTATGGTGTTTATTATATAGATGATACCTACTCAGAATGGCAACCATTTAGTAATGGTTTACCAAATGTTTACATTAGTGAATTAGAAGTTAATACTGCAAACAATAAATTGTACGCAGGAACATATGGGCGAGGATTATGGACTACAAATGTATTTGATGCTTCACTAAGTGTTGATGAATTTGCATTAGAATCTTTTGAGATTTACCCTAATCCTGCTAAAAATGAAGTGTCATTAAAATGGAATAAAAGTGATTTGGTATCTGTAAAGATATTTGATGCTTTAGGTAAGTTAATGTATTTTACTAAGAATATCAATATTTCAGAGCCTACACAGGTAGACGTGTCTAACTATGCTTCTGGATTATATTTTGTTAGAATCAATAACCTTAATGGTTTTGTAACTAAGAAGTTAATCATAGAATAAGTTTTAATTTCAAAATATAAAGGAGCCACCATTAGTTTTATAATGGTGGTTTTTTTTGTAAAGCTATTTGAAATTGCTTTACATATTGTAAATTCGCAAGTATGGAATTTTCTTCTAAACTACTAGAAAACGCAGTCAATGAAATGTCGCAATTACCAGGTATTGGTAAACGTACTGCATTACGCTTAGTATTACATATGTTACGCCAGCCAAAAGAGCAAACACTTGATTTTACGAAAGCATTAAGTACAATGCGTACAGAAATAAAACTTTGTAAAAGCTGTCATAATATTAGCGATGTTGATGTTTGTGAAATCTGCGCTAACCCAAATCGTAATGAAAAAATTGTATGTGTTGTTGAAGACATAAGAGATGTTATGGCTATAGAGAACACAAGTTCTTTTAAAGGTTTATATCATGTGCTAGGTGGGAAAATATCACCTATGGATGGTGTAGGTCCTAATGAATTAAACATCTATTCCCTGGTAGAGAAAGTCAAGCAAGGGACTATTACTGAGCTTATTTTTGCACTAGGTTCTACAATGGAAGGCGATACGACTAATTTCTATATTTTTAAGCAAATCCAAGATTACAACGTAAAAACATCTACAATAGCTAGAGGTATTTCAGTAGGAAATGAATTGGAATATACAGATGAGGTAACTCTTGGTAGAAGTATTATTAATAGAATCCCTTTTGAGGCATCTTTAAAATCATAATGAACTATTGAAACTATCTGTCATCATATTAAATTACAATGTGCGCCATTTCTTGGAGCTCTGTATTAAAAGTGTTGAGGCAGCTTTAATTCATATTGATTCTGAAATCATCGTTATAGATAATTTGTCAAAAGATGACAGTTGTGAAATGGTGAAACGCCTGTTTCCGAAGGTGAAATTAATAGAGAATTCTGAAAATTACGGATTTTCAAAAGGTAATAACATAGCAGTAGAGCAAGCACAAGGCGAATACTTATGTATTCTAAATCCAGATACTGTTGTTGCTGAAGATACTTTTGAAATACTACTTAATTTTTCCGAAGAACATAAAAATCTAGGTATTTTAGGTTGTAGGTTGGTGGATGGACATGGGCGATTTCTTCCAGAAAGTAAACGTTACGTTCCTACACCTAAAGTTGCTGTAAAAAAAATGTTGGGTTATACAGATTCTTATTATGTAAAAGAACTTGATGAAATAGCGATTGGAACAGTTCCAGTTTTGGTTGGTGCATTTATGATACTTCGAAAATCAGTCTATAAAGAAGTGCATGGCTTTGATGAAGATTACTTTATGTATGGTGATGATATAGATTTGTCGTATAAAGTTGATGAATTAGGTTATGATAATATGTATAACGGCAAGACCGCTATTTTGCATTATAAAGGAGAAAGTACATTAAAGGATAAGGTATATGCTAAACGGTTTTATGGCGCCATGCAACTATTTTATATAAAGCATTTTAAATCAAGCTTTCTTTTTAATATTATGGTTTGGTTTGGTGTGAAGCTAGCTACTTGGTTTCAAAAACCAGTTCCAACTGTTAAGAGTAATTCAAAAGCCTTTGTATTAATTTCTAATAAAGAAAATAAAGCTTTAGAAAAGATATTGAATAAGTCATTACAACTACAGTCAAAACTAAAAGGTTATAGCAATGAGACTGAGTATATATTGGATAATAATCACCTTAGTTTTAAGTCAATCATCGAAATCATTTCCAATACACCTAAAAATTGTAGTGCTACCTTTAAAATTCTACCAAAAAACTCTAACTTTATCATCGGAAGTAACAGTTCCAAAAGTAGAGGAGAGGTTATGCCTTTTGATGATAATTAATTGAAATAATCGCAACAAATGTGTTGTTTTTTAATTAATTTTGCAATCAACTAACAAAATATAGACGCTAGATTACAGATATGGCAAAATTTGAACTAAAACTTCCTAAAATGGGAGAGAGTGTTGCAGAGGCAACAATAACATCTTGGTT
>CAJQOA010000025.1 GCA_905479815.1 uncultured Psychroserpens sp.
GCTGTATATTTTTGTTTAAAATGATTATAAATTACGACTAATAATGAGATTAATCCTGCTGCTACGTGCAAAATATGTACGAAAGCAATGACATAGATAAAACTCATGGTCACATTAGATGTTTCTCCTGTAAAATAATAACCAGACGCTACAATTTGATTAAAACCTGCATACTGACTAATTATAAACGCAACACCTAGTCCAAAAGTCAATAACAACATCGCTGTTGTTAAACTCCTATTGTTGTTTTTTAAAGCTCTTTTTGCAGCAATAAAAGTCAAACTACTTATCAAAATAAGCACGCAACTTATAAAAAACGCATTTGGCATTGTAAAATCATGCATCCAATCTTCACGTCTTCTACTTACTAAAACCGCACTAGTTAATCCTGCAAACGACATGATTAAAGAACCAATACCAAACCAAAGCATCATGCGCTTGGCTCTATCGTTTTTTTCTTCTAATGTACCTTGGGTTAAATCCATTCTATCTTATAAATTTATCTGCAACGTAAACAATTTGTATTAATGTAATATATATCACACTTGAAAGCATCAATTGTTTAGCTGCCACAGCTGTTCTCTTTCTAAATAATTCAAAGGCATAATACAACATTACTAATCCTAACAAAAAGACAATAACGGCTGCTACAATAGACAATTTCAAATCACCTGTTACACCAAAAACAGGCACTATAGATATGAGTATCATCCAAATGGTATACATAATAGTCTGTACTGCTGTTCCTTTATCTCTTTTTCTGGTTGGCAACATGTAGAAACCACCTTTTTCATAATCTTCAAACAAAAACCAACCAATTGCCCAAAAGTGAGGAAATTGCCAGAAAAACTGTAATGCGAATAAGGTCCCTGGTTCAATACCAAAATCATTTCTTGCAGCTACCCAACCCAACATAAACGGAATTGCACCAGGAATAGCTCCTACAAAGACAGCTAAAGGTGTTTTAGTTTTTAATGGTGTGTATACACATGTATAAAGAAATATAGAAATGGCACCATACATGGCTGTTCTCTCATTAATGATGTAGAGTACAGTAATTCCTAAAATAGTAAAGATTGTTGCGATAATAAATGCAGATCTCACACTCATTCTACCTGCAGGAACTGGTCGATTTTTAGTACGATCCATTAAGACGTCCAAATCTTTTTCAATGATTTGATTAAATGCATTAGAAGCACCAACCATGAAATAACCACCAAAAGCCAATAAAGTCAATGTATAATAATCAACTTCAATAGCACCAAGCAAATAACCAGCAAGTGCAGAAAACACTACACTTATGGATAGTCTCATTTTTGTAATTTCCTTAAAATCGGAAATTAAAGACACTTGATTTACAGATGATTTTACAGTACTCAATTTGAGAGGTTTTGTTGCGTCTGCAAAGATACTTTTAAAAAAGCTTTTGGACAATTCAAAACATAATTAATTAACAGCATTGTAAGTTTAGGTATCTTTATCAGACTCTTGTTAAAACTGAACACACATGAAACATTTATTTGCACTATCAATTATTATCTTTTTTTGCTTTGGAAATTTCGCCAACGCACAACGTTTTGATAAGGTAGAAATTAAAACAATTAAAGTTTCAGATCATGTGTATATGTTGATTGGTGCTGGTGGAAACATTGGTGTTTCTATTGGAGACGATGGTGTTTTTGTCATTGATGATCAATTTGCGCCGCTTTCAGAAAAAATACATACAGCTATTAAAGCCTTAAGTGATAAAAGCATCAAGTTTTTAGTCAACACACATCACCATGGCGACCATACAGGCGGAAACGAAAACATGCAAAAATTAGGAGCAACCATTATTGCTCATGATAATGTGAGACAACGCATGGAAACGACGCCAAAACGTGACGGTTCTTCAGAAGCTAAAGCAGCTTTGCCAATCATAACGTTTAACGATGAACTAAGCTTACATATCAACGGAGAGAAAATTGGTGTATTTCATGTAGAGCATGCACATACAGATGGAGATGCGCTGTTATATTTCACCAAGAGTAATGTCTTACATACTGGTGACACTTATTTTAAAGGGCGCTATCCCTATATTGATTTAAAATCTGGAGGTAGTGTTAATGGTTATATCAATGCTGCAAAGCTAGGTCTTCAACTTATTGATGATGACACCAAAGTTATTCCTGGACATGGTAGCTTATCAAACAAAGAGGAGTATCAAACTTTCTTAAAAATGCTAGAGCATTTGAAAACTCAAATTTCCGAAGCCATTAAAGCAGGTAAAACTGAAGACGAGGTTGCTAAAGATGAAGCGCTAACAAAAACGTATGACGATCTTGACTATGGGACTGGGTTTATTAATTCTGAAAAAATTAGAAGAACATTTTATTTGAGTTTGAAGAAATAACTTCTAAAAATCATTATACCAGTTAAACAAATCTGTTCTTACACCAACTGTAAACCAAGCTGAACTTGTGTTTAAAGCTGCCGCTGTATTTGCTTCTGGATTGTAATTTCTAAATGTAATATTAGTAAACAACCTCATGTTTGTTGCTGGGTTGATGATGTAACCACCACCTATATCTGCTTGAAAAACATTGGTTGTATTTCCTTGTCCAACAGTAATTCCTGAGTCTGCATTACGATCTACTTCGGTTCTATAAATATTGCTTCCGTAGTTTGCAAAATCATCACCTTCATTAAAGTCAAAACCACGCTTACCAAAGATAAATTTAGCATCGCCAAACCAACGCTTGTAGTGATAACGACCTATTAAAATGGCTTCGCTAAAATTTGCGCCCCAAAGATGCGCCATGGGTTGATTGTTGTGTGCGTAGTTTAACACTATAGAATTGTGAGAATAGGTATAAGGTCTCACACGATTATATTCTAATTGTAGTAATAGATTATCCACCTTAAAAGCATCAAAGTATTTAACACCTAATTGATATCCAAACTTATTTCTCCAACTCTTATCACCTGCAGTCACATCGTTGATAGCAAATTCATCTAGAATGAATTGACCGTAAACATTTACTTTGTTATTCCATTTATATTTTGCTGAGGCTCCTAAAACAGCATTACCTGCATCTTGACCTGTAGAAAACTCAATAGCTCTATAAAAAATTACAGGATTTAAATAATTAATATCAAAACCTCTATCATTATCATTTGCCCAAAGCACAGACTCAAATAAACCTATATTTAAACGTTTTGAGACGTTCCAACTCAAATAGTGGTTTGCCATGTATTTGGTTAAAAACGCGCCATCCTCTGTCACTTCTGGCCTTACATCACGCAACCACATCCAAGTGTTGGTGTATTTTATTTTCCAGAATTTGGTATTCAATTTTAGAAATGGATATGGACTCGTAGCATCACCTTGTAATAACGATCTATAACCATCACCTATAAAGTTTTTACCATGTCCAAATTGAACATTGATAAACTTTGCTGGTGAATATGAGATGTAAGCTTCTGCGACTGGGTAATCAAATCCGCCATCTTTAAAAAGCTTAGACAAACCTCTTCCTGGTACGATTGGCTCATTTCCTTCTGCGCTTAAACTTACAGCGTACTCATTAAAATATTGTGCAAATCGCCCTTGACTCTCATAAATAGAGGTTGTGAAATTGAACTTTTTTCCCAAGCCACCTTGGATAAAAATCCCTCTTGTGTTGTTGTAAGTCGAACTGAAATCTGCTTCGGTATCTTTACCAACTTGTAAATCAAATATTGGATCTACAGTAAACCAATAATCCTTACCTTGAACTTCAACTAAATGTTCGTTCCATAATTTTCTGCTCCACCAACCTTCACTGCCTTTTACCAAAGCTTCTTTTTCTGCTTCAAAATCGTAATATGCCGAAACTTCATCGTAAGTAAATGGCTTTGCTGCTGTATGGCTATTGGTTCCTAAACCATTCATTTCTTGGTCAAATCTCGAATAGTAATTATGTGTAAATGGAATATTTAACTGACTACTATATTCTAGTTTTTCGTATTTGATGATACTATCAGTAACATTTTTATACTCATCACTAACATCTGCATTTAAATCTACAGTAAGAGATAGGTCAATGGTTTTCGCTTCTGTTTGTTGGGTTTTAATTTCCGAAGGATCAACCAACGGTATTTTAATCCCTAATGAGTATTGATAAAATGTAGGTTTTCCGTTATAGGTTCCTGGAGCAACTTTTGGTAACGAGTCAAAAACACGTTTAGTTTCTTCTTTAAGTTCTTCATAAACTGCATCGATATACAAAACAGAAATTTCACCTTTTTTATCCACTTCAAAAAGCACCTTAACTTCGCCTTTATAACTCTCATCATTGACGATCTGCGGAACTTTAAATTCCTTAAAAATAAAAGCATTGATTTTGTTATTGAAACAGACTTTTAACTCTTCAATGGGTTGCGATTCACACTCAGGAAATACTGGAGATTTTTCAAAATTTGAAACCTCTTGCGCAGTTATAAAACCAAAAGCGAATAAAAACACAAGTAAGAAACGATTCTTCATAAAGTAAGTACAACATTAGTTGCCGAAAGATACTATTTTTTTCAAAATAGAAGTGATAGCATTTCTCATTAAAAAAGCGGTCAAGACTATAATAGTTCTTGACCGCTTTAATTTTTTTCTTCGGAAATGTATTGTTCTAATTTACTTTAAATACAATTGGAAGATTATAAATAACTGAAACTGGTACTTTTCTTTGAAGCCCAGGTTCCATTTGAGGAATTTTATTAGTCACACGCTTTGCCTCTTTTTCTAAACTTGGATGTGGAGCTCTTGCAAGAATCTCTGTAACGTTACCATTTTGATCAATCTTAAACTGAACATTGATTCTCTGCTTACCAGATAAACCTAATTCTCCAGCTAAATCTGTATCAAATTTACGTTGTACCAACTTTGTGATTTTTTCATTCATACATTTGATACGCTCAATATTAGTTGTCATTTTTTCACACCCAGGATATACAGGTACGATTTCAACACCATTCATATTAAATATTGTATCAACTGGAGGATCAACTGGTGGTGCTATTGGATCTTCTACTTTAGATGGATCTAATGGTTTATCAGTTGATGGTGGATCTGTAACTATATCTGGAGTTTCATCAATAGGAGTCTCATTATCTACAATTATAGGATCCTTAAATACCAGCTTTTTCTTTGGTTTTTTAAAAACTTCAGCTTTTGGTGCATCTGGCTCTACAATAATTATCGGGTTGAAGAAAAATGTATCATCAGGATCATAAACAACTTCACCTACCGTTGTCTTTTTAGTCTCAAACTGCATCTCAAACATAGCATAAGTCCCTAAAAGACAAAGAATGAGTCCAATTTGAAAATACAGCGATGAGTTTTTTTGTAAATTTGCATCGTGCTTGTGTGATTTTTGCACTTTTGTATTGCTCTGACCAGCAATATCGTGCGATTTTTTAAAATCTTTCATAATATTTGATTTATAATGTTAATATTATGTTGAAATCGCAATAAGCATACCAAAGTAAAAATCCCATCTAAATAATTAGATGGGATTTTGAAATTATATGATATACTTTATTATATCTAATCTTGTACTTGGAATAAAATTGGTAAAGAATAAGGCACATTTACTGGCTTACCTCTTTGCTTACCTGGTTTCATTTTAGGTAATAATCTAATAACTCGCTTAGCCTCTTTCTCAAGACCTGGATGTGGAGCTCTAGCTTGCACACCTACAATATTACCAGTTTTATCAATTTTAAAGATTACGTTAATACGCTGTCTTCCTGATAATCCTAAGTCACCAGCTAAATCTGTATTAAATTTTCTATTTACAAACTTGCTAATCTTATCAGACATACATTGCTTTTTAGCATTGTTTCCTTTTTCTTTTTCGCAACCTGGAAAAATTGGTACGTTTTCAATAACGTTAAAAGGAACATCTATATCTTCTTCTACTTCTTCAACCTCAATTTCTTCAACCTCAACGATTTCTTCTGTTTGATCTGTTTCTGTAGATTCTATAACAGTTTCTTCAATTTCCTTTTCATCTTCCACGATTTCTATTTCCTCTGGCACAACTGGTGGTGGAGGTGGTGGTGGTGGTGGAACTATTTTTTGGTCTGTGATTGGGATATCCTCCTCATCGAGTGCGTCTAAATCTAGTTGTCCTATATCAATAACATCTTTCTCATAAGACTTATAATTAATAGTCATATAAGTAAGTGCTAGCATTAATGCCATACCCACTGCAAAATAGAGTGAGCTGTTTCTACTTACATCCGATTTAATATTCTTTTTAGGTTCCATGTGCTTAAAAGGTTTTCTGAATGCTAAATTAACCAATTTTTTGTTAAAAAAGCAAGCTATTAATTCATTTTAACTTTAGTTTATTTCTAATTCTAATGATTATGGTTGCAAAGACAACTCCTAAAGTATTTGCTATGGCATCATAAACATCTAATGTTCTATACGATGTCATTACATGTTGCAAAACCTCAATAATAATGCCATAAATAATAACACTTATTGCAGATATAAGTATCGCATGCCTCATTTTTAGTTCGTTACAGTAATTAAACACTAAAACAGTAAAGAAAAAATAGGCGGTTAAATGAATAATTTTATCATCAAAAGAAGAGCCTAAGCTTGGAAGATCTCCAACGTGAGCTAAACTACCAATGGTTAATGCGAGTACATATACAACTAAAATAGGCAAAGCCCATTTTTTAAGCACCAATAAGAGCTTTGTAATCATCGGCAGATAATAGATTGTCAACTTCTGAGGCATCAGAAAATTTAATTTTAATCATCCAACCATCACCATAAGGGTCTGAATTCACTTTTTCTGGCTCGTCTTCTAAACTGTCATTAAATGCAACAATCTCTCCAGATAATGGTAAAAACAAATCTGAAACTGTTTTAACAGCCTCAACAGTACCAAAAATCTCTTCGATAGCTAAAGTTTCGTCAAGAGTTTCTACTTCTACATAAACAATATCGCCAAGCTCTCCTTGTGCAAAATCGGTAATACCTACTGTAGCTGTATCATCTTCTATTTTGATCCATTCGTGATCTTTTGTGTATTTTAAATCTGATGGTATATTCATGGTGTAAACTAGTATTATTATATGGTTACAAATGTAATTTTTTTAGATATTATTTACTACTTAATTTCCAAAATTGTAACGTAAAGTAAATCCTGATCTAATTGTCGTTTGTGGAAAAGCAGTAGATATTTCATACTCTGAGAATGTATAGTCAAAGTAGAAAATAGCAGTTAAGTTTTTAGAGAAGGCATAATCTGCAGTATACTTTAATCCCCAAATTGTTTGGCCTTGTGTGATTTGATTATTCTCTATATCTAAATATCTAATAATGGTTTTGTTGTTTCTTACCGAAACATCTGCCTTCATATTTAAATCGCTTTTAATCACTTGTTTTGGCCCAGCTAATTTAGAGCGAATACGTAAATCTTTAATACGATATCCTAACCCTAATATGTATTCTTTACCTTGAATCTCAGTTAATAAATTATTATCAAAACTCATAGATAAGATTCTATCTTTCTTCATCTCTGCTAAAATCTTAACCGAGTTTTTCATCTCAAAATCAAGCCTAAATAATGGACTAAATTGCTCTTCTAAATTCACATTACTAAAGATTGTTCTGTTTTTAAAGTTACCCGATTGATCTACAACATCGTTAAAATTAGCTTGATCTGCATAAGCTACTCCTGGTTGTAAATCGCCAGGGTTTAAATCTAAGTTTGTTCTAAATTGATTAATCGTGTAACTAGAACGGTAACCATGTGTAATTGAGAATCGTTTAAAACGTTTTTTAAACCACTTCATCTTCATGAAGCCTGTATATTTTAATTGCCAGTTAGGTATTGGAATATCTCTAAAAGCAGACAAACTAATCTTATCTGGATTTGTGCCTTTGTATGCTGCTAAAAACGATGGTAACAATACAGCTTGACTGTTTTTACCAAAACCTAAAGGATAGCCTTCATCATCAACTGCGAAGTTATCATTTCCATAAAAGTTTCTTGCCAAACGTCTAGCAACCACTAATCTGTTTGTTCTAAAATCATCAAATGCTGCTGATTGATTTTCGTCACTCTTTCCAAAAGATGTTTTAATTAACGCTGTTGAAATATTAAAGTTTCCGAAGGAATTAGTAATTAAAGGGTTATAGTCTAACACACCATCTGATCCTGGATTCCCATTGGCATCAACAAAATCTTCAACTCTAAAATTTTGTGTCGTATTTTCAGAATAGGTACGTCCACCTGTTAAATCGATGTTTAAATCTTTAATCAATTCTACATCTGCAGAGATATCTAAAATACGATTTGTAGTTTCATTATATTGTTGGTTGAAATCTGGAAACACCGTTAACCAACCATTTCTTGCAGCTAGATCTCTAATGTCTCTCTGACTACCAAATGTATAGCCCAACGTTGGCTTAAATGTCCCTATAAAACCAGGAGTCCTTAAATAACCTGGTAAAAATGAACCATTATTTTCGGTGTAATTTATTTGAATACGCTTTACTGCTGTCAATAAATCTATAGCGCCATCCAATATTTTTGAGCCTGCTCCTTTTTTTGCTGTTCCATTTTGTGCCGTTTTCGCACTTGGTTTACCATCTTTCCCTAAAGCGCCAGGTGTTGCACGTTTAGTTGAAGCTCTAGTCTTCTTTTTAGTTAAACCTATATGCTTATACAAGGTCTCCATATTAAAAGTAGAGTTGATATTATGTGTATTTGCATTTTGGATAGAGTTACCTAAGTTATAGTTTGTAAATGACCCATCTTCATTTTCAATAGGTAGGTTATTATTTAAA
>CAJQOA010000026.1 GCA_905479815.1 uncultured Psychroserpens sp.
ATATCATTCGTCTTCTGTAGAAAGTGTGATTACTAATATTCGAGGCATTAAGATAGCATATCCAAGTAATGGAGCTGATTTAAAAGGCTTGATGAAGGCCGCTTATTATGATCCAAATCCTGTTGTGATTTTAGAACACAAAGGTTTGTATTGGTCTAAAGTGCCAGGTACAAAAGGAGCAACATCGATTGAGCCTAGCGAAGATTATGTCTTACCATTTGGTAAAGCTTGGGTGTTACAAGAAATTTGGAAGCAAGAAAATGTGGAGACCTTGACTATTGTTACCTACGGAATGGGAGTGCATTGGGCAATGAACGCTTCTGAAGAATTAGGAATGAAAGATCAAATTGAAATTATTGATTTGAGAACCTTATTTCCTTTGGATGAAGACACAATTATGACATCGGTTAAGAAAACTGGAAAGTGTCTGGTAGTAACTGAAGAGCCTTCAAATAATAGTTTTGCACGTGCTTTGGCCGGGAAAATACAAGAGGAATGTTTTAAATATTTAGATGCACCAGTTATGACCATTGGTAGCGAAAACATGCCAGCAATTCCTTTGAATTCAACATTAGAGCAAACAATGATTCCTTCTACAGAAAAAGTTAAGGACAAGATAGAACACGTATTAAGTTATTAAAAACAATAAATTTTAATTTAATTATTTGAATTTTGTATATTGAACCTTTAATTCTTTAACTTATATTATGAAAAAATTTATATTATTAAGCGTTGCATGTTTTTTATTTGCTGGTAGTCAATTATCTTTTGCTCAAACAAAGGCAGATTCTCAGACAGTATCCTCTAATACTACAATTGAAAATTCTTCTAAAGAGAAGACGAATCAAATTGTTAATATACTAGCAAGAACGAATAAATTAAATGCTGATCAAATAGAAAAAGTATATGATATTTTTGTATCAATGGAGAAAAAAATTAAAGGTATTGAATCTGTAAAAGATGCTTCGTCGAAGAATGCAAAGCGAGCTAAAATGAATGCTTACATTAATAGTAAATTGAAAAATGTTCTAACAGAAGAGCAATTTAAAATATATTTAAAAAATACAACAGCGAAGTAATTTACTGTTAAATTAAATACTTAAAAGACTCTAATAAATTAACTATAATGTGTTGATTTATTAGAGTCTTTTTTTATATGTTATATTCTGAAAGTGGCTTTGTGAATTTTTCAGGATCTGCTGCTAAATGATATCTAGGATCATCTATAGCTTCTATAATGACTTCTTTAAATTTAGGGCTAGCTTTAGTCATTAGTGTTTTGCAATCCTCACTAAGGTGCTTTAATTTTAAGGTCTTACCTTCTGCTTCATATTTATTCACTAAATTAAAAATGGCTTCTAAAGCAGAATGATCACTCACTCTAGACTCAACGAAATCAATTTCCACATTCTGTGGATCATTCTTAGCATCAAATTTACTATTGAAATTTTGAATCGAACCAAAGAATAAAGGCCCCCAAATTTCATAAGTTTTTGTGCCATCAGGTTGGATGCGTTTACGAGCTCTAATCATTGTTGCATTTTTCCAAGCAAAGACTAAAGCAGAAATAATAACACCAGCAATAACTGCAATTGCTAGATCTTGCCAAACGGTAATTGCAGATACTGCAATAAGAACTATGGCATCAGATAATGGTATTTTTCTAATGACTCTAAAGCTACTCCAAGCAAACGTACCTATAACAACCATAAACATAACACCTATCAATGCAGCAATTGGAATTTGCTCAATCAAAGGAGCACCAAATAAAACAAAACATAGTAGGGCAATTGCAGCTACTGCTCCAGATAATCTACCACGTCCTCCTGAATCAACATTAATAATAGACTGTCCAATCATTGCACATCCACCCATTCCTCCAAAGAAACCGTTTAGCATGTTTGCACCTCCTTGGGCGATACATTCTCTATTTCCATTTCCTCTAGTTTCTGTCATTTCATCAATGAGGTTAAGTGTCATTAATGATTCAATTAAACCAACAGCAGCAAGTATAAAAGCAGTTGAAAATATTAGATCCCAGTGTCCAGATATTGTTCCAAAGAAGCTGAAAATTTGATCTTGAAATGTTGGTAAACTTCCTTCTAGACCAGTTTTTCCGCCTTTTTCAGCAATGAAAGAACCTACTGTACTTACATCGATTCCTCCAAAAATAGTGATACATGCAACAACTAAGATGGCCACTAAAGCCGAAGGTACTTTCTTTGTGAGTTTAGGTAGACCAAACATAATTCCCATGGTTAAACCTATAAATGCCATCATTTTCCAAAAAGCAGCATTACTAAATAATGCAGAAAACCATTCGGAAGTATTATCTAAAAATGAAATGTCTTTTGGTACAGCATTAGGAAACATGGTTAATTGAGATAGAAAAATAACTATAGCTAAACCGTTTACAAACCCCATCATTACTGGATGTGGAATTAAACGCACAAACTTTCCTAATTTTAATACTCCAGCTAATATTTGAATTCCTCCAACAAAAAGTAAAGTGATAAATAACCATTGAAGTCCGAGTTGATTAATTGGAGTTTCTAAATTAATACCAACTTCATTTCCTTTTTGAATTAAATGTACCATTACAACAGCCATTGCTCCTGTAGCTCCAGATATCATTCCTGGACGACCACCAAAAAGAGCGGTAACAATTCCCATCATAAAAGCACCATACAAACCAACTAAAGGTGGAATACCTGCAACAAAAGCAAAAGCAACTGCCTCTGGCACCAGCGCTAGTGCTACCGTTAATCCCGAAAGAATATCGTTTTTTGGGTTCTGCGTGAAATTTTTTCTGGTTATTTGGCCTAGTATCATAATTTACATCTCTTAAAAGTCGGCAAAGATAGGCTTTTAGAAATGAAGCGCAAATTGAGTTAATTAATCAAAAAAAAGCATCAACCTTTTGGATGATGCTTTTTGTATATGTTATGTATTAATGAAAATTATTCTCCTAATATTGGCGGATATTTTTCCATAATTTTAGAGACAAACTCATTTATTTTGGCTTCTTTTTTCTCGACACTTCTGCTGCTTAAAAGTCCAGTTCCCATGCCTTGCCATACTAATTCTTTTTTCTTAGCATCGATGAGGTCAATATAAAGAGTGCCTTCAGTACGTGTGGTTACTGATGTGTTGTTGAAATTATTCCAATACCAAGGATTCCAACCCCAACCATAGCCATAAGATCCAAACCCATTATTATAGACATTTACACGTTCTCTAGATTTAGTAAAAATACTGACTAGAAGATCTGGGTTTTCAGATTTTGTGTAACCTTGAGCCAAAAGCTCAGTTTCTACAGCACGTAAAATTCTACGTTTATCAAGATCACTAATTTCTGCTTTATCAATACCTGTTTTAAAAAATGCAAAGGTTTTGAAATTATCAAAATTTGCGTCTTTATCATAATCTGCTGCGACCTTTACAGAGCTACAAGACGTTAAGAACATTACAATTAATAATACTGGTAGTGTTTTGAGTAATTTTTTCATATCATTCTTTTTTTTATTTGAGTTATTATAACGAGTCCAATAATGTGTCATCAACTATGTTAGGGAGCGTCACCTTTAAATTTGGTTCATTTTCCATAGCACGTTTAATAGCAAAAATAGCTTCTTCATTTCTTGCCCAACTACGTCTTGAAATTCCGTTATTAACATCCCAGAAGAGCATAGATTTTAAGCGTTTTTCTGCTTCTTTACTACCATCAAGAACCATACCAAAACCACCGTTTATAACTTCTCCCCATCCAACGCCTCCGCCATTATGGATACTAACCCAAGTGGCTCCTCTGAAACTATCTCCAATAACATTTTGAATCGCCATATCAGCTGTAAAGCGCGAGCCATCATATATATTGCTGGTTTCACGGTATGGGGAATCTGTTCCAGAAACATCATGATGATCTCTTCCTAGAATTACAATGTCAATGTCTCCTTTTTCAATTGCATCATTAAATGCTTGTGCAATTTTCATTCGCCCTTCTGCGTCTGCGTATAGAATTCTAGCTTGTGAGCCAACAACTAGTTTGTTTTCCTGAGCACCTTTGATCCATTGGATATTGTCTTCCATTTGTTGTTGGATTTCTTCAGGCGAATTCTTTTTAATCTCTTCAAGAACAGCACATGCAATCGCATCAGTTTTTGCTAAGTCTTCTGGTTTCCCAGAAGCACAAACCCATCTAAATGGACCAAAACCATAATCAAAGCACATAGGCCCCATGATATCTTGAACGTATGATGGGTATTTGAAATCTATTCCGTTTTCTGCCATTACTTCTGCTCCTGCTCTAGAGGCTTCCAATAAAAAGGCATTTCCATAGTCAAAAAAATAGGTTCCTTTAGCAGTATGTTTATTTATTGCATCTGCATGACGACGTAATGTCTCTTGAACTTTAATTTTGAACAAGTCAGGATTGTTAGCCATCATACTATTAGCCTCTTCAAAAGGTAAATCAACAGGGTAATAACCTCCAGCCCAAGGGTTATGAAGTGATGTTTGATCGCTTCCTAAATCGATATGAATGTCATCTTGGTCAAATTTTTCCCAGACTTCTACAATATTACCCAAGTAAGCTATAGAAATAGTTTCTTTGTCTTCTTTTGCTTTTCTAACTCGTGATACTAATTGGTCTAGATCTGTAATTTTTTCATCAATCCAACCTTGATCTAATCGTACTTGAGTGATTTTGGGATTTACTTCTGCACAAACTGTAATACAGCCTGCAATATTTCCTGCTTTTGGTTGTGCTCCAGACATTCCGCCAAGTCCAGATGTGACAAAGAGGTTTCCTTTTGGCGATTTTTTTATTTTTCTAAATCCATTGAGTACTGTTATTGTTGTTCCGTGGACAATTCCTTGAGGTCCAATATACATAAAGCTCCCAGCTGTCATTTGACCATATTGAGTAACGCCAAGGGCATTAAATTTTTCCCAATCATCAGGTTTTGAGTAGTTAGGGATCATCATTCCGTTGGTTACTACAACTCTAGGCGCGCCTTTATGACTTGGAAACAATCCCATTGGATGACCAGAGTACATGGCAAGGGTTTGCTCATCATTCATTTCTGAAAGGTATTTCATAGTCAATCTGTATTGTGCCCAATTAGAAAATACACCTCCATTACCTCCATAAGTGATTAACTCATGTGGGTGTTGTGCTACAGCATAATCCAAATTGTTTTGTATCATCAACATAATAGCTGCAGCTTGTTTTGATTTTGCAGGATACTCATCAATTGGCCTCGCGTACATTTTATAGTCTGGACGTAAGCGATACATATAAATTCTTCCGTAGGTGTCTAATTCATTTTTAAATTCTGGAAGTAGTGTTTGATGATGTGTTTTGTCAAAATAGCGAAGTGCATTTTTTAAAGCTAATTTTTCCTCTTCAGAAGATAAAATTGCTTTACGTTTTGGTGCATGATTTATTGATGGGTCATACGGTTTTGACTGTGGAAGGTTATTTGGGATACCTTCTTTTATTTGATCTTTGAATGATATTTTGGTTGTTGACATTACTTTTTTTTTAAAGTAGTTTTGTTGGTCTTAGTTTGTGTAGAAGCATTAAAACCATATGGGCAATGTCTGCATCCACTTTCACAACAATAACCTCTTTTGAGGTGGTATTGTTCTGTAAAACAGCGATAGCCTTCGGGTGTTAAATAGTAATCACCGTCTTCTATTGGAATAAATTTCTTCATATTTCACAAAGTTACGTAAATTGGAAAGATTTTTGAGTAGAGTTTAATATGGTTGTAATTTCTAAATATTTGGTTCCTAGAGGATACATTGGTATCACTATATTTCCTTTTATATTTCTGAAACATTATAATTTGAAATCAAATACTGTTTTAATGAATCATGAGAAAATTCATTTAAAGCAACAAGTAGAACTACTAGTGGTTTTCTTTTATGTTTTTTATGTTCTTGAGTTTTTGATACGATTAATACAGTACAAAAAATGGTATTTAGCTTATCAAAATATTTCTTTTGAACGTGAAGCTTATTTAAAAGAAAAAGACCTTAATTATTTAAAATCAAGGCCTTTTTGGTCGTTTGTTGGTTATCTATAATTTGAGAACTATTTTTTGATATTTCTCTCGATTATCATTTAATACTGCTTTAACTATATAGGCACCATCAGAAAGGTTTAAATATTCAAAAACAAATTCATTTTGATTTATGTTATTTACTTCTTTTAACACTCTGCCAAATAAATCATAAATTGTTACTGTTTTTAATAGCTTTTGGTTAGATATTACTTTTACATATTTTCCTTTGGGAGAAATGATAGTAATATCAGGCTTATTTTGAAACTCATTTACTTCTAGAGTTTCATCTGTGTATCTTAATATAAATCTATCATCTATATTTCCTGTTTCAGTTTCTGTAAAAATGTAAGGTGAGATTTTTAAGTTGTGAATGATATTTAATTCAAGGTCTTCTATATAGATATTTTGATCATTTGCAAAGATACCATCAAGCCCATGAATAGCTAGGGCATGAATTCCTGGTTCTTCAATAAGCATACCAAGTGTTACTTGATCATTAATATCTAATGGGTAGTTTTTACCTTGTATTATTAAAGGCTCATCTCCTAAAATTGAATATAAACTTTTACCGGTTCCTCCAATTGTTGAGGCATCATATAGTCTGTCATATTCATTAGTTGCACCTTCCACATAAGCCACTAGTGTTGTGCTCGTGTTTTCTGAAGGGGTTACTAAATCTAACCAAATCCTGTCTTTTTGAGCATCTACGTCATAATCATTTGAGGTTCTAAAAAATTGATCGTTTGTGAAAGTGCTACTTCTCATAGAATTATTGAAGGTTAAATTTTCATTTGCTGTTGCATTTGGAGATTCTTCCATAAGTACAAAAAATCCTTGGCCAGAACCTATAAATCCATTAAATCCATTTTGTACAGCAGGACCACTTAAATTATACTCTAAATAATCTGATACATTATAATTATATACATAATTCCCATAAAATGGACTTCCTGCTCCTAGTTGAATTTTAGTTCCATGAGTCCATAGATATACTGTGCCATCAATTACACTATTTCCAGGTAAGGCTAAAAATGCGTTTGCATCTAATGCTGATGGATAAGGGTTTCCAATTAAATTCCAGTTGTCATCATCACTAGTTACTGGGCCACCTGGACCACCATAATTTGCACCTGTGAATGTACCTCTTGTAATATTTTTTGTAAGTGTACCATTATTAGGATTTCCTACTAATGTTCCTGTAAACCATGCTGCTATATCATTATCAAACCCAACAGGACCTCTAATAATATAACCTTTTCCATTTGCCATATTTCCAGTTGCGTTTACCCATTCACCATAATCATTTGGAACACTTTGAGGAGGAGGACCGTCTGCTCTGTCAATAGTAGGTATCCATTCACTTATTAAACCTGCAGGTGTTGTAGGTGACACATTAGATAGAGGGTAATTAGCTACTGGAGTTGACCAATACACATAATCTTGCCTCCTTATAAAAGATTCTCTTCGCATAGTAATCTCGCCAGAATTTGCAACGTCATTAACTTGAATTAAACTTCCTGTATCATTTTCAAAGCCATCTAGAACAAATGTTCCAGTAGCATTTACTGTAACAACGTCTTGTACTGTAATTGCTCCACTTGGTTGAATTAAAAGGTTACCTCCATTTTCTATGGTTAAATTATAAGCGTCTGCAGATGTAGTATTTGAAACAATACATTGAACACCTGTGTTAGGTATTAGTACGCAATCTGTACTAGTTGGTATACCAGATGGTGTCCAATTGTTCGCGGTGTTCCAATCTGTATTTACTGAACCGTTCCAGGTTTTACCTGCAGGTACTATAACGCTTCCTGTTAAACCAGCAGGAATTGCAGTACAATTTAAATCGTAAGCATCGGTTAATGTGTATGTTGTTGATCCAGAAGGCGTCACGCTAAATACATAGGGTGATGTTGTGATTCCAGTTACTGTTACTGGAGTTGTTCCATCGGTATAAGTGATGCTCCATGGTTGAGTACCTGTGAGTGCTATCGATATATTTAAACTGCCTGCACAAGCTGTTCCGCTTCCGGATATGGTTGCTGTAGGTAATGGTTCAATAACAAAGTCTACTGGAACTCTAACGTTGGGATCACTGGAGCAAGCAGAATAGAATGTATAAGTGCCAGCTGTATTAGTGTTTAATAGTCCAGAACCAGCAACACCTACTGGATTAAAAGGAGTGCCTGTTCCAAAAGCAGTTCCGCCAGTTGGTGTGGTGTACCATTCTATTCCTGTTGAAGGACCAGTAATATTCCATGTAAAGGGGTCAGTAATGGTTGTACTTGAAAAACTAAATACAGTAGTAACGAAAGTATAGGTGGTTCCTGCGGTTAGGTTGGCAGTTAGTACAGCTTGTAAACCGACACCATTGTCATCATCGCCAGTGACCCAGGTGCCATCAGTACAAGAGCCTGGTGTAAATGGTGTAGGCGTATTGATGACAATATAACCCATGATATCGAATGTTGAATCTGAAGTAAACACATACGTCCCTGAAACCGTTACTGTAAAATCTACAGTGGTATAGTTTGACGTGGTTCCAGCTTCAAATGCGCAGCCATCAGCATCGTCAATAAAAATGATTGGTCGATCAGCTATAGAATCTGTGCCAGCATTTAAATTACCGGTAATCGAATCTCCTAAACTTGTTGTTCCAAAACAGGCAATACCTGAGTTTATGAGACCGCTTCCACCAACACAAATTACAGGAGGTGTAGGCGATGTGACACATATTCCAAAAGTTCCATTATTATTATTTCCAAATTCCCACACACGAATATATAAGACTTCACCTGGTGTTCTTCCTGTTAAAGCAATGCTTGACATGGCTCCATTCGCACTGTCGTCATCATCACACTCAATTAATGTGAGTGCGCCACAAGTGCCAGAGTAAATTGCCATACCACTATCAGTAACAACTCCAGTTTCGGTATCTACCGTTATTTCACCACTTGCAGGTACAGTTATCGTAAACCACACATCACCTCCAGAGTAGAATCCACATCCAGGATCAGCAACACCACTATCTAATGCACTTTCGGTAGAGTAAGTTGTATAAGAACATGTTGTGTCTATTGTAAGCGTAATCGCAGTTGCACAAGTGTCATTTGATGGAGGAGGTGGAGGGGTTCCAACACATAAGTCAAAATTTGCTTGAGCTCCAGGGCCTGAACCCCAACCATAAACTCTAACATAATAGGTGTTAGCAGGTGTTAAGCCTGTCAAGTTTAAGATGTTTGGATCACTGGTGGCTTCAAAAGTTAGTGCAGCGCAGCCTGCAGAACCATCATAAACACCAATACCCATATCAGTACTTGTGCCAATAATTGCAGTAACATTTAATAAGGAAACTCTATGTTGAGGATCTGTTGCTACAAAGCTAAACCATACATCATTATCAGGTGTTCCTGATACATCATCAGGTTGTGCAGAGGCTGTAGCAGAAACTGTTGTTCCTGCTGTTGTTGTTCCACAATTTAAATCTGTATTGACCGTGAGACCAACAGCATTAATACACTCGTCATTTCCTGGAGATGGTGGAGGTGTTCCAACGCACACATCAAAATTAGTTTGTGCGCCCGGACCAGAAGCCCAGCCATATACTCTAACATAATATGTATTTGTAGCTGTTAAACCTGTTAAATTTAAAGTATTTGGATCACTAGTAGCCTCAAATGTTAATGCAGCACATCCCGAAGAGCCATCATAAACACCAATACCCATATCAGTTGCTGTACCTAATGCTGCAACAACATTTAGTAATGATACTTGATGTTGTGTGCCTGTTGCAACAAAACTAAACCACACATCATTATCAGGAGTACCTGTTACATCATCTGCTTGAGAGGAAGCTGTTGCAGAAACTGTAGTGCCTGGTGTTGTATTAGTACAGTTGAAATCTGCATTAACCGTTAGACCAGTGGCATTAATACAATCGTCATTTCCTGGTGGTGGTGGTGGTGTGCCAACACATACATCAAAATTAGTTTGAGCGCCTGGACCTGCTGCCCAGCCATATACTCTAACATAATATGTATTTGTAGCTGTTAAACCTATTAAATTTAAAGTATTTGGATCACTAGTAGCTTCAAATGTTAAAGCAGCACACCCTGATGAGCCATCATAAACACCAATGCCCATATCTGTACTTGTTCCAATAACAGCAACAACATTTAATAATGATACTTGATGTTGTGCACCTGTTGCAACAAAACTAAACCAAACATCATTATCTGGAGTTCCTGTCACATCATCTGCTTGAGGTGATGCAGTTGCGCTAACGTTAGTTCCAGCAGTTGTAATGCCACAATTAATATCAGTATTAACAGTCAAGACTATTGCGCCAGAACATTCATCATTTGCTGGTCCAGGAGGAGGGTCTAATACACAAATATCAAAAGCATTTGCTGTTTGGTCACCATTAAAATCGTGTACTTGAATATAATA
>CAJQOA010000027.1 GCA_905479815.1 uncultured Psychroserpens sp.
AAATTTGAAGTACCTCCAACTGAGCACAATAGGCTGTTGATGTTTTTATCTGAAATTGAAAGCATGGATATTGCTAAAGTTTCTATTTATGGGTTTACAGATGATAGAGGTAGTGATGGTTACAACTTAAAACTGTCTCAAGATCGTGCTAATTCTATAAAAACTATATTTTCTAATAACGAATTTGATGAGTCTGTTATTACCAATGTTGATGGTAAAGGTAAAATTTTATTAAAACTCATTAAAGAAGATGATTTAAGCAAAATACGAGGTCTTAATCGTAAAGTTGAAATTATTGTATCCTCTGTATTTCCGCCAAAACCTAAAGACACTCCAGAAATATCAAATGCTAAAAAGAAAGAAGCTACTGAGCTTTTAAAAGGCGAATTAGAAGCAGGAGATAAGTTTGAACTCAACAATATATTATTTAAAACAGGTTATAGTAAGCTATTGCCTGAATCTAAAGAAACATTAAAAGAACTTGCTGAGGTTCTTGTAGAACGAAAAGACTTATACTTTACCATTCAAGGTCATGTATGCTGTACTAAAAATAGTAGAGATGCTATTGATCGTAAAACTAAAAAACGAAACCTATCTGTTGCTAGAGCAAAATTTATCTATGATTATCTAGCAAAACAAGGTGTGAGTAAACGACGTATGAAATATGTTGGGATGCGTAGAAAATTCCCGTTAGGAGGTGAACCAAAATTAGATCGTCGAGTAGAGATTTTAATTACTTATGTTGGTCAATATACTCCTAGAAACGACAACTAAGTTCTCATCATTCCTATATGAGGAATCCCATCTTCTAAGTACTCCTCTCCTACTTCAAAAAATTCAAGGTTATTATAGAAGCGCTTCAAATAGATTTGTGCTGAAATTTTAATTTTAGTTTCGTTGTAACGTGCTTTTATTGCTTCTACTGAAGCATTCATGATATCATAACCATATTTGTGCTCGCGTTCATTTTGGTCAACCACTACCCTACCAATACTTGCATATTCAAAATAATCACCTGGTTTAAAGACTCTTGTATAAGCAACTACTTTATTGTTTTTAAAACCAATGATATGTAATGCTTTTTCGTCCTTACCATCAAGGTCTTGATAAACGCAATTTTGCTCTACAACAAAAACCTCGCTTCTTAATTGAAGTATATTATAAAGTTCTTGAGTATTAAGTTGGTTAAAAGTTTTTACTTTTATGTCTATCATAGTTATTTAATCTTGTACAATCACATCCTTCGTATCACATTTTCCAAATTCTGGTTGGATATTCACGTGGTTAATTCCGAAGTTATGAAACACTAATTCTTCTACTTCGTGTAATATAACATCAAATTGAGATAAGGTAATATCTTCCTCAAAATCAATATGTGCTTCTAAATGAATTTCTTCTTCATTTAATTGCCAAATATGAACATGATGTACATTCTTAATAGCGCTTATTTGTTGTATATCTTTAACAATATCTTTTACAGCAATTTCATCTGGAGTAAATAACATCAATACTTTAAATGAATCTTTTAATAAATCATAACCCATATAAATGAGATATAATGCGATCGCAAAAGTTAAGACACTATCTACCCAAAATAATTGATAATACTTCATCAATAATCCACCTATAAAAACAGCTACACTTGCCATCATATCAGTTAAAAGATGAAGATAAGCGCTTTTCATATTCATATTAGTTTCGCTGTCCTTTTTTAATAAAAGCACACTAAAACCATTACCTAAAATAGCGACTAAGGATAACCAAATCACTAAATTAGATTCAATTTCTTGCGGATTTTGAAAACGCTTAACCGCTTCAGTAATCAATAAAATAGCGACAATTATTAAAGTCGCAGCATTAATAAAAGCTGCTAAAATTTCGGCACGTTTATAACCAAATGTTTTTTGAAGAGAAGCTTCCCGTTTTGAAAGTCGGTTAGCAATATAACTAATGATTAGCGACACAACATCACTAAAATTATGGAGTGCATCACTTAATAAAGACAAGCTTCCAGAAAGTAATCCACCAATAACTTGCGCCACAGTAATAACGATGTTTAAAAGAATAGAAATAATAAGATTTCTACCTTTTAAATCACCATGATCGTGAGACTGATTATGTGAATGTGAATCACCCATTAATTAGCTTTTAACATGACACAGGAATTTTATCTACACGATTTTGATGACGACCACCTTCAAACTTAGTATCTAAAAACGTATCCACAATTTGAATCGCTTGTTGCAATGCTGTATATCGTGCAGGAATACAACAAATGTTTGCATTATTATGTTGTCTTGTGAGTGCTGTAATTTCTTTAGTCCAGCATATTCCAGCTCTTACTTTTTGATGTTTATTTGCAGTCATCGCAACACCATTGGCGCTTCCACAAATTAAAATACCAAAATCTACTTTTTTATCTGCAACATCATTCGCTACAGGATGAACGTAGTCTGGATAATCTACACTATCATTTGCATTTGTACCATAGTTATTAACAGTATAACCTTTAGCTTCTAAATGTTTCAAAATAGCTTGCTTATACTCGGTTCCTGCGTGATCGTTACCTATTGAAATTATCATAATATAGTGTGTTGTTTAAAACCTTAAAGTTAATAATTGCTCATAACAATACCATAGTAAGACTTATATAGTTATTCATAATATTTAAGTTTGATTAATACGTTCTTTTCTTCGGAAATAGGCGTTGTTAACATCTA
>CAJQOA010000028.1 GCA_905479815.1 uncultured Psychroserpens sp.
CCAATTTTAGGATTAGATGTTTGGGAGCATGCCTATTATTTAAACTATCAAAATAGAAGACCAGATTACATTAGCGCATTTTTTAATGTTGTTAACTGGAATGAAATAGAAAGACGTTACGTAGAAGCTAAATAGTCTTCATCATATACATACTAAGAAGGCAAACTCATTTGGGTTTGCTTTTTTTTGCTTAAGAAATAGAAAGGAATTAGGTGTGGACTGAAAATGAAAAAAGGTGAACGAGAGTTCACCTTTTTTGCCCCAAATCTACCATAAACTTAACCTACTTATGTTATGGTTCAACAAATATAAGAGCACTTTTAATTAATGGATTATTTTTTAGACCAACGACGAATAAATTAGCTTAAACGGGAAACTAGGTGTTTTTTTGCTTTATAAATGGCTAATATGTTGCTAGTAAGCGGAAACACGCTTAATACGAATTGTTGATGTAGTAAAAGAAAGTTATACTATTTGTTTGTTTAGAACAGTACTTGAGTTATACCCATAAAAAAAGGTGAACAGATGTTCACCTTTTTTTGCCCCAAATCTACCATGAACTTAACCTACTTATGTTATGGTGAGTCCAATGTATGTGTTATTTATATATAGGTTGCTAAATATTAGATGAAATACATGTTTATCGGATAAAAAGCATATTATCTTGGATAAAGTGACAATTTTATGCTGTTTATCTAGTAAGCTCTTTCCTTATTTCCTTCATAAAAATTAACAAAAGCTCTGTTAACCACACGATTACCTCCAGGAGTTGGATAGTTGCCAGTGAAATACCAGTCACCTAAATTTTTCGGACAAGCCTTATGTAAATTTTCAATCGGTTGGAAAATAGTTTTCACTTTTGCTTTCACAGAAGGTTCTGAAATTAGCTCAGCAATCTTATCTGAAATTTCATCTGCTGTAAACTGGCTATACAAATCCTTCACATAATTCTTCACATCTTTATCCTTAAGCGCTAATTGTGCTTTACATTTATTGTATACTTCTTCAATTAAGTGATACTTATTGTTTTCTTTTAAAAGTGCCAACATGGCTCTAAAGGCAATTAAGCTTTCAAGATTTGCCATATCAATACCATAACAATCTGGATAACGAATTTGTGGTGCAGATGAGACAACAACAATCTGTTTAGGGTTTAAACGATCCATCATTTTAATAATACTCATTTTGAGTGTTGTACCTCTCACAATACTATCATCAATAATAACTAAATTATCAGTTGGTTTGATAACACCATAAGTCACATCATAAACGTGAGCTACCAAATCATCACGACTACTATCTTCTGTAATAAAGGTTCTTAACTTAACATCCTTAATAGCAATTTTTTCAATTCTTGGTCTTTCAGATAAGATCTCAGTAACTTTTTCTGCAGAAAGTTTTCCGTTACCATTTAAAATAGCTTGCGTTTTACGCTCATTAAGATGTTGTTCTACGGTTTCTATCATTCCAAAGAAAGACGTTTCCGCAGTATTAGGAATATATGAAAACACCGAATTTTTGGTATCACCATCAATAGCTTCCAAAACTTTAGGCATTAATAATTTACCTAAATTTTTACGCTCTTGATAAATTTCGGCATCACTACCACGAGAAAAATAAATACGCTCAAATGAACATGCTTTGCGTTCTAAAGGCTCTAAAATTTTCTCAATAGAAACTTCGCCCGACTTTTTAGTAATTATAGCGTGACCAGGAGCGAGTTCTTTAACATCATCAAAATCAACATTAAAAACGGTTTGAATTACAGGACGTTCTGAGGCAACAACAACAACTTCATCATCTTCATAATAGTATGCTGGTCGAATACCAGAAGGATCACGTAGTACAAAAGAATCGCCATGACCTAATAGACCAGCCATAGCATAACCACCATCCCAGTTTTTAGCTGCTTTTTTTAATATTTTAGCGACATTTAAACGCTCGGCAATTAATGGCGAACATTCATTTTTGTTGTAACCTTCTTTTTTTAATTTCTTGTAAATTTTAGATACTGCATCATCTAAGAAATGTCCAATTTTCTCCATAATAGTTATGGTGTCGGCTTTTTCTTTTGGGTGCTGACCTAATTGTACTAATCCATCAAATAATTGATTGACATTAGTCATGTTGAAGTTACCTGCAACGATGAGGTTTCTATGCATCCAGTTATTTTGTCTTAAAAAAGGATGAACACTTTCTACAGAATTTTTTCCAAACGTACCATAACGAACGTGACCTAGAAAAAGTTCACCAATATATGGGATATGTTGTTTTTGTAATTCAACGTCATCTTGATATTCTGGATGATCTGTTAATTCTTCATTGATACGCTCATTAATTTGAGCAAAAATATCTTGTATAGGTTGTTGAGCTATTGAGCGCACACGACTTATATAGCGTTCTCCTGGTTTTGTATCTAATTTGATACTTGCAAAACCAGCACCATCTTGACCACGATTGTGTTGCTTTTCCATTAAGAGATACATTTTGTTTACGCCGTAAAATGCACTTCCGTATTTTTCTTTGTAGAATTCTAATGGTTTTTTGAGTCTTATGAGTGCAATTCCGCATTCATGTTTTAAAGCATCGCTCATTGGTGTGTTGTTGTTTTAAAGTGTTCCAAAATTATAAATTTTGGGTTTAGTATTAAATAAAAAACGCGCTCAATTTTGAGCGCGTTGGTTTATGATAATTCAATATTAAATTGAGTGAGTTTTTTAAAGTCTTTCAATCGATACTCGACATCGTCTTTAGTTAATGTTTGCATTCGTTCTGTACCAAATTTTTCTACACAAAAGGATGCTAGCGTTGACCCATAGATAACAGCATTTTTCATGTTCTCAAAACTATAATCTTCTGTTTTTGCTAAATAACCAGCAAATCCTCCAGCAAATGTGTCTCCAGCTCCAGTTGGATCAAAAACTTCTTCTAACGGTAAAGCTGGTGCATAGAACATATTGTCATCATGAAATAATAAAGCACCATGTTCTCCTTTTTTGATAACAACATACTTTGGTCCCATTTCATGAATCTTGCGTGCAGCAACAACTAATGAGTATTCTCCAGTTAATTGTCTAGCCTCTTCATCATTAATAGTTATAACATCAACATTTTTGATAACAGCGTGTAGATCGTCTAATGCGATATCCATCCAGAAATTCATAGTGTCTAAAATAGCTAATTTTGGTTTTTTAGTCATTTGGTTTAAGACACCTTGTTGAACCATTGGATGTAAATT
>CAJQOA010000029.1 GCA_905479815.1 uncultured Psychroserpens sp.
TTTTTTGCTATTAATTTTGTGATACGTTGTTTTAACTCAGGAATTTTTACTGAGTCTAGAACATTGTTACTAAATGCATACATTAATAACCCTCTAGCTTCATTTTCTGGAATTCCTCGAGTACGTAAGTAGAACATTGCACTTTCGTCTAATTGCCCTATTGTACAACCATGAGAACATTTTACATCATCGGCAAAAATCTCTAACTGAGGCTTTGTATTTATGGTTGCTTTATCACTTAATAAGATATTATTGTTGGCCTGAAAAGCGTTTGTTTTTTGTGCCTCTCTTTCAACCACAACCTTACCGTTAAATACACCAGTAGAGTTATCGTTAAAAATACCTTTATAATCTTGATGACTTTCGCAATTTGGTTCAATATGATGCACTAAAGTATTGTGATCTACGTGTTGCTTATCTCCAATAATTGTAATGCCTTTCATGGTAGAATCAATTCGCTCTCCGTTTTGATAGAAATTAAGGTTATTACGTATTAATTTTCCACCGAATGAAAATGTATGTAGCTTCGCTAAACTTTCTTGTTTTTGGTTTATAAACGTATTATCAATTAAAGTCGCTGTTTGCTTATCGTTTTGAATTTTATAGTAATCTACTATAGCACGCTTGTTTACAAAAATCTCTGTAACACTATTAGTTAAAACAGGATTTTCAGTTAAACTTTGATGACGCTCTATAATCTGTACATGAGAGTTTTCGTCAACCACAACTAGATTTCTAGGCTGAAGCATTAATGCAGCTTCACTTCCTGTAGAAAAATGGATGATTTGTATAGGTTTCTCTGCAACTTTATTTTTTGGAATATGAATATATGCACCTTCACTAGAAAAAGCAGTGTTTAAAGAAGATAAGCCATCTTTAGTTGCAATTTTATTGAAATAATTATCAATAATTAACTTATACTTTGGCTTACTTAAAGCAGCAGACATTAAACAAACATCTATACCATCATGAGTTGTCTCAGAGAGGTGAGATGAATATTTTCCGTCTACAAATATGATTTTATAAGAATCAATATCGTGAATAAAATACTGCTTCACATCTTTATACTCTAGCGCTTCTTCTCTTTTTGGAAAGACACTAAAATCATTTTTAAGAATAGCATTTAATGACGTGTACTTCCATGCTTCTTGTTTTTTATTAGGAAATCCTTCGGCTTCAAATGCTTTTATTGCATCTATTCGGATGTCGTGTACTGCCGAATCTACATCTACTGTATTTTCGAATGCCATAAATGACGATACGAGTTTTTCTTTTAAATCCATTGTAATAAGTTGTTTGGTTGAGGTTAATTTTTACTAAAAGCAGTTATTTAAAACTGTTGATTAGTTTATGCCCCAACTTCTTCTTTAATCCAATCGTAACCTTTAGCTTCTAATTCGTGTGCTAGTTCTTTTGTTCCTGATTTCACAATTTTTCCGTTGTGTAATACATGTACAAAATCGGGTACTGTATAATCTAGTAAACGTTGGTAATGCGTAATTACAATAACAGCATTATCCTTAGACTTCAATTTATTTACACCATTTGCAACTATACGAAGTGCGTCAATATCTAAACCAGAATCTGTTTCATCTAGGATTGCTAATTTTGGTTCTAGCATTGCCATTTGAAAGATTTCGTTACGTTTCTTCTCTCCACCAGAAAATCCTTGATTTAATGAACGAGACAAAAATTTACGGTCAATTTCTAAAAGTTCTGATTTTTCACGAATTAACTTCAGCATTTCGTTGGCAGGCATATCTGGTAAACCTTTTGCCTTACGTGTTTCGTTAATAGCTGTTTTCATAAAATTAGTTACACTAACACCAGGTATTTCTACGGGGTATTGAAAAGATAGAAAGACACCTTTGTGCGCGCGCTCCTCTGCACTTAACTCTTCTAAATCTTCACCGTCTAAGAGAATATCACCTTTATTAACTTCATATTCTTCTTTACCAGCAATTACAGAAGCCAATGTGCTTTTACCTGAACCGTTTGGGCCCATTATTGCGTGTACTTCTCCTGGCTTAACGTGTAAGTTAATACCTCTTAGTATTGGTTTATCTTCAACACTTGCGTGTAAATCGTTTATTTTTAACATCGTACTTAGTTTTCTAATTTAATAACGTCGTTTGTATCTGGATTAGGTATTTCTACCTTAATTATTTCCTTTATTTCTAATCTAAATGGCCAACCTTCTTCACCTTCTGGTTTTGCAATTCTTTTTGCTCTTACGGTAACAGGAATCATATCTGTAGACTCTCTTTTAAAAGCATTTGCTTTTTCGTTCAAGGCTTTCATTTTTTCATCTACTACAATGCCATATATTTGGTTAGCGGTTTGTATTACCGCTGCATTTTGAGTTTCATCATAGATAAAATCACCTTTTAAGGTTATGATACCATCGTTTTGATCATAAGATTTTAATGTAGAATCTTCTGATGATTTTGTTTCATTTTTACAAGAAACAAAAAGCCCCGTACAAATTATAAGTATGAATAATTTCTTAATCATTAATCTAAATATTTAGGATATTTTGGTAATCTGTTAAAGTCTTCTTTACTATGCTGAATAAAAACATCCGCGTTTTCTTCTTTTGCCAAAACCTCAAAAATTTCCATACTTTTTAATGTTGCTTCTACATCATAGTTAAAACTAGGAACACCTTTATTATCTCTGTTTTCTTGAAAGTGATACAAATCACCAGTTAATAAAATAGAACCAGCGTTTTCTAATTTTAAAAATAAAACTTGATGTCCTGGGGTGTGTCCTGGCATAGATTTGATAACAACTGTTCCGTCACCAAAAACATCAAAATCACCATTTAGTTTTTTTACGTTTGTTAATGCGGCAATTGCAGGGTAGTTATCTCCCTTTTTTTGTTCTTCGCTTGTAATAAAACCGTATTCAGACTCTTGCACTAACCAAGTTGAATTTGCGAATTTTGAAGCCGATCCGGAGTGGTCAAAATGCGTATGCGATAATGCGATATAATCAAAATCTTGAGGTGTTAGCTTTAGTTCTGCTAGTTGAGAGGCTACAGAATCTTGTCTAGAAACTGTAAAAGCACCATTTGGTGTTGTAAAAGGCTCTTGGCCTACTAAGCCTTCAGCCAAACCAGCATCCCAAAGTAATCTTCCTTTTGGATGTTCAATTATATAAAATGCGTCGGCAAATGTTTTGCTTTCGCCTTTATACATATCACCCTGAGAAAAAATCTCTAGCATGTTAGCCTTTACTGTTCCGCCATCTAAAGCATAAAGCTTTACGCCATCTTCTTGAGCTTTTGTTTCAGTGATTTCCTGATTTGATTCAGCGTCTTTTTTTTCAGCATCTTTACATGATGTGAAACTTAAAGCTATAGCTAATAGTAATATTATTTTTTTCATAAATATTTATTTTTAACCAACAGAACCTTCTAGAGAAATTTCAAGAAGTTTTTGCGCTTCAACAGCAAATTCCATTGGTAATTTATTTAATACGTCTTTACTAAAGCCATTTACAATTAATGCAATTGCTTTTTCAGTTTCAATACCACGTTGGTTACAGTAAAAAATTTGGTCTTCACCAATTTTACTGGTAGTCGCTTCATGCTCTATTTGAGCCGATTTGTTTTTTACTTCTATGTAAGGGAATGTATGCGCACCACACTCGTTACCCATTAGTAAACTATCACATTGACTAAAGTTACGTGCATTTTCTGCTCTAGGACTAACTTGAACCAGACCACGGTAGGAGTTTTGAGATTTACCTGCCGAAATACCTTTTGATATAATAGTTGACTTGGTGTTCTTGCCTAAGTGAATCATTTTAGTTCCCGTATCTGCCTGCTGATAATTATTGGTTACAGCAATAGAGTAAAACTCACCGATAGAATTATCTCCCTTTAATATACATGAAGGGTATTTCCAGGTTACAGCACTTCCAGTTTCTACCTGTGTCCATGAAATTTTTGCGTTTTTCTCGCAAATTCCACGTTTGGTAACAAAGTTGTAAACGCCACCTTTTCCTTCTGCATTTCCAGGAAACCAATTTTGTACCGTCGAGTATTTTATTTCAGCATCATCTAGTGCAATTAGCTCTACTACAGCTGCGTGTAATTGGTTTTCGTCACGGCTAGGCGCTGTACAGCCTTCTAGGTAACTTACATAACTACCTTTGTCTGCAATAACAAGTGTCCGTTCAAATTGACCTGTATTAGCTTGGTTTATCCTAAAATAGGTAGACAGTTCCATTGGGCAACGCACGCCTTTTGGAATGTAGCAAAAACTACCATCACTAAATACTGCGGAGTTTAATGCTGCATAGAAATTATCTTTTTGAGGAACAACTGTTCCTAAATATTTTTTTACAAGCTCTGGATGTTCTTGTATAGCCTCAGAAATTGGCATAAAAAGAATACCTTTTTCTGAAAGTGTTTTTTTGAATGTTGTTGCAACAGAAACAGAATCTACAACGATATCCATTGCTATATTATTCATTTTTTTCTGCTCATCTACTGAGATTCCAAGCTTTTTATACATGGCTAACAAATCAGCATCAACATCATCTAAAGTTTTATTTGGATCTACAGATGCAGGAGCAGAATAATAAGCTATGGCTTGAAAATCTGGTTTTTGATAGTGAACGTTTGCCCATTCTGGCTCAGTCATTTCTTTCCAAGATTTAAAAGCTTCAAGACGCCAATCGGTCATCCATTGTGGCTCGTTTTTCTTTTTAGAAATAGCAATAACAACATCTTCGTTAAGGCCAATTGGGAATGTATCTGATTCAATGTCTGTATAAAAACCATATTCGTATTCTTTGGTTTTTAATTCTTCTCTTAAATCGTCTTCGGTATATTTTGACATAGTAGTATTTTAAAGTGAAAAAGATTCGCCACAACCACAAGTACGGTTAGCGTTTGGATTGTTAAAGACAAATCCTGTCCCGTTTAATCCACCTGAATATTCAAGAGTTGTACCAATAAGGTATAGAAAGCTCTTTTTATCAACTATGATTTTTATATCATTGTCTTCAAAAACTTTATCACCTTCGAGTTGCTCTTTATCAAATTTTAAATCATAAGATAGACCAGAGCATCCGCCACTTTTAACACCAACTCTAAC
>CAJQOA010000030.1 GCA_905479815.1 uncultured Psychroserpens sp.
TGAAACCGAAAGATGTCGTACTGGATGCATTTCGAAATTTGAAACTTGTACAGATTGATTAGGGTTAGAAAACGTAGATTGAAACACATTAAATGTTCCTGACTTTTCAGATAAAAAATAAAAGGTATCTGCAGAACCAAAAAGAATATTGCGATTCTCCCCTTTAAAATTAGATAGTTTTTTATAATCCCCTGAAGCAGATTTGATCCAAATATCTCTGGTTACAGAAGAGGTATGATGTTTTCTCCATTGATCTTCATAACCTTTAATTTCTTCAAAGATCATATCACCTTTACTATTATTTCTAGCTTCGTAGGCTGGAAAACTAGCGAGTTGTTTAGGTGTAGTAGCGTTAAGGTTTACACTGTACAACTCTCCTAATCTATGAAATAACATAGAGTTTTTATTGTCTAAGCGAATACTGTTAAACCAAACGGCATCATTGTTTTGAGAGAAATCTGTTGGCATATCATTTGCAGAGTGAAATGTCAATCTTTTTACGTTAGTTCCAGTTGATGTCATAACAAATACATCAAAATTCCCATGTCTATTAGAAGCAAAGGCTATTTGTTGTCCATCGTGTGACCACACAGGTTTTGTATCGTATGCGCTATGGGTTGTTAATCGTGTTGCTTTTCCACCATTTGTAGATACCAAGTAAATATCTGCATTATAAGTAAATGCAATTTGAGTTCCGTTTGGAGAGATAGCAGTGTTTCTAAGCCAAAGCTCATCATTTTGTTGAGCAAAACTGGTGCTCAGAATAAAAAATGAACAAAGAAGTAAAAAGAGGGTTTTGATTTTCATGATTTTTAATATGGATTATAAAGACAAGAAAGTTAATGAATTAATTGTATCCAATCTTATTTTTTTTGAGTGACATTTTGAATAACTTTGTAAATAGATGATACACCCTAAAATTCCGCTTGCGCAAACTGTGATCCAGTTGTGTAAAGTAAAAAATATAAAACACATTGTCATTTCTCCAGGAAGTAGAAATGCACCATTAACTCTAGGATTTACCAATGATGATTTTTTCAATTGTTATAGTATTGTTGATGAACGTTGTGCTGCTTTTTTCGCTTTAGGAATAGCTCAGCAAATAAAAGAACCTACAGCTGTTGTATGTACTTCAGGCAGTGCATTGCTTAATTATTACCCTGCGGTTGCAGAGGCTTTTTATAGTGACATTCCTTTAGTGGTGCTTTCGGCAGATAGACCAAAACACTTAATAGGTATTGGAGATGGGCAGACTGTCAATCAAAAAGATGTCTTTGAAAACCATGTATTGTATTCAGCAAATTTAAAATTAGATTTAAAAGATGATAGTAGGCATTCAAATAAAGAAGAACTTCCTATTTTTAAAAATCTAGAGAATAAGTTAGAACGTTTTTTAGGTTTGCAAGAAGGCATACAATCTGATAACGAAACCAAAATTAATCAGGCTATTAATTTTGCACGATTCAAAAAAGGACCAGTACATATTAATATCCCTTTTGATGAACCGCTTTATGAAACGGTTGAAGAATTAAGTGTCAATCCAAAAGCTCAAGAATTAGATATTAAGACACCAAAAATTGATCAAGCAGAGCTTAAAGATTGTATTGATGAATGGTATGTGTCAAAGAAAAAAATGATTTTGATAGGTGTTTTGTCACCTAACCAAATAGAACAGCAATGGTTAGATGATTTGGCAAATGATGATAGTGTGATTGTTTTTACAGAAACAACATCTAATGTTCATCATCAAAAATTCTTTCCAAGTATTGATAAAATGATGGCGCCATTAGAAACCGCTGATTTTAAAAACTTACAACCAGAAATACTAGTTACCATTGGTGGTTTAATTGTGTCTAAAAAGATTAAAGCATTTTTACGAGAATTTCAACCTAAACACCATTGGCATGTTGGAGACAAAAATGCAAATGACACCTTTTTTTGCTTGAATAAACATATTGTAGCAAAGCCAAATGACTTTTTTGCTGAGTTTTTACCAAAAATAACACACGTAGCCAAAAGTAATTATTTAGATCAGTGGACAGTAGTAAAACAATGGCGTCATAAGAAGCATTTGGAGTATGTGAAGCAAATTCCATTCAGTGATTTTAAGGCTTTTAATCTCATGTTAAAATCAATACCCAATAACACTATTTTGCAATTAGGAAACAGTTCTACAATACGATATACCCAATTGTTTAATATGAATCCTTCCTTAGAAGTGTTTTGTAATCGTGGCACAAGTGGTATTGATGGAAGTACGTCTACAGCAATAGGATGCGCAGTTGTTAATACAAAACAAACAACCTTTATAACGGGAGATTTAAGTTTCTTCTATGACAGTAATGCACTCTGGAATAATTACAGACCTAAAAACTTTAGAATTATAGTCGTCAATAATGAAGGAGGTGGTATTTTTAGAATTCTCCCAGGACCTAAAAACACAGATAATTTTGACTATTTCTTTGAAACTAAGCATAATTTAACGGCAAAGCAATTATGTGAAATGTATGATTTTGAATATGTTACAGCTGATGATGAAGGCAATCTTGAAACCGCTTTAAAATCTTTCTATAACAAGTCAAATCAACCACGACTGCTAGAAGTATTTACACCTAGAACAGAAAATGATTCAATTCTCTTAGACTACTTTAAGTTTGTGAAATAAAAATGTGACTTTCTAACTTTTTATGTGTCCAATAATTGTCTATATTTATAGAGCAATAATTATTAACTTAAAAATTAACAACTAAGATGAGTAAAAGAGACGACTTAATAACAAAGTATGCTGCAGATTTAAAGGATAAGTGTGGTGTAACTGCTGACATGGATTTATTAACCAAAGTAACAATTGGTTGTGGACCATCTATTTATAATGCAGATGCTGCAACAGTTTCTGGATCTGATCCTTCTGAATTGGCAACAGTAAAAAACAATTTCTTAATCAAAAAATTAGGATTGAAAGATAGTGCAGATTTAGATAAAGCAATAGATTCAGTAATGGATACTTACGGTAAATCTAATAGAAATAAATACAGAGCAGTTGTATATTATTTACTAACAAAACATTTCAAAAAAGAGTCTACTTACTAGTAAACTTCTTTTATATAATTTAAAGCGTTACGAAAGTGACGCTTTTTTTATTCTGAAATTTTAAGTTGAAAATTTTATTGAGTACACACACATAAATTTATAATACCTTAAGTTGTAAAGTACAACCATCTAAAACACTTTTTTGCATATCTTTGGCCCATGATTAGAATAGGAGATTACAATACATTAGAAATAATACGAGAAAGTGAGCAAGGAATATACCTTTCAGATGACGAGGATAACCAAGTTTTATTGCCAAATAGATATGTGCCTGAGGCATTTAAAATCTGGGAAAAGCTTGAAGTTTTTGTGTATTTAGATAATGAAGAACGTCTGGTTGCAGTAACAGATGAACCTTATATTTTGCGTGGTGATTTTGCTTTATTACGTTGTAATCAAGTTACAGATCATGGTGCATTTTTAGATTGGGGAATGGTTAAAGAACTTTTCTGTCCATTTCAAGAACAAGCCTTTAAAATGAAAGCAGGTGGATGGTATCTTGTACATTGTTATCTTGATGATGTCACAAAGCGATTAGTTGCTTCTAGTAAGACCAATCGTTTTTTAGATAATAAAGAATTAACTGTTCAACAATTTGATGAGGTCGATTTAATTGTGTCTCATCCTTCAGATTTAGGTATGAATGTGATCGTTAATAATGAACATTTAGGTTTAATATTTACAGAAGATATATTTAAAGATGTTAGCGTAGGAGATCGTCTAAAAGGTTTTGTGAAAAAGGTGCGTGAGGATAATAAATTAGATATCGTACTTGGTAAAATTGGGTATAGAAAAATTGAACCTAATGCAGATTTAGTTATGGAGTATCTTGGAGATACTAATGATGGTTTTTTAGCACTAAACGATAAATCAAATCCAGACGACATTAAAAACGTTTTACAAATGAGTAAGAAGACCTTTAAAAAGGCGATTGGGACTTTGTATAAGCAACGTTTAATTACGATTGAAAGTGATGGAATTCGCTTAATTGATTGATACAGGAATACTATTTATAACCCTCTTGTAAACCGTATCTAGACCTTCATAAAGATTATTGAAGCTAATATTTTCAGACGTACAAAACTGACTTTCAATGTCTGCGTTCATTCGTCCAGCGGCATCATGACTAACTATCCCGTAAGCCATTAAGTTAGGAAAAATAGAGCGTACTTCTTTCGTTTCTAATAAGGCAATAGAGTAAGAATTAATCCGGTTGGCGACAATGCCAAAAGGTTTAGAATTCCCGAAGTATGTCATCATAGAGTCCAGTATATTTCTACCAGTAATGAGGTCTGCGTGGATTCCTTCCTTAAATTCTACAACTGCAATATGATTAAAAAAGTGAATAGTTCCTGCGTCTGATTGTTCTTGCTTTACAATTTGCTGCGCAACATTTGAATTTGTAATTGTCATATCCCTAAATATGTTTTAATTAACTAATTTTTTGCGGTAACTAATATGGTTACCTATTTTAAGACACCAATGTTTTCAATAAGTCACATAAATATTTAAAAACTAACATTTTATGTTGGAGATATTCAAGGCGATGATGTTTTTAGATGTATTATATTTAAAAGCAGTATTTTTGCATTAAATACTGATAATTATGAATCAAGCCGAATGGGTTACAGCAAAAACCTATGAAGATATTACTTATAAAAAATGTAATGGTGTCGCTAGAATAGCCTTTAATCGTCCTGATATTAGGAACGCTTTTAGACCTAAAACAACAAAAGAACTTTACGATGCTTTTTATGATGCTGGAGAAGATGTAAATATTGGCGTTGTGTTATTATCTGCCGAAGGTCCATCAACAAAAGACGGGATTTGGAGTTTTTGTTCAGGAGGCGATCAAAAAGCAAGAGGACATCAAGGGTATGTAGGAGAAGATGGTTACCATCGTCTTAACATTCTTGAGGTACAACGCTTAATTCGTTTTATGCCAAAAGCTGTTATTGCAGTTGTTCCAGGTTGGGCAGTAGGAGGAGGACATAGTCTTCATGTGGTTTGTGATTTAACTTTAGCGAGTAAAGAACATGCCATTTTTAAACAAACAGATGCAGATGTGACTAGTTTTGATGGTGGATATGGATCTGCTTATTTAGCTAAAATGGTAGGACAAAAACGTGCTCGTGAGATATTTTTCCTTGGAAGAAATTATTCAGCTCAAGAAGCATATGACATGGGAATGGTTAATGCAGTTATTCCTCATGACGAATTAGAAAATACAGCCTATGAATGGGCTCAAGAAATATTAGCTAAATCACCAACATCAATAAAAATGCTAAAATTCGCTATGAATTTAACAGATGATGGTATGGTTGGTCAACAAGTATTTGCTGGAGAAGCAACACGATTGGCTTACATGACCGATGAAGCTAAAGAAGGTCGTGATGCATTTTTAGAGAAGCGTAAGCCTAACTTTGATAAAAAGTGGATTCCTTAAATCTAAAGTTCTTTTATGATTAAAAAAATAAAGCCTTGGCTTTCCGCTTTTAGATTACGCACCTTGCCGCTTTCGGTATCTGGTATTATTATTGGTTCTTGCTTTGCTCATTACAATGGGAAGTTTGATGGCTATATAATGACTTTTGCTATAGTTTTAACGATTGCATTACAAATCTTATCTAACCTTGCCAATGATTATGGAGATGGTATAAGAGGAACAGATAACAATAATAGAATAGGACCAGAGCGTGCCATACAAAGTGGAGCGATTACTCCAGAGGAAATGTTTGAAGGTATTAAAATGAATATCCTCGTTGTTATTGTGCTCACCGTTGGCCTTGTATTCACATCATTTGGGAGTAAATATTTTTTGTATGCAATGCTGTTTTTTTTGCTATCAGGGTTTTCTGTGTATGCAGCAATTAATTATACTGTTGGAAGCTCTCCATATGGTTATAGAGGATTAGGAGATGTATTTGTTTTTATTTTCTTCGGAATTTTAAGCGTTGTTGGGAGTTATTTTTTGTTTACCAAAAGTGTAGATCATCATGTATGGCTGCCTGCAATTTCTCTTGGTTTACTCAGTATGGGTGTTTTAAATCTCAATAATATGAGAGATATTGAATCTGATAAATTATCAGGAAAGGAGACGCTTGCAGTTAAGTTAGGAAAACATAAAGCAAAGACGTATCATCTTACACTTATTGTATTAGCAATTGTTGTAGCAATAGTGTTTTCAATTTTATATTTTTCAAACCTTTGGAATTTCTTATTTTATATTTCTTTTATTCCTTTAGTCATTCATATTAATAAAGTGAGGAAAGCGACAAATCCAATAGACTTTGATCCACAATTAAAAGTACTCGCATTAAGCACCTTTTTGTTTTCTATCCTATTAGGTGTTGGATATATTTTATGAATTTTTTAATATAATTATTTGGTTATCAAATAATTAATGATTATATTTAGTTTGAAATTTTGTAGGTCGGCATATGTTTTATGACATGTTGATAATAAAATTTGGGGCTTTAAAACTCAGACAATTTCTCAAAATCTGTCTGAGTTTTTTTTGTATTTTGGGGTTAGGTAATTAATCATCTTAAATCTATCACCAATGCAAATCACATTTTATGGTCACGCTAGCTTAGGTATCAAAATCGCTGATGTTGATATTTTAGTAGATCCTTTTATTTCTGGAAACCCAAAAGCATCTCACATTAATATAGAAACGCTTAAAGCAGATTACATTTTGGTAACTCACGCACACCAAGATCATATTCTTGATGTTGAAGCTATAGCTAAACGTACAGGAGCTGTAATTGTTTCAAATTTTGAGATAGCGACATATTTTGATAAGTTAGGTTTAGAAAATCATCCCATGAATCATGGAGGTCAATGGGATTTTGAGTTTGGAAATGTAAAATACGTTAATGCAATACATACATCATCTTTCCCAGATGGTAGCTATGGAGGTCAACCAGGAGGATTCATTATAGAAGGTGAACATAAAAACATCTACATTGCAGGTGATACAGCTTTGACAATGGATATGAAACTTATTCCATTGTTTACAAAGTTAGATTTAGCAATTCTACCAATAGGTGATAATTTCACCATGGGGATTGACGAAGCTATTTTAGCAAGCGATTTTGTTGCCTGTGATAAAGTTCTTGGGTATCACTTTGATACCTTTGGTTAT
>CAJQOA010000031.1 GCA_905479815.1 uncultured Psychroserpens sp.
CCAACTATAGCACGCACCATATTTCTTAAAAATCGGTCGGCACTAATTGTAAAAATAAGCATGTTGTTCTCTTTTTTCCAAAATGCTGTATCTATTTTACAATTGTAAGTTTTTACGTCTGTATTGCTTTTTGAAAAACACTGAAAATCAATATAATCTAACAACAATGCACTTGCTTCATTCATTTTATTAATGTCTAAAGGTCTTTGTACATAATATGAATACTCATAATCAAATACATTTTTTGTCAAGGCAATTCTATAATTATAGGTTCTTTTAGTGGCATAGAATCTAGCATGAACCTCTTTTTTCACTTCAAAGATTTGTTTGATTGCAATATCATTTGGTAGAAAAGAATTGAGTTTATAAACTAGATCATCTCTTTCAAAATCACCCTCAAAATCAAAATGAGCAAACATAGAAGATGCGTGTACACCAGTATCTGTTCTTCCCGCTCCAATAATACTTAACTTCGTATTTAAAATTGTAGATAATGCATTTTCAATAGTTTGTTGTACAGTAATAGCATTTGGTTGTATTTGCCAACCGTGATAGCCTTTACCGTTATATGCTAATTGAATAAAATATCTCAAACTAAACCTTTACTTTTGTAAAATAAAGACACAAAGATAGGTGTTTTTCTTCCTAAAGAAATCCTAAATAAAAAACGAGATTTTCGCTTTCGCGAAAAGTGAACATGAAAAAAATACTACTCTTATCTGATACACATAGCCACATCGACAATGATATTCTAAAATATGTAAAACAAGCAGATGAAGTTTGGCATGCAGGAGACATTGGCGACCTAAAAGTTACAGACGCTATTAAAGCACTAAAACCTTTAAGGGCGGTATATGGAAATATTGATGACGCTAAAGCAAGAACTGAATTTCCTGAACATAATAGGTTTATTTGTGAAGATGTTTCTGTTTGGATAACACATATTGGTGGGTATCCTCCAAACTATAATGGTAGGGTTAGAGATGAATTAAAAATAAATCCACCACGTATTTTTATTTGTGGTCATTCCCATATCCTAAAAGTAATACCGGATAAAAAATTAAATCTTATACATATGAATCCCGGAGCTGCAGGCAAACATGGTTTTCATAATGTAAGGACTATGCTGCGCTTTACAATTGATGGCAAAGCAATTGACAACTTAGAAATTATAGAATTTAAGCGTTAGTATATAATAATAAAAAACCCGGAGCTTTCGCTTCGGGTTTTTCGCACTAAAACTACTAAGATTATAGGTTTATCGTAATCGGTCTACAGATTTTACGAGATCTTCATCCTTTTTAATTGCCTTATTGGCTAAGGCTAAACACACGATAGAAAAAATAGGAAGAATCATTCCAATACCTTTCTCAGAAACTTCCGTTTCTCCAGATAAATTTAGAGACTGAGTTACAAACACTCCTAGTAAAATAAAGTTTAATAATATATTTAGTCGTCCCAAAATAAATTGAGATTTTCTATTTTTAAATTTAAAAATCGAAATTAATGACAAAAGCGCGGAGCCTAAAAATAAGCCCAAGTATAAATAATCATCTTTAGCATAAACTAATACACTCTCTGTATTTGTAAACAAATCAAAAACAAAAATTAATCCCGCAGATATTGCTGCTGCAAGAACTAAATATAGAGTTTGTATACGCTGGATCATAAAACAATTTAAAATCGAAGCACAAAATTAGTAGTTTATTTTTAAAAATCATGCATTATGTTATAAATAAAAATCGTATTATTGCATCAGTAGTGTAGTTAAAATAACTATCCCACATTACTTCTTCAGATTTCACTTTCCATTTTCTTTTTTTGATTTTATAAGAAAATTTTAATAAATCATATCAAAATTATAATACAATACACACATATCAATGTTTGAAATTTCACAGTTAAAAGCTCAGAAATTACCTGAATTACAGGAAATTGCTAAACAACTTAAGGTACCAAAATACCGAACTTTAAAAAAATTAGATTTAGTTTATCAAATACTAGACTACCAGGCAGCTAATCCTGCGGCAGTAAAAGCAGTTGCTAAGACAAGTGACGTAGCACCCGCAAATACAGAAGAGGCTAAAAAAACAGTTTCAAAACCTACTCCGAGAGCTCAACAAGAACGTCAAAAACGTGCAAGAGTAACAAAGCCTCAAGAAAAAAAGGAGCAACAAACTATTGACTTTGCTGACAAGAAACCTGAAGCGGTTAAAGAAGAAAGACCTAAGGTTGTTCATGAAAAGAAAGAAGATAAGCCAAAAGTTCCTCAACATAAAAACAACCAGCGTGATGACGATAAAAAACGTCCTCAGAATAACGCTAAAAACGAGAATAGACCACCCCGCCCAAAGCATAACAACCAAAATAACTCAAAAAATAATGGTAATAAAGATAGCCGTAATCGCTATCGTGAGCCAGATTTTGAATTTGATGCCATTATTGAAAGTGAAGGTGTTTTAGACGTAATGCAAGATGGTTATGGGTTTTTAAGATCATCTGATTACAATTATTTATCATCACCAGATGATATATATGTATCTCAGTCTCAAATACGCCTATTTGGATTAAAAGTTGGAGATACAGTACTCGGTCATGTGCGTCCTCCAAAAGAAGGTGAAAAATATTTTCCGCTTATTAAAGTAAGTAGAATTAATGGTCAAAGCCCACAAGTCGTTAGAGACCGTGTTGCTTTTGAGCATTTAACACCACTTTTTCCGCAAGAAAAATTTAACATAGCAGAAAAACAAAGCACCATTTCTACTCGAATTATGGATTTGTTTGCACCAATCGGAAAAGGGCAACGTGGTATGATAGTATCGCAGCCTAAAACTGGTAAAACCATGTTACTAAAGGATGTTGCAAATGCAATTGCAGCAAATCATCCAGAGGTTTACCAAATGATACTTTTAATTGACGAACGTCCTGAAGAAGTTACCGATATGCAACGTAATGTACGTGGAGAAGTTATTGCTTCTACTTTTGATAAAGAAGCACACGAGCACGTAAAAATTGCAAATATTGTTTTAGAAAAAGCAAAGCGTTTGGTAGAATGTGGTCACGATGTTGTGATTCTTTTAGATTCTATAACGCGTTT
>CAJQOA010000032.1 GCA_905479815.1 uncultured Psychroserpens sp.
AATGCATCTTCCTTTAGTTGTATGGCTTCCTGTTCTTCTTTAGCGCGTACAGTGTAAGTTCCAAATTTATAGATAGATTGAGGTGTTAATCCTAAATGTCCCATGACAGGAATTCCAGCATTCAAAATTCGTTTGATAGACTCCTTGACTTCTCTACCACCTTCCATTTTTACAGCATGACCTCCAGATTCTTTCATAATTCGTATCGCAGAGCGTAACGCTTCTTTAGGATCACTTTGATAGCTCCCAAAAGGTAAGTCAACAACAATCAAAGCTCTTTCAATAGCTCTCACTACAGATGATGCGTGATAAATCATTTGATCTAATGTGATAGGCAGCGTAGTTTCATGTCCTGCCATTACATTACTTGCAGAATCACCAACTAAAATAACATCAACACCAGCACCATCAACAATCTTGGCCATCGTGTAATCATATGCAGTAAGCATAGAAATTTTCTCATTATTTTTTTTCATATCAATGAGAGACTTAACCGTAATTCTTTTGTAATCTTTTTTTGCGACAGACATGTAGTGTTATTTAGTTATTCGTAAAAATACAGAGATTTCTTAAACTTTATTTATTCTGAAGCTCAAAAACTACTAAATTTATAATTCTTCGGAAATTTTAAAACTATGAAACGAGCTTCCTAGAAGCTTTATCATTTAGGAGAATGGTTATTAGCGAACAGCAAGTGACCAAAAAAATAAATAAATAGAAGCACATGAAATATTATATCTGCTGTATTATATTATTGATTACTAGTCTATCTTTTTCTCAATCTTCAGAAAAACAAGCTGTACAATCTACAATAGAACAATTCTTTGAAGGCTTTCATAAACAGGATAGTACGATTATTTTAGAGACCATCCATAAGGATGTCAAGATGCAATCTATAGGAACAAACAGAGAAGGGAATAGTGTTTTAAGTACTACAGAATTTGAAAAATTTATAAATTCTATAATTTCAATTCCAAAGGATAAAACCTTTAAAGAGGATATTTTAGGCTACACGATTCAAATAGATGGAAATATGGCTCATGTTTGGACGCCATATAAATTTTGGTCTGATGGCAATTTTAGCCATTGTGGTGTTAATTCATTCCAGCTTTTTAAAGATGACGGACACTGGAAAATCATTTACATAATTGATACTCGTCGAAAAGATTGTATACAAGAGTAAATTAAAAACTAAAAGTTTAATTAACAATCACTCATATTTACACCAATAGCCAAGCCACCTTCACTAGTTTCTTTATACTTAGTGTTCATGTCTTTTGCAGTTTCCCACATGGTTTGAACAACTTTATCTAAAGGGACTTTTACGTTTTTAGGATCTGTATCCAAAGCTAATTCACAAGCATTAATAGCTTTAATGGCACCCATAGCATTTCGTTCTATACACGGTATTTGAACTAATCCACCAATGGGATCACAGGTCATACCTAAATGATGTTCCATAGCAATCTCTGCAGCAATTAAAACTTGTTCTGGTGTTCCGCCAGAGAGCTCACAAAGTGCACCAGCTGCCATTGCAGAGGAAACTCCAATTTCAGCTTGACAGCCACCCATTGCAGCACTAATCGTCGCTCCTTTTTTAAAGATACTTCCTATTTCTCCTGCAACAAGAAGAAAGCGTTTGATGTCTTCAAAATTGGCATCGTGATTCTCTATGACTAAATAATACATTAATACAGATGGTATGACACCAGCACTTCCATTTGTTGGAGCTGTTACAACGCGACCAAGAGATGCATTTACCTCATTAACAGCTAAAGCAAAACAACTCACCCATTTCAAGATTTGTCTAAATTTTACTTCGGTACCTCTAATAGAATAGAGCCATTCAACAGGGTTTGTATAAGGAAGTTCACCTTTTAATTTTTGATGCATATCATAAGCACGACGTCTTACATTAAGTCCGCCAGGAAGATTACCTTCAGTATGACAGCCTACATACATGCATTCTAGCATCGTATCCCAAATACGTTGGATTTCAGAATCAATGGTTTCAATTGGTCGTATAGATTTTTCGTTTTCTAAAACAACCTCAGATATAGACTTATTTAAGTCAGTACAAAACTTGAGTAACTCAGTTCCTTTCTCAACGGGATAAGGAAATGAACATTTAATTTCAAAATTCTTTTTCTTATTTGTGCGTTCTTCTTTAATAACAAAGCCTCCACCAATAGAGTAGAACGTTGATTTATTATTTCTACCATTTATGGTTGCTGTAAAAGTCATTCCGTTGGAGTGAAATGGTAAAAATTTTCTATTGAAAACAATATCTGCTTTGACGTCAAAATCTATTGACCTTTCATTATTAAATAAAAGTGTGTTTGTGTTTTTTATAGTAGCGATGATTTCATCAATAGAATCAACAGGTATATATTCAGGATCTGCTCCACTAAGACCTAATAATACAGCATAATCGGTAGCATGACCTTTCCCTGTTAATGACAATGAGCCATAGAGGTCCACTGTGATTTTTTCAACGTTATCAAATTTGTTACTTGACTTAAGTTCTTCAATCCAACGCTCTGCAGCTCTCCAAGGTCCTAAGGTATGAGAACTTGATGGGCCAACACCAATTTTAAGCATGTCAAATACAGAAATACACTCCATTTGCGAAATCGTTTTAGTGTGTCAAATATATCAAATACTAAGTGTAATGTTTCAATTTTTTTGAAAATAAAAAAGCACTTTCAAATCAATGAAAGTGCTTTAGTTTAAATTGTAAATATTATGTATTAAACCTGTGTAATCTATCTTAAGTCAAACGTTTCTATTTCATATGCTTGCATTATTAAATCAAGATTAGAAGTGTCAAGACCATCAACATTATCTGCAGGAACTACGACTACTCTAAATGCTTGATTTTGAGTCCAAGCGTCATCTAAGGTATTGAAATCTACTGTCCCATCTAAGAAAAGGCGAACGTCTTGTTGTGTAAAATCATAATTGTAAACTAAAACACCATTTTCAAAGTATTCAGTTTGTGTTAATAGTCTCCAAATTGGTTCACCACCATCTACTTCCCATTCAATATAAACCAAAGTCACGTCAGAAGGGAATACATCAAAGCCATAAGGTTCTATAAATTGGTAGTCATTGGCTTCATTGAAATTAACTACAATTTCAAAAGCTGAGGCTACAATAAGACCACCGTCTTGTCCATTAAATCCATCAAAACCTGGAGGTCCTTGATCTCCTGTACAAGACGTTAATAATAGGGCAAATACTGCAATAGAGGATAATATACGTTTCATAATAGTGTGTTTTTTTGTTACAATGTATCAAATGATATACCAAAGTGATTAAAATTAAAATTATTCGTTCAAATAAAAATCTGACATCATGTCATAATGTTTGTAATGGCATAATCATTGTCATACAGAAGTTGTAAATAAAATGAACATAACATTTCTGAAGAAAAAGGAAATATTTAAAACAAATATAATATGAGTAAGATTATTGGAATCGATTTAGGAACAACAAACTCTTGTGTTTCTGTGATGGAAGGTAACGAGCCAGTAGTTATCCCAAACGCTGAAGGTAAAAGAACAACACCTTCGGTTATCGCTTTTGTAGAAGGTGGTGAAATCAAGGTTGGAGATCCAGCAAAAAGACAAGCAGTAACAAACCCAACAAAAACAGTGTATTCAATTAAACGTTTTATGGGTAATAAGTATTCTGAATCTAAAAAAGAGGCAGAACGTGTACCATATAAAGTGGTAAAAGGTGACAACGATACACCAAGAGTTGATATTGATGGTCGTTTATACACACCACAAGAATTATCGGCAATGATTCTTCAAAAAATGAAGAAAACTGCTGAAGACTATTTAGGAACGTCA
>CAJQOA010000033.1 GCA_905479815.1 uncultured Psychroserpens sp.
GATTTAGTGTTGTGCATGGTCTAAGTAATCACAATGCATTTGGTCTTTTTCTTTCTTCTTAATTGGTTGAGTTTTAAGACCTTTATTTTTAGCTTTCATCATATCATTAATGAGTACACTTTTCTCTTTTTTGATTTGAGAACGCATCATTTCGTCACGTTTTAAATCAAAATAAGTGACACCTTCAATAATTGTTTTCTCTGCTTTTGTATAGATTGACATTGGATGATCTGTCCATAAGACCACATCTGCATCTTTTCCAACTTTAATACTTCCAACACGATCATCAATGTGTAATAATTTAGCTGGATTTAAAGTCACAAATTTCCATGCATCTTCTTCACTAATACCTCCATACTTTACAGATTTTGCAGCTTCTTGATTTAAACGTCTAGACATTTCACCATCATCACTATTGATCGCAACAAGAACACCAGCGTTATGCATTATAGCTGCATTGTATGGGATAGCGTCATTAACTTCATATTTATAAGCCCACCAATCACTAAAGGTTGATCCTCCTACGCCATGTTCTGCCATTTTATCTGCTACTTTGTAACCTTCTAGAATATGTGTGAATGTATTGATGTTAAAGTCGAATTTTTCAGCAACTTTCATTAACATATTGATTTCACTTTGCACATATGAATGACAAGAGATAAAACGCTCTTTGTTTAAAATTTCAGCAATAACATCCATTTCAACATCTTTGCGATAAGGCTTTCCGCTTTTCTTTGCAGCATCATAAGCTTTAGCTCTTGTGAAATAGTCTATATATAACTGTTCAACACCCATTCTTGTTTGCGGAAATCTATTTCTTGCATTATCTCCCCAATTAGATTGTTTTACGTTTTCACCTAAAGCGAATTTTATAAACTTTGGACTATTATTATATATCAAATTAGCAGCAGATTCTCCCCATTTCAATTTAATAATAGCAGAACGTCCACCAATAGGGTTTGCAGATCCATGTAATATTTGAATGGATGTCACACCACCTGCAAGATTTCTATAAATATCAACATCTTCATCATCAATAACATCTTCTATAGTCACTTCAGCAGATGAGTTATGACCACCTTCGTTAATTGAAGCTGCTGCAATATGTGAATGTTCATCAATAACTCCAGAGGTTAAATGTTTACCTGAAGCATCAATAACTTTGGCATTGCTATCAGATAGATTTTTTCCAATTTTTGAAATCTTACCGTTTTTGATAAGTACATCTGTGTTTTCTAAAATGCCATCTTTTTCATTGGTCCAAACTGTATCATTTTTAAAGAGTAACGTTTCTGCTTTTGGAAGTTCTGCGAAACCGTAAGCCATATTTGGATAGGTGATAGGCATGATTTCTTTTACGTTGTCTTTAGGCTTATCATCTTTTTCTTTGTCTTCTGAGGGTTTATCAACTGTATCTGTTTTCTTAGCATAGAATGTCATTTCATTGCCATCTGGATAAATTGCTTTTCCGTTTAATATATTACCATTAGAAGCATTAGCGATTAAACGAATAAATTTTTGCTCTGTAGAATCTTTTGTGGTCATTGATATATTAACCCAATCATCTACAAAAGAGACTTTAGAACCTCTGGTCTTACCATCGCTAGTAATTTCAGATTTTAATTTACTAGGCGTTCCTTTTAAAGTCATTTTATAAGCTTCTCCAGCAATATTAAACTCATAATCACCTCTAAGGTCTTGCGTGTTCATATCTTCAAGAACTGTTTTTTGTCCTTGAACCCAATTTTCATAAAGTGTTGTTTTCTTTTCAAAAATATCACCAGATGTGATTAAAAAATTGGCATAAGCTCCTTTTTGTAGTGAACCTATTTCCGAAGATTTTCCTAATAATTGTGCAGGAATAGTGGTCAAGGCTTGTAAGGCTTTTTCTTTAGAAAGTCCGTATTCAACAGCTTTTATAAGATTAGGTATAAATGTTTTCGGTGATTTTAAATCATGAGTTGTAAACGCAAATTTGATTCCGTTTTCTGCTAAGATCTTAGCATTTGCAGGCTCTTGGTTCCATGCTTTCATATCGCTCAATGATAGAGATCTACTTAAAAACGCATTTTCTACATCGTAAGCATCTTTAAAATTTACTGGGATGATATATGAAGCATTAGTTGCTTTAACGTCATTGATACGTTCATATTCGTCACCACCACCAAGCATCACGTATTGAATTCCAAATAGGTCTCCAACTTTATCTGCTCTCATGGCATTCATTCTACTTCCAGCTCCAAAAATCTGTACAAGACCTTTATTAGAGTTTAACGCTTCTAATGATAAATCTTTTGTTTTACTGTTTCCTTTAGCATACCAATCTGCATCATAATACATTTGACGAAGTAATGCCATGCTTCCCATCATTGAACCTGGATACGATTGTCTTGATGCAGTACTCTTGCTGAATGAAAAGTATTGAGCCGACTGAGCGTCTATAATACGAGTTGCATTACCATCATTAGGGTTTAGTGCAACTAAAGTTCCAGTACCTCTAACAATACCATCTTCCATGTGTGTATTAACAACACCAAAACCAGCTTTCATTAATTCTTTTGCTGATTTTCCATCAAACTTAAATTGATCAATAGATTTGTTTTCTGGCATGACATGATCACTCCAATAATACCCAGATCTACTTGGTCCATATTGCGGAGTTTGTCCTCGACCAGAAGAACGTTCTGGTTTTTTAATACCAAACGTAGAGTACATGTCAATAAAAGAAGGATAAATACTTTTACCTTTTAAATCGATTACAGTTGTGTTTTTAGGTATAGTTACTTGATTACCAGAAGCTACAACTTTACCATTTTTAATTAATAACGTTCCATTCTCAACAATTTGAGTTGGAGTTACATGGATTTTGGCGTTTGTAAAAGCTTGATAACTTGTGTTTTCGGTTTTTACACCATCGTTCTTGGGGAAATAGTCTTGTGCAAATAATGCAAAACTGCAAAAGCATAGCGCTATTGCAAACTTGATTTTATTCATATGAAGTTGGTTGATTAATAATTCCTTATAAAGATAAAAATTAACAACATATCATGAGACAAAATGTGGAGTTTTAACGTTTCCGAAGCATTACTTAATAGGATGCTCTTTATGGTAGTTAACTAAAAGTGCAACAACATAACTATAACTCTTCATACCACCAGCTTGATTGTTGGTTTTTAAAAAGCCATCATAAGTTGTTTTGAATATAGGTTCTAATGGGTTTTCATAACCATTCCAAAAATCTCTCACTTCTTGATAATTTTTTAAAATCCCTTTATGTAATTGAGGTAATAATACTTCATATGTAGCAACATCTCTTTTGTATAATTCTCCTAAACAATGACGTAAAGCAAAAGCATGTCCAGAATACTTAAAATAAATATCTGAATGATGCATTGCAGCCATACTACCAATAAAATTAGCTTCATTCTCTGCTGCATATCCTAATTGATGGGCAACTTCATGACTTCCTGTAGTTGGAAATTTATAAGTAGGAATCATTCCATCAACTTGTGCTTCATTGGTAAATGGGTTTAAATACCCAGAGAAACCCATATAGGTTAGTGGTACACTGTATAAAGAACGTTTGACACTTCGAGGTTGATATGCTAAGTAAGGAAATTCTTTGGATAGATTATTATAGCCATCAGGAATCATTTTTAAAACCTCAGTTTTAGAATAAGGTAGAATTACTTTAATGGTATCTATTTTAGCAAGTTGCAATTGTAAGGTGTTCGTTTTATGGATGAGTTGCTTGGTTAAATCAACCAACTCTGTTGTAGTATATTCATGCTCCATCCCTAAAGATTTATGCAATGGCAAACGATAATAATTAAAAGCCAAAAGGATATGAAATGCAAAATAACCTACTGAAATTGCAGATAAAACATCTAAAAACCAGTTTTTAGAATCTTTAATAATACGCTTTCTATTGATATACAACCATCTCAAAATATAGAGCCCTAATAGCGTATATAAAACATCTCCAACAGAAAACGGTATCCAGCCAAATGCATAGCGCATCATTTTAGAAATCCAAATATAAATACCTTGACTATAGACAGATTCTATGACATTTGGAAAGTGTGCTAAAACCTTCAGAAGTATAATCTGCGGAATAATAGATAATGCTAGAATGAGTTTTTTGTGTTTGAGCATGATTTACATCTATTTTCGTTTAATCATAAACGCATTAAACGTTTTAACAGAACTCATTTGCTGTTGCCAGACAAACAATGGTACCGCTACAGAAACAGTACCAATGGCTCCAAAGTAAATCCATAAAAAGACTGTTGCTATAATACCAACAATAACGGCACCAATAAGAATATTGTTGTCAATTTCAGCTTTCACATCATTAATATGTTTCTTTTCATTTTTGCCACAGTGATTACAATTCAATATAAATTCATCACCTTTTTCCATTTGTAATTCAGGTCTTGTTGTTGCTTGTGACTTAATTTTGAAATCGGTTTTGCAAGATGTACAATAGGTATTAAGTCGCATAAATGGATGTGTTATATGTTATTTGTGATTATCATCTTAAAATGAAAAGATGGAATTCAAAAATACTAAAAAGAATGTACCTTTGTAAAACAAAAAAAAACACAAATGAGTCAAGAAGTAAGACAACTAGAACCAAAAGTCCTTTGGAATAAATTTGCAGATCTAAATGAAGTCCCAAGACCTTCTAAGAAAGAAGAGCGCGTGATTCAATTCATGAAAGACTTTGGAGAAAGCCTAGGTTTAGAAACGTTTGAAGATGATGTAAGAAACGTCATTATTAGAAAACCAGCAACTCCAGGTATGGAAGATCGTAAAGCTATCGTGATGCAATCACATTTAGATATGGTACATCAAAAAAATAACGATACTGTTTTTGATTTTGATTCTCAAGGTATCGATATGTATGTTGATGGTGATTGGGTAAAAGCAAAAGGAACGACACTTGGAGCTGATAATGGTTTAGGTGTTGCTACAATAATGGCCATTTTAGAAAGTAAAGACATTGCGCATCCTGCAATAGAAGCTTTGTTTACTATAGATGAAGAAACTGGAATGACAGGAGCAATGGGCTTAAAAGGAGGTATCCTTAACGGTGAAATTCTTTTGAATCTAGATACAGAAGAAGATGATGAAATTGGCGTAGGTTGCGCTGGTGGTGTTGATGTTACAGCAACTAGAACATATGAGCAGGAGGAGACTCCTGAGTTTAAAATAGGATTTAAAATCACAGTAAAAGGTTTACAAGGTGGACATAGTGGAATGCAAATCCATGAAGGTTTAGCCAATGCCAACAAAATCATGAACAGAGTCTTGTTTGATGGTTTTGAGAATTTTGGTTTACGTATTTCTGAAATTGATGGCGGAAGTCTTCGTAATGCAATCCCAAGAGAAAGTAATGCCATAGTTGTTATAGATTCTATTCATGAAGAAGCTTTCGTGTCTGAAATGAAAGATATTTCCGAAGAGATAAAAAAGGAATATAAAACTATGGAGCCTGATATGGTTATTGAAGTATCACAAATTGAGGCTCCAGAACAGATCATGGATTTAGGAGTTCAAGAAGGTTTGACTAGAGCGCTATATGCAGCTTTAAATGGTGTACATCGTATGAGTGCAGATATTAAAGATTTGGTGGAAACATCAAATAATGTAGCACGTGTGATTGTTAAAGATGGAGCTATTAAGGTTGGATGTTTAACAAGGAGCTCTGTTGAGAGTTCTAAATGGGATTTAGCAAATATGTTACGTGCTACATTTGAGCTAACAGGATGTGAAGTCGAATTGTCTGGTGATTACCCTGGATGGACACCTAATGTGGATTCTGATATTTTAAAAGTATTAGTACCACTTTATAAAGACTTAAATGGAGGAGAAGAACCTCATGTTGCTGCATGTCATGCAGGATTAGAATGTGGAATTTTAGGAACTAATTATCCAGATATGGATATGATTAGTTTTGGACCAAATATTAAAGGAGCTCACTCTCCAGATGAACGTGCTCAGATTTCTTCAGCTCAAAAATACTGGAAATTTGTATTAGAGATCTTGAAGAATATCCCTAAAAAATAAAGAAAACAGTATCCATAAAAAAAGCCTTTCATTACGAAAGGCTTTTTTTTTATGTCTATAAATACTATTATTTTTTCTCAACTACACTTACCATCTCGATGATAAACGTTAAATCTGTATTTGGAGGAATACCTCTGTTTCCTCGTTCTCCATAAGCTAAATGTGATGGCATATAAAAGAATGCTTTTTCACCAACATTTAAACTAGCTAAAGCCTCTCTAAATCCAGAAATCATAGCTGCTTTAGGGCTTACCAACATTTTTGTTGGACCATAAGCGTTAGCTTCTGCACGTCTTGGGTTGAACATACCATATTTTTCTGCGATTTCAACACGATCACTATCAAATAGGCGACCATCTGTAAAATACCCTTCATAATATACTCTTACAGAATCTCCAGCTCTTGGTTTAGCTGTAGTACCTTCTTTTAATACCAATTTTTTAAGACCAGAAGCTAATGCAGTTGTTTTAGTTGCATAGTCTTCTAACATTGGTTTTGTTTCAGCAGATGCAGACACGATTTTTTCTTCACGCTCTTTTCTTTCTTGCTCAATTTTAATTTTTTGATCTTCTTGAGTTTGCTTGATTTGAGCTTCTACGTTTGGTAGCTCTGTTTCAAATACTTTAGGAGCATTAAATGATTTAGCATCAGATCCTTTTCTAATAATGTTCACTTTTAAGATGTAAACTGGTTCGATAGGTTTTTTAGATCTAGGTTCAACTTGTACATTTGAAATTTCATCTTGAACTTCAATTCCTTTTACAAGCTCACCAAAAACAGAGTGACAACTTGTTCTTGGTTGATCACAAGGCTTTAATTCTCCATCGGCATCATATGCGTTAAGACCAGGATAAGGGACTTCTGTTACAAAAAACTGACTTCCATTAGTATTAAATCCACCACTGTTAGCCATAGATAGTATACCGCCTTTATCATGTTTTAATGACGCATCAAAATCTGCAGTAAACTTATATCCTGGATTCCCAGTACCAGTCCCTGTATGATCACCACCTTGAATCATAAATTTATCCATAACACGGTGAAATGTTAAGCTGTCATAATATGGTTTTCCTTTAAACTCATCTGCCATCATTGGGTGATTTCCTTCTGCTAATGCTACAAAGTTTGCAACGGTTACTGGCACTTTGTCGTAAAATAATTTAGCGATCATCGTGTCTTTACTTGTTACTATTTCAGCATAAAGTCCGTCCTCTAAATCAGGATATTCTTCCTTACATGAGACCAGAGATACTATTAAACATAGTATAAAAATTTGGAGTGTTTTACTAATCAATTTCATTCTAATTTTTGGTTTTTTGTGTTATACTATTTACGGTTACTTTTACTATTAAAGGGGTGTTTGTTCCAATTCTATTTTTGTCTCCATAATAGCCATATGCTTTTTGTGATGGAAATAGAAAGGTTACAGTTTCTGTTGGCTTCATCAATTTTAAACCTTCACGTAAGCCAGTGAAAATCTCTTGTTGATCCATTGCATAAGTTTGATCACCTAGTTCTTTTTCAGAATAAATGGTGTTACCATCAAGATCTTTAACATCATAATTAAAGTTGATGATATGTCCAAAACCTGCAGTTATGGTATCTATTTCAACTTTTGTGTGGTATCTGTACCAAAATCCGCTATTTGAAGTGACATAATCGTATTCTGGATTTTGAGCCATTATAGCTTCAATTTTTGTGCGTTCTCGAGCGTTTAGTTTTTTATTACGCTCTGCAGATTCTTTGAAAAATGAACCCGATTGAACCGATTCTGGTTGGCGTGCTTCTGGCGTTTTGCAACTACTCAATGTCAAAACAATTATGAGAAGAGTTATATATTTCATTAGGCTTTGAGATCTTTTTTATATTGAGGCAATATACTAATAAATTTGTCAATGGTGTCGCTCATATTTAAATCACTTTTTCCTCCTGCAGCATTGGTGTGGCCTCCGCCTTCAAAGTATGATCGGGACAGTTCATTAACAGAAAAATCGCCTTTACTACGCAACGATATTTTGATGATATTATCTTGCTGACTTTCAATAAAAATAGCAGCAAAAATAACACCTTTTAAAGACAAGCCATAATTTACAAAACCTTCAGTATCTCCTTTTTTGAAATTGAAAGTATTAAGTTCTTCTTGCGTGAGCGTAATGTATGCAGTTCTGTATTCTGGAACTACTTTTAGATTACTCAAAGCTCTACCTAATAGTTGTGTGCGCTCATAACTATTTGTATCCATAATATTATTATGAATTTGAGAGTTATTTGCTCCTTTTTCAATCAAGTTCCCTATGATTTTATGAGTTGCACTTGTCGTTGATGGAAAACGAAAAGACCCAGTATCTGTCATGATCCCAGTATATAAACATGTAGCAATATCAGCATTTACTTTATCGGTGTCATCTAGCATATCAATGAAATTATAAACCATTTCACAGGTAGATGACATTGATACATCAGAATACATGAATTTTGCATAATCGTCAGGTTGTTGATGATGATCAATCATGATTTTTATAGCATCAGAGTTTGATACGATATCTTGCATACTGCCTATTCTTCCTAGAGAATTAAAATCTAAGGTAAAAATAAGTTCTGCAGAAATGAGCAGTGCATCACAATTGTCTTTTTGATGATCATATTTTAGAACAGAAGCTTCTCCAGGCATCCATTTTAAAAAATCTGGATAATCATTTGGTGCAATAATAACGGCATCATGATTATATTGATTTAAATAATGTAAAAGACCAAGTGTAGAGCCAATAGCATCTCCATCTGGGTTTTTATGTGGGATTATTACAATTTTTTTTGGAGAACTTAAGAGTTCTTTTATGCTACTAATTTCTTCTTTATTCATAGTCTACGAAGATACAATTTTTGACTTAATTTCTATATATAGATTCATTTTTACAGAAAATAGAGCTATGGTTTACAATGATGTTATAATCTGCAATAATTGTTTATTATAAATGAGTTAAGACTTTGATTTGTGTATGTAAACAAATACGTTATTTTTGCACAAAAATTGTGAAGACCTATTATTCTTTAGTTTTAGTCTAATTTTTAATTCGCAATTTCATGAAGACAAAATTATTACAATAAAAATTACTGAATAAATTAATAAAAGATTACAATGGCTACAAATAGAACATTTACAATGCTTAAACCAGATTCTGTTGAAAAAGGGAATATTGGTTCAATTTTAGAAAAAATTACTGCTTCTGGTTTTAGAATCGTAGCAATGAAATTAACTCACTTAACAACTAGAGATGCTCAAGCATTTTATGAAGTTCATAGTGAAAGACCTTTTTATGGTGAATTAGTTGAGTACATGACAAGAGGACCAGTTGTTGCTGCTATCTTAGAAAAAGATAACGCAGTAGAAGATTTTAGAACTCTTATTGGTGCAACTAATCCTGCTGATGCAGCAGAAGGAACGATTAGAAAATTATACGCAGCTTCTATGGGAGAAAATGCAGTTCACGGAAGTGACAGCGATGAAAACGCAGCTATTGAAGGTGCTTTCCATTTTTCAGGTAGAGAGATGTTCTAATTAGAATTGTCTTAAAATATATAAAAGCGTAACCATTGGTTGCGCTTTTTTTTGTTTTAATATTAATATAACGCATATTAACCGACAAATCTTACAGATTATCTATTAGATGGTTATAATGTTAAAATTTTGCTAAAAAAATACATATTTTTAACAAATTTGATCATATAACTTAGATTATTTAATTTTTTTATGACAATTGTTAAATTATTCTAATTAATGTTAAGGTGATCAATATGTATAAACGTCCCTAAGTTTACTATTTAATTTTCTTCCCTTTGTTATTCGGAATTACCCAAATTCTTGAAATAACCTGCATAATTAACTAATTAAATACTTAAACTATTATGAAAAAAATCAACATTTTTTTTAGAGGGTTAATGTTGTTGACATGTTTATTTTCTGTCTCAATTTATGCCCAAACATTTTCAGGTAATACAGGTGCTATTCCTGATAGTAGCTGTAATGAAAGTCACGAGTTTACGAACTTCGTGTCTGGCGTAGATGCCAGTTATGTAGTAACAGATGTTACTATTAATATAAACCACACTTGGGATAGTGATTTAGATATTTTTCTAATTGCTCCAGATGGTACAGAATTAGAGTTATCTACAGATAATGGAAGCTCAGGAGACAATTATACAGGTACAAATTTTAATGCACTAGCTGCAAATTCAATCACATCAGGATCTGCGCCTTTTACTGGTGATTTTTCACCTGAAGGTAATATGTCATCCTTATATGGTATTAATCCTAACGACGATTGGAAAATAAGAGTTTGTGATGATGCAGGAGGAGATACAGGTACTCTAGAGTCTTGGTCAATTACTTTTGGTGAAGAACCAGAAGTTCCTCCAACACCATGTGAGATGGCAGAGTCTATCGCTTGTGGTGATACTGTTATGGGGTCAACTGAAGGGTCTAATGCATCTAACGTTCCATTTTGTGGCACTACATTAACAACTGCTCCAGGTAACTGGTATGTATTTACAGGTACAGGAGATGTTATCGATATTGACGTATCAACTGCTGGGTCTGATTATGATACTAAACTTGGAGTGTTCTCTGGTGACTGCTTTAACCTTGTTTGTGAGGCAGGTAATGATGATGGAGGCCCAGGAACAACTTCTTTGGTAAGTTTTTCGACAGAGGTAGGAACAGATTATTTAATTTATGTTACAGGATTCTCTTCTAATTCAGGAGATTATACCTTAAACTTAAGTTGTAGATTACAAGCAGAGATTGCTCAAGATTGTAGTACAGTATATTACGGTTATGAGGCACAAGCTTGTGCTGAGTTATCTGTAAATACGCAGTATGGAGAATTGCCATATTCATATTTATGGAGTACAGGTGAAACTACAGCAACAATTTCAGCATGTCCTTCAGTTACAACAACATATTCTGTTACTGTTACAGATGCCTTAGGTGATTCTGTAACTGACGATACCGTAGTCGTTGCTGTAGATGTTACTTGTGGAAATAGTAGTAACGGAAAAGTATTAGTTTGTCATAGAACGTCATCAGGTGATTATAATACCATATGTATTTCACCAAATGCTGTTCAAACACATCTTGATCATGGTGATATGTTAGGAGAATGTGGAAACACGTTTACTTGTGATACAGCTCCTGCGTGTGATGTTGTAGTGTCTCCATCTAATGGAGCTACAGACGTTGCTACAGGAACAGATATTTCTTGGACTACTGCTTCTGGATATGTATTAGGTTACACGGTTTCTGTTGGAACAACTTCTGGAGGAACTGATGTTGCAGATAGCGTTGATGTAGGTACTAGTACAAGTTTTGATGCAGATTTAGATTTTGAAACAACTTATTACGTAACAGTAACACCATATAATGATACAGGATCTGCTGAAGGTTGTGGAGAAAGTAGCTTTACTACTGAAGATAACCCATGTAATTCTGCTACAGAAATTTCTTGTGGTGATGTGGTAAACGGTTCTACTGTTGGAGCATCTGTACAATCAGGATTATCTTGTGGTTTTGTTAGTTTAGATACTGCAGGAGGCGCTTGGTATTCATTTACAGGTGATGGAAGCATTATTAGTGCATTAGTAAGTACAGATGGTTCTGATTATGATACTAAATTAGGTGTATTTACAGGAAGCTGTGATGCTTTAGAATGTGTACAAGGAAATGACGATGGTGGTCCTGGACTAACATCTGAAGTTGAGTTTGGAACTGTAGATGGCGTTACATATTTAATTTATGTTACTGGATTTAGTACTAATGAAGGTAACTACACTTTAAGTCTTACATGTGAAACACCACCAGAAGCAACCCTTGTAACTTGTGGCGAAACTTTAAATACAACATATTGCTATACTAGTAATGAAGATACTTCGTTCGTTTATGCGAGTAGCGATGGTTCTACATTAGATGTATCATTTCTTTCTGGAGAAGTAGAAAATAACTTTGATGAATTAATCATATTAGATTCAGATGGTTCAGAATTGTACAATGGTTATGGCAATTCAGGTAATCTTACTGGTTTAAGTTTTACGTCTTCTGGAGATAGTATAACGGTTAGAATTGACTCTGATAGTTCAATTAGCTGTGAGTCTAGTTCAAATATTGATGGATGGGATTATAGTGTATCTTGTACTGGAACTTCTGGACGTATCGCTCAACCAGATTTTGCTGTGTATCCAAACCCAAGTAAAGATGGAAACTTTGAATTAGATCTGAGAGATTATAAGAATCAAGATTTAGATATCAAAATCGTAGATTTAAGAGGTAATGTTATTACAAAAGAATCTATTACTAATTTAACTGCACCAACGCATAGTCTAAGAATGAACAATGCTGTAAATGGTTTATACTTTGTAAGTATTCAAACTAAAAAAGGTGTTAAAACTAAAAAATTGATTATAGCATATTAAATTTTTAGATTGCATATTAAGAAAAAGAGACCTTAACAGGTCTCTTTTTTATTGTTTCAACTTTAATTTAAAAAGAACTCAACATTGATAAATATTAACCACAACAGAGTTCTAAATGATCATTTTATATTACTCGTAAAATCTTTTCCATTTTACGACCTCTTGCTAATTCATCAACAAGCTTATCCAAATATCGACATTGTTTAGTGGTTTCATTTTCGATATCTTCTATGCGATAACCACAGATGACACCCTTAATTAAATGTGCATTAGGATGTAAAGATGCTTCTTTGAAAAAAGTTTCAAAAGTGACTTTGTTGTCAATTATGTCTTGCAGTTTTTTCTCATCATAACCAGTGAGCCATTCAATAACTTGATGTAATTCTTGTATTGTTCTACCTTTCTTTTCCACTTTTGTGACGTAGTGTGGATACACTGAAAAGAATTTCATATTTGCAACGCGGTCATCGTGGTGGCTTGTAGTACTCATATCTATTGGATTACCTGTTTAAGTTAATAATTTAATTTTAATGCCAGACGTCACTATGAAGAACGAAGTATTCTCATTGTAAAAATGCTATGCGTTTCTTTATAGTTTCGGAATGACAAATCACAATTAAATGATATGTTTGTATTTGGTAACACAACATATATATTCCCAACTATGCTTTTCAAATATAAAGATTTAAATAATCAAGAGCAATCCATCGAATTGCCAATTACGGTTGATAAATTCATTGCAATTAAAACTAAAGTCAATGGTTTGGAATTATTAAGTATGCAGTACTATTGGGTGTTTTGGGAAATTCGCGATGCATTATTTAAGCGATTAATGTTTGATTGTCATAAACAAGAATTGACCACGTTTTTAAAGCAATTACAAACTAATGACTTTGATTTTAAGGAGCATTATCAAGATGCGATTGTAAAAGCTGTAGATATCTATTACAATGTCTATTACTGGGATTCTGTTTTTGTGGCTGGAGAACCAAGTACTACTATTTTTGAAGATGGTATCCTTGGTGGTCAAGGTCGATTAGAATTGCACTTAGATTTTGATACGGAAGCATTAGAACATTTACTTGTCCAACTTTTAGAGGCTTTTGGCATCATTGGTATTGAAGAGTATCAGGAAGAGGATGCGTTAGCGACTAGCGAACTTAGTGCAGACGGTTTGTTTGAAGACCTTGTTAGTGAGTGTTGGTTAAGCATAAAAGAGCAAACCAAATCTAAAGTGATAGGTATCCTTTTTCAAGCAACTGGATGTGGATCTATGAGTGACTTAGATACTGGTGAAAACGTTGATGAATCCACTGAAGGCATGACAGCGTATTTGAAGCGTAAAGGGGCTTTATAGAAAAGGTTCGTTTAACGTGTTCGTGTATGGTTAGTTGCGTTGGCTGGAACTAAGTTAGCAAAAGAAAACGAACCAGAGGAAAATCCGTAGGATTTTCCGAGTACACACAAAACCAGCAATTAAATATACACGTTGTTGGGCACTTTTAATTAAAATATTCTATTTCTCTATAAGTTGTTTTTTTCAAAATATTCTTTTCATATACTTTTTTTACAATCCAATGATTCTTATTATCAAACTTATATTTTAATTTGGTTTTTTTGACTAGATCATTGTTTAAATCATACTCCTTTTCTTTAATAATCATACCTTTTTTATTCCTAATATGTATAATGAGGTTGTTTAAATAAGAATTGTCTGATTGTAGCCAATTAGATTTAATTAATCGTTCATTTTTGTCAAAAGTAAGTTCAGCTTTTAGATCTCTTAATTTATCGCTTGTTTGAATGTCTTTTACAATGAAAGAATAAGAGCTATTTATTATTTTGTTATTCGTATTATATATATAGTTCTGTTGATATTTATTATGTTTCCCATTATATATATAATCTGAATAAATTTTTGAAAGATTATCATTTTCATAATTATAGTAAGTTGTATAATGAATAGAGTCTTCTTCAATAAAATTCATTTCATAATCTATTTTATTTTCTTCATTATAAATGTATGTTGTTTTAGTTGTTTTGTATGGATTACCATTATGAAAGGTCGTTCTTATATTGGACATTTTTTTGCCATAGATATTAAATTCTGTTTCCGTGATTTTTTTAGTACTAATAGATTGTTTTCCATTGGAATAGGAAGTAGTAGTTGTTTCAGTTTCAACTAATTTTTTAATATCATTTTTTTTTTGTGAATAACCAGAAAATGTTATCGAAAATGAAATTAAGATATACAGTAATTTTTTCATCGATTTGGTAATTGTGCCCAACTTATTAGTGGATATCTATTGTTTTAATTGTTGATATCCGCAGTTAAACGAAGTTACTCGTTTTATTTTATTAAGTCAATACGTAGTTCTACGTATATTTCAATTTACTTTCTAACCAAATCACCCAAATTTTTCCCAAACACAGCAGCAACACCAGCAGCAAAACCACCAACCAATCCAGTAACTAAAATCAATACATAAGGATTACCTCCAAGTGGTAGGAGCACAGCAATCTTTTTAGCCAATGTAAAATCATTGCCACTACTCATCATAAAAGCATAGACTGTCCAAAAGCAACATATGGCTAGAAAAGGCACAAAAAATACGGCAGCCTTTTTCAGACTAAAAAATAATGCAGCTACAAACCCTGCAACCATAACATGCCACCAAGGTAAAAACTGAGATAAAATTGCAGCTATGATAATGGTGACGACGAAGTTTAAAATGTTTTGCTTGCTCATAATTAGTTGCTTGGTGTTAAAGTTTGTGTTGCCATAATTTGATCTGTAGCTGTAGTGTTTTGCATGAAATTTAATTCATGATATTTACCAATAGCCCAATCATCTATAAAATTATCATAGTAGGTGCTTCCTGGATTACCAGATTGTCCACCAGGATAAATCCCAAACGCTTTTGGAGGTGAGCTCATTTCTACAATCATACGCCATGATGGACCATGAGTTGCAGAAGTCGCATTCACAATGCTACGATCACCACCAATAGGTAAATTAAATCTTGAAAACGCAGGCAATTCTCGCAGTAAGTGACCAACACGTGTGCCTTTATAGGCTTGCCAATTGTAGTCGCCGTTTTTAGCTTTCCAAGCTATTAAATCTGTTGCAGCTTCTTTAAAGGCTAATAAAAACAAATCTTGAGCAGTTTCTTTTTTTGATGTTTCCACTATATCCATAAATTCATTCTCAGGATGTGTGGTCATCAAATAAATGGTTTGATAATTATATGGCGATGTTAACGCTTCATCATCATTTTCAAATTCATCCCAAGTTAAATTGTAAAGTTTGGTATACCATTTTGACCAAATACTTGGACCTAGTTTTTCAATATCGTTATTAAAATCCCATGATTTGATTTGGTTATAAATCTCTTTTTCTTCGGAAGTCAATGCACTCACATCCATTGTCTCAAACATATATGGTAATAACTCAGCAGCTTTTAAATTGTAGTTGTTATTATGCAAGGCTTTAAAATCATCTACCGAGAATTTATCTTTAGAATTAAAATAGTCATTAATCACACGGTTTCTATAGGTTTCATAGCCATCATTAAAGACATAAAACGGATAGTTTTCATCAACAGGATGTTGATTTGCTGAACTCACAAAACCACGTTCTGGATTTTTAGTATGTGCATTAAATTCCTGCGGAATAAAGCTCTGCCAATCATGTTCTGGATTTGAGCCATCTAATAAAAATTTACCTTGCCCTTCCCATTTGTTAGGAAACAACCCTTGAATCCAAATGGCAATATCACCTTCTGTAGACGCAAAAACAAAGTTTTGAGCAGGAGCAGTCCAATCTTTTAATGCCTCGACATAATCGTCATAGTTTTTTGCTTTGTTTAAGTCTATTAATGTGCGTTGATTATTGCCTCCAATATGACCAATCCATTTCATAGCATAACCAGACTTTTCATTATCACTCATAAAATTATGATCGTAAGTGACTGGACCATGATGCGTGTAAATAACAGAATCAATAACTGATGCAGCGCCTTTTACTTTAATTTCTTCAACACGAACTGACGTATTTTTCCAATCATTGTCATATTTATATTGTGTTCTCGTTTCGTCTTTAAATTCTACTTTATACCAATCTAAAACATCACGAGTCGCATTGGTTTCTCCCCAAGCAATATGATTATTAAATCCTGAAATAATACCTAAAGCTCCTGGTAATGTTGCTCCCATAGAGTTATACTCTGGTGTGCTTAATTGCATAACAAACCAAATAGAAGGTAGTTTTAAACCTAAATGTGGATCGTTGGCTAAAATAGGGTTTCCTGTAGCTGACTTTGCTCCAGAAACTGCCCAGTTATTACTGCCATTATCTGGATTTGGCTTTTCTATGGTTTGTGATATGGTATCTAAAGGCAATTCGCCTAGAGGTGTTTTGCTTTGTTCTACATCAATGAAACTCCAATCGGTGTCTTTTGGAATAATAGGATCTGTGATATCATAAAAATCTGGAAATAATAAATCAAAACGGTCTTTCCCAAATTTGCGAAGCAAATTCGTGTATTCTAAATCATCATCTCCACCAGCCAACATTTTTGTCATATACATAAGTAAGAGAGCAGTCTTCTTCGTGGTCCAAGGTTCTGGTTTGTAATCTAATAATTTGTATTCTACAGGAAACGTTTTAGCATTTAAGGACTCAATATAACTATTAACACCATCGCGATAGGCTTCTAAGAATTGAATGGCCTCTGGGTCTTCTTCCATTTTTGCTAAGGTCATGTCTGCTCCAAATCCCATGCCTCGTCTACGTTCACTACGATCGTAATCTAAGGCAGAAGCTCCAATAATTTCAGAAATACGTCCTGCTGCAGCATGCGTTTGAAATTCCATTTGCCATAACCTATGTTTTGCTGTGATATAACCTTGCGCTTTGAATAGATCTAAATCGTTCTGAGCAAAAATATGTGGTATCAATTGTTCGTCATAATGAATGGTTACTGGAGCAGACAATCCTTTGATGTTGACATTTCCGTCGATAACCTCATTGGTGTCATTTTGCCAAACACCACCTGCAGGATCTAAGAATTTACCTATAGGAGGTACTGAACCTAATTTTGTGTTGAGTGCATAAAAAACAACTATTGTGATCACAAAAGTTAGGATGAGTTTGATGTATTTCATGTAGATGGAATTTGTGTTTGAAATTACTGAAATTTATCGTTATTATTAAATTAGTTTTAGAGATCAATCTCTACCATTTCTGCTCTCGCTCCAAACCGAATTGGTATGGCACTTGTTCCAATACCTTTTGATATATACATTTTAGGTTCTGTATCAGTATACCAGCCTTTTAAGTATCTACCGCTTCCTTGAGGTAGAATGGGAGCGTAACCTAATAACGTGATTTGTCCGCCATGCGTATGACCAGATAGCACTAAATCAATATATAAGCCGCCTTGTTCTACAGCAATTGTATCTCTGTGTTGAGGACAATGCGATAAGACTATATTGGTTTCAGTGGCCTTTAAATTTGTAATCGCTTTTGGGAAATCTGGATAACCACCTACAAAATCATCAATACCAATAATTGAAATTTCTCTATTTTTAATGGTTAAACTTCTGTTTTCATTAATTAATAACTCACAATTGTGTTTTGAAAACATTGTTTTCAATTTTACTAAATCTACATTTCCCCAATATTCCCAGTTTCCTGTAATTGCATATTTTGGGATAGAGGTATTTATTAATTCTAGAAATGTGCTTAGGGCATTAATGTGTTCTGTTTCATTGACAGAATCACCAGTGATAAAGATCAGGTCTGGATTGAGCTTATTGATTTTTTTTGCGATAGACTTGTGAAAGTATCGAAGTTTGTCAAAATGTAAGTCGGTGATTTGGATAATTTTTATCTTATTATCCTTGTTTTTAGAGATATCGAAGTAGTTCCAATCAATCACGTATTTCTCAAACCAAAGTGTATCTAGAAGAACCAAACCTATAGTTGCCATTAGACTTTTTTTTACAAATTTCCTTCTGGATAGTTTTGACATCTATTGTGATAGGCTTTATGTGACAGAAATTTACTGAAATTTTTTATTTAAAAAACCGATCCTCTATTAAGGGTTCTACTTTCTCTTCTAATAATTGAATGAGTTCTTTTTGATAATATTTAAAATGGTCTGGAATATTTAGAACTTTTATTTTTTTTCTGAACTGAGACCCTCCATTTTCTGAAATGATACGTCTATGCTTTTCTTCCATTACAATAACTAAATCTGCCCATTCCATTAGGGCTTCTGTTAAAGGTTGCGTACCTTCTTTATTACAGATTTTATGATTTGTTCCTGCAGAATCGAATTCATATGTCGCTAATTTTTCAGAAAAATAGTCAGAAGCAGTTTTAGAGCGTTGTTTGTTAGCAGAACAAACGAAGAGTATTTTGATTTTTATGGACTCGGTAGTATATTTAGAATAAGCAAAGCGGTCAAAAACTTTTGAGACACCTGTGTCTAACCATTTTTTGTAAATTAGTCTATCATTGAAATAGACGTATAATTCATTATCCTCACTTTTTTCAGTAAAAATCATCGCAATACTAATTTGCTCACCACCTTTTTACCAATAGACTCATTAAGCATATCTACAATTTTTTGTTTCCCATAGCTTAATTCCTCGCGAAGTACGCTAGAACTTAAAGCCACGTATAAAACATCTCTATCCAATGACACATCTGTGGTGTAATTGTTGACGCCATTTCCCATCATTTTTGCCCAAGCTTCTTTAACATCTACCTTGTCCAGACCAGATTGTAGCTTATTAGTCTCAACAAATTTTTTGAGAATATCACTAATTGGTAAATTATCGTTTTGTCGTTTTGCCATGATTATTTTCCGAAGACATCGGCTTTTTATTAAAGATTCTCTATATCTAAAGATTCGTATCGTTTATAAATATACACATCTTTATTGGTATTATTAAGAATTATTAGTTGAGATTCATTGGCATTTAAAACGGTTTCTTTCCACTCTGCATATGGTGTTTTGTAATAGATATTGAGGCTGTCATTTTCTATTTTAATGCTGAAGGTTTCATTACTCTTAGAGGTCTCAAAAGATCCAAATAGATTAGGCTTTAGTTTTCTACGGAAACCTGATAGACTATCAGATACTTCAATATAATCAATCATATCATTAAAATTGTAATCTCTTTTGGTGCCATCACTTAATGTTACCTCATCAATTTCCCAATACCCATTGAGATGGGTAACAAAAGTCTCTGGGTTTTTAGAACAACTAAAAACCGAAATTATAACAATTAGACCTATTAGTTTCTTCATAGCTTAAAAATTTTATAAGATTGATGAATTTGCTTCACCACATTTTCTGTTCGTTCTGCATGTGTATCACTGATGAATAATTGTCCGAAATTTTCATTATCAACCAAATTTATAATTTGAGCAACACGATTCTCATCCAATTTATCAAAAATATCATCAAGTAAAAGTAGAGGTGTTACTCCGCTTTGTTGTTTTACAAAATCAAATTGAGCCAATTTTAAAGCTATTAAAAATGATTTTTGTTGACCTTGACTTCCAAACTTTTTTATAGGATATGTTTCAATCTCAAAATTAAGATCATCCTTGTGAATCCCAACACTAGTATATTGTATGGCTTTATCTTTATTAACGTTTTTAGCTAATAGGGTTTTTAAATCATCGTCAAACAAATCACTTTTATAATTTAAATTTACTGCTTCATTATCATTACTAATCGCTTTGTAACGTGCTTTAAAAATTGGAATAAAGGCTTTTAAGAATTCATCTCGAGTTTTAAAAATTTCACTACCATAAGTGTCTAATTGTTCATTATACACTTCAAGTGTTTGTGCATTAAAGGTGTTATTTAGTGCGAAGTATTTTAATAAGGCATTACGCTGCGATAAAATCTTATTGTACTTAATTAAATTATTGAGATAGGCCTTATCACTTTGAGAAATGACGCTGTCAATAAATTTGCGACGTGTATCACTGCCTTCAATAATCAAATCACGATCTGCAGGAGAAATAATGACTAATGGTATAAACCCAATATGATCACTAAACTTCTCATAGGCTTTTCCGTTACGTTTAATCACTTTCTTTTGACCACGTTTTAAGGACACTACAACTTTTTCTGCCTTATCATTTTTATCAAAAATACCATCGACAACAAAAAAGTCTTCATTGTGCTTTATGTTTTGAGATGCAATAGGGTTGAAGTAGCTCTTTCCGAAGGATAAATGATAGATAGCATCCAGTGCATTTGTTTTACCAACACCATTTGAACCTACAAAACAGTTAATTTTAGTATCAAACTCGAAATTTTGTTGTTCAAAATTTTTATAATTAACTAAGCTTAACGTGTTTAAAATCATAAAACTAAAAGGGAATATCGGTGTTTGGTCGTTATTATTATGCGAGGAAGTAAAAATAACAAATAATTTACCTTTTAAATCCCAATAAAAATTTTATTTTTGCGCCACAAATAATGTACTATGGCAACATATAAGAAAAGAGGATATAAACCAAAGGCTATCAAGGAGAAAGCTGAAACGATTGAAGGCTTAGAACAAGACTCTACAACAGCAGAAGTATTTAATACGCTGGATGAAGGGGCTAATAAAGCTGAAGATTTCGTTGCAAAGAACCAGAAAGGTATTTTTATTATCGTTGGTTTAGCAGCAGTTATTGCTCTTGCTTACTTAGGATATAATAAATTTATTGCAGAGCCTAAGGCTGAAGAAGCAATGAATGAAATGTACTCGGCTCAAAAATATTTTGATGAAGCTGTCGTTGGAACAAACAAAGATTCTTTATACACATTAGCACTTACTGGTGGTGGGGGAAAACTAGGATTAACAGATATCGTAGATCAATATGGTTCTACACCAGCTGGAAACTTAGCAAATTATTATGCAGGTATGGCCTATTTAAATACTAATGATTATACGAATGCTGTAAAGTATTTAGGTGATTTTAGTACAGATGATGCTGTTCTTGGACCAATTGCTAAAGGAGCAATGGGAGATGCATTTGTTCAATTAGAACAATTACCAGAAGCTTTTGAATATTATGAAAAAGCAATTGTTGCATCAACTAATGATTATACAACACCAATGTATCTTTTAAAAGCTGCAAATGTTGCTCAATCTTTAGGTAATAACGCAAAGGCTTTAGAATACTATAAGAGAATTAAAGCTGAATTTTCAACTTCAGATCAAGCAAAAAATATAGATTCTTTTATAGGTAGATCAGAAGCGAGTAACTAAGAACAACAAGTTTTTATGGCAACTGCAAATCATAATTTATCTAATTACGATAAAACAACAATCCCAAACGCGAAAGATTTTCGGTTTGGGATTGTTGTTTCAGAATGGAATGACAACGTCACTAACGGACTCTTAAAAGGCGCAATCGATGCTTTAGTTGATTGTGGGGCTCAAGAAGAGAATATCATCAAATGGGATGTTCCTGGAAGTTTTGAACTTATTTATGGTAGTAAAAAAATGACTGAGCAAAACGTTGATGCAGTTATTGCCATTGGTTGTGTGATTCAAGGAGAAACTAAGCATTTTGATTTTGTTTGTGAAGGTGTTACACATGGTATCAAAGAACTCAATCTAACATCAGACACTCCAGTAATTTTTTGCGTGCTTACAGATAATACGATGCAACAATCTATAGATCGTTCTGGAGGAAAGCATGGAAACAAAGGCACTGAAGCTGCTATTGCTGCTATTAAAATGGTAGAACTTCGTAGAAAGTAATATTTAATCTCATTCGCAGCTTTCCGTTTCTTAGACTTCTTTTTAAAAACTTACTTCATATTGAAGTATGTAGAATGTTAACAATTTTTAGCATTCAAAACACCTGTTTTCCTAGTAAATTCTGTACTTTTGAGATATATCATTTGTAATATATAAGGAACTTGTTTAATCAAAGAAAAAATAAGCGTTTTAGTTATAATCCTCATTCTAATGGATTAAGTAAGAAAAAGTCAGAGAATGACTTAGAAGCCAAATGGGATGAAATTAGAGGTAATACTAAACGTAAAAGTGGTTTCTTAAATTCAATGCCAGTATTAATTTTAATTTTAGGCGCGATTTTTGGTTTGATTTATATACTTAACAGATATATTTAAAAATTGTATTATGGGACCAATAAGATTTACAATATTCAAAGGGTTAAACAGAAACAAAAGGTTTAACTATACACCTATGCATTATAATGGCAAAGAAGGGGTTGATACAACACAATATCAAACAAAATTTGATGCCTATGCCGAAACGTATAATAAAAACGATTTTTCTGGTCAATGGCACGAAAACAGAGTAAAGAATAGAACAAGAAATAATTATGGTTTTAATAAAACCATCTATATATTAATTGGGATTTTTGTTTTGATTTTTCTGTATATCATAGATTTCGATTTATCAATATTCTCCCTTAAAGGCTAATGGCAGACATTATTCAATTGTTACCAGATCATGTTGCAAACCAAATCGCAGCAGGTGAAGTTGTACAACGACCAGCATCGGTTGTTAAAGAATTGCTAGAGAATTCTATTGATGCAGGCGGAACTTCTATAAAGCTTATTGTCAAAGATGCAGGCAAGACCTTAATTCAAGTTATTGATAATGGTAAAGGTATGAGTGCTACAGATGCTCGTTTGAGTTTTGAGCGTCATGCAACTTCTAAAATACGTTCTGCTGAAGATTTATTTAGTCTCAATACAAAAGGATTTCGTGGTGAAGCTTTAGCGAGTATAGCTGCTATTGCTCATGTAGAATTAAAAACAAAACAAGATCAAGATGAGCTTGGAACAGTCATAGAAATTGAAGGTAGCGATATTAAAAATCAAGAATTGGTGGTCACTCCAACGGGAACATCACTTTGTGTAAAGCATTTATTTTTTAATATTCCTGCACGTCGCAATTTTTTAAAATCTAATAACGTAGAACTTCGACATATTGTTGATGAATTTCATCGTTTAGCTTTGGCGCATCCAGATATTGAGTTTTTGATGTATCACAATGGTAGTGAGAGTTTTAATCTTCCCATAAGTAATTACAGACAGCGTGTGGTTAATATCTTTGGAAATAAAACCAACGAGAAACTAGTTCCTGTTGAAGAGGAGACAGAGGTTTTGAAAATCTCCGGATTTGTAGGTAAACCAGAATTCGCAAAACGCACAAGAACTGAACAGTTCTTCTTTGTCAATAACAGATTTATAAAAAGCCCATATTTAAATCACTCCATAAACGCTGCTTTTGAAGGTTTAATTAAAGATGGAAGTCATCCTAGTTATTTTTTGAATCTTACGGTTGATCCCAAAAGCATTGATATAAACATTCATCCTACAAAAACAGAAATCAAGTTTGATGATGAACATACGTTATATGCTATTTTGCGATCTGCTGTTAAACATAGTTTAGGGCAGTTTAATATTGCGCCAGTTTTAGACTTTGATCGTGATAGAAACTTAGATACACCTTATGATTTTGAAAACAAGAAGGCAACAACACCATCTGTAGAAGTAGACCGTTCTTTTAATCCGTTTCAAGAAGAAAAAATACAGAGTAAATCTAATAGTTATTCGTCAAGTTATAGAAAAGAGCCTGCTTCACAATGGGAAAGCTTATATGTTGGGTTAGAATCTAAAGGAACAAAAACCGAAAATGATTTTAGCGAAATTCAATTTGAAAGTCAGCCAGAAAATGAATCTTTATTTAATGGCGATAAGCAAGTAGAAACAACACAAAGAACCTATCAATTACATAATAAATATATTATTAGTACTATAAAATCTGGGATGATGATTCTAGATCAGCATCGAGCACACCAACGAGTACTATATGAAGGGTTGCTTAAACACTTGACGGTTAAAGAGTCTGTAAGTCAGCAATTACTGTTTCCATTGAATTTGGATTTTTCTTCTTCGGAAATGGGAATTCTCAACAATTTAAAAGAAGATTTAGAACATACAGGGTTTGTGTTTTCGTCTTTTAAAGACCAAACGATTGAGATTACAGGAGTACCAATTAATGTCCCTGAAAGTGAAGTCTCTATTATTTTAGAGCAACTCATAAGTGATGTTGAACACGAAGTACCTGATAGTAATTTTAGTGCCACAGATTTATTAGCTAAATCACTGGCTAAGAGTTTGGCTATTAAAACAGGGCAAAGTTTAACACAATTAGAGCAAGAGCATTTGGTGAATAGCTTATTTGCATGTAAAGAACCAACTGTTTCTCCAACTAATAAAGTCACTTTCATAACAATGAACGTTGATGACTTTGATAAAAAATTTATATAATTTATGATAAAGGGTATAACAGATACAGTAAAGCATTTGATTATTATAAATGTTATTATTTTTATTGGAAGAATGACACTTGGAGGTGGTAACTTATTTATGGAATGGTTAGCACTTTACTTTCCTGAAAACGATTTATTTCAACCTTGGCAGATTTTTTCGCACATGTTCATGCATGCAGATTTTATGCACATTGGTTTTAATATGTTTGCACTCTGGATGTTTGGAACTGCGGTAGAAACGCAATTGGGATCTAAGAAATTTTTGTTTTTATATGTATCTGCTGGACTAGGAGCCGTTTTGTTTCAGCTAGGTTATAATTATTTTGAGTATCTACCATTAAAGCAGGCCCTTGTAGATATTGGGGTTTCTCATAGTCAAATGGTAGAAGTCTTTAATGAAGGTAAAGTTTTCAAGGCTGTTGGACAGGATATAAACGATATATTTATGACGCCTATGGTTGGAGCATCAGGTTGTATAATGGGAGTTTTAGCAGCTTTTGGGATAATGAATCCAGATGCTAAATTAATGATGATATTTCTACCCATACCTATAAAGGCCAAGTACTTTATTCCAGGTATTATTTTATTGGATGTGATATCTGCATTAACTGGCACGTCATATTTTAGTCCTAGTAATACCGCATTTATGGCACACGTTGGTGGAGCAATTACTGGAGCGCTCATCATGTGGTATTGGAAAAAAACACAGTTTAATAAAAACCGTTGGGATTAATGAGTTCATTAAATTATGACTTTAAAGACAAGCTTAAAAACTTAAATGTTTTTGAAAAAATCATGGCAGTAAATGTCTTGATTTTTTTCATTGGCTGGCTAATACAAATTACTCGTAAAATCCCAAGATCATATACATTATCTTGGTTTGAGTTGCCAAAAGATTTTTTAGATTTCATAGTGAAACCTTGGTCTATCGTAACCTATGGGTTTACACATTACGATTTCTTGCACCTACTATTTAATATGATTGTATTGTATTTTGTATCACGTAGCTTGGTTAATTTGTTTCCTTCTAAACAATCACTAAACATTTACTTCTTGGGTATTATAGCAGGAGGGTTATCATTTTTAGTAGTCTATAATATTTTGCCTGATTCATTTTCTTCAACCGTAGGCTCCTTGGTAGGAGCTTCTGCTGGAGTAAATGCATTATTAATTTTTTTATGTGCCTATATGCCAAATCGTGAAACGCGTTTCTTCGCTATATCTATTAAGCTCTGGTATATTGGTGTGGCGATTGTTTTATTTGATGTGATTGGTTTATTTGGAGCTAACCAAGGTGGTAATGTAGCACATTTAGGAGGGAGTCTTTTAGGTTATCTTTATGCTACACAATTAGTTAAGGGTAAAGATATTGGTTCTGGTTTTGAAAAAATCATGGATAGTATAGCTAATCTATTTAATAAAAAATCACCCTTAAAAACAGTGCACCGAAATAAGAAGAATACTATTGCTGGTCATAATAAACAAGAGTTTAATGAGTTTAATAATCAAAAGAAAATTGATCTCATTCTAGATAAGATAAGTAAAAGCGGTTATGAAAGCTTAACTAAAGAAGAGAAAGCGTTTTTATTTAAAGCAGGGAAGAATTAAAATATATGAGAAAGCTTAAGCTTTATGAGAAGTTCATATTTGTTATCAATTCATTGATGGCTTTTGCTTTACTTTTGTCTTATATATTGCCTTATATTGAGCCTAAGAAATTTGCATTTCTTTCTGTTCTTAGCCTAGCAGTTCCTTTTTTAATAATTATAAATATTCTATTTGTTATCTATTGGTTGCTTAAAGTAAAAAAGCAATTATTAGTGTCACTTGTTGTTTTGGCTTTAGGGTATAGTTATGTGTTTTCGCTATACAAATTGACATCTTCTAAAAACGTAGATGACAGTGAGAATATTTCAGTGATGAATTATAACGTGCGCTTGTTTAATGTTTTTGATTGGATTGAAGGTCCAAATCTAAAAGAAAACATGTCTCAATTTATTTTAGACAAGAACCCAGATATTCTCTGTATGCAAGAGTATAGAACAGATGACGATATTAATTTTAGTATTTTTCCTTATAAGCATATTGAACTTTCAGGGAATAAAGTAAAGAATGGTCAAGCGATATATACTAAATTTCCGATTATCAATTCTGGATCTATAGAATTTCCAAAGACATCAAACAATGCCATTTTTGTTGATATCGTTAAAGGTGTAGATACCATACGTGTTTATAATGTGCATTTGCAATCATCAGGAATTGATCCAACGGTTGAGCTATCTAAAGAGAATTCTGAAAATTTAGTAAAGCGTGTGAGTTCTACGTTTAAAATGCAGCAGTCTCAAACAGAACAATTTTTAATCCATAAAAACAAATCGCCATATAAAACAATCATATCTGGCGACTTTAATAACACAGCATACTCTTATGTTTATAAGGAAATAAAAGGCGAGATGAAAGATGCTTTTGAACAAGCTGGTAACGGTTTTGGAAGAACTTTTGATTTCAAATTTTTTCCTGTGCGTATTGATTTTGTGTTAGTTGATGACGCTTTTGATATTAATGCATTTAAGACTTTTGATGTTAAGTATAGTGATCATTATCCTGTGATGGCTAAGGTGAAATTAAAGTAAATCACATCAATAAACAATCTACCCAGTCTGCAAGCATGTGAATAAGCAGTCCCAAACCAATTAACCTTGTTTTTTTTATAATAGCTAATACAAAATAAACACCTATTGCATAGTAGGAGTGAAGCGGATGAAAATTTATGCTACATCGTGTTGGATCAAAAATGGGGTTAGCTAGTACATGATCTAAATCAATTACGATTGCACAAAGCATAATAAACGCAGACATTTTCCAGTTTTTCCTAAAGAAAATAAGCGCTACGAGGATTGGAACTATAAAATGGATTCCGTAATGTACAAACGTTTGTAACATTATAGATTTATGGATTGAGATTTAAGATATAGTTCTGTGTTTGGGCCTTCATTAAATAACACATCCAATATGCTTAGATTATCTAAAAAGCCATGCTTGTTATCAAATACTTGAGCATAAGATTTAAAGTCTTGAGGCGTCTCTTTTCTACTGTTGGCAAAAGGTCTTGCATCCATGTTGTGTATTGAATCTAGTTCAAAAGTTTGAGTTACTGTGTATTTAAACGGAAGCTGTAAACATTCAAAAACTAATTCTATACACTTAAAATTGAAATCCATGACTGTATCTGTCTCCATTGTAAACAAAGGCATTAAGTCATCAATATAAAATTCAAAAAAAGGAGATGTTCTGTATGCCGATTCTAATGATTTTAAGTGCTGGGTTTGCCAATTTTCAGTATTAAAAATTTTGACGTCCTTATAGAATTGCCTGTTTTTTTGAGAATAAACTACAGGGATATTTAGATCTAACTTACCGTTTGCTCCATAAATAGAGGCACGATTACGATACGTTTGTTTTTGATAGTTATCACAAACTTCAAACACAATATCATCTGCTTTTAACATAGCCACAAAATGTGCTATGTTTGGAAAATATGTTGGATGAATTAATACGTTCATCTATAGTTTTAAAAAGCTATTTATGCTTTTTTGTTCTTTCTCCATTTGTTAAACCCAAACCAAGCTGCTAAAAGCACTAAGAAAGGAATAAAATAAGACGACGAGTTTCCAGAGCCACCAACAGTAGTAAACCAACGTTCCCAACGTGGATTTTTAAGACCATCCCAACTCATCCAGATAAATACAGGTTTGCCAACAACATGATCAAAAGGCACATAACCCCATGCACGTGCATCAATAGAATTATTTCTATTGTCACCCATCATCCAATAATAATCTTGTTTAAAAGTGTATGATGTTGCAGGTTTGTCATTTATGATAATTTGATTGCCTCTAGTAACGATACTATTTCTTTCGTACTCTCCAATAAGGCGTTTGTATAAAGGAAGGTCTTCCATAGTTAATTCTACAGTTTCTCCTTTCTTCGGAATATAAATTGGACCAAAATTGTCGTAACTCCAGTCATATCCAGCAGCTCTAGGAAACAATGCATTATAATCAATACCTTTTGGTGTTTCAGTTCTAGTGACGCTAGCAACATTTGGATGATTTTTGGCTTTAGCAGCAGCATCTACAGTAGCTTCAATGATAAGTGTGTTTTGAGATGTTGGATACACATCTGTAATATCATAGCGTTTTAAGCCTCCATAAATTTGCTCACTATTGTATGTGCCTTTTAGCTCTACTTCGTATGCAAATTGAAGTTTAGCACGATCTGGTAATTCATTTAGTTTTCCGTTGATATATACATAACCGTTTCTAACTTCTAAAGAATCTCCAGGTACACCAACACAACGCTTAACAAGATTAGTTTTCTTATCAATTGGCTTGTAGTAATTACGATCTGGATTGAAGTCATTCATATTCAGCAAGGTATCAGCAGGCTGATTAAAAACAACAATATCATTACGTTCAATATTTTCAAAACCAGGTATTCTCAAATATGGCAGTTGTAATTTGTTTTTCCATGACGTTTTTCTCTTGTCAAACTTATCATCAAATAGATATGATTTCACATTGGCAACTGGGATTGTATCATGAACCATTGGTGTTGCAACAGTTGACATAGGTATTCTTGCACCATAATGAAACTTACTTACAAATAAGAAATCACCAACTAGTAATGATTTTTCTAAAGAAGAACTTGGGATTGTAAATGGTTGAATAAAGTATGTATGCACCAAAGTTGCTGCTACAATTGCAAATAAGATTGAACTCGTCCAATCACCAGAACTTGATTTTGGGTTGATATCTCTGCCTTCAATATAGTTTACATCTGCTGCATAATTGAGGTAGTAATTATAAAAACCTAAAGTAATAACTGCTAAAAATGTATCTAGAAATTGATTCTTACCAAAACTTCTGGCAGTTTCTACCCAAACTACTGGTATCATGATTAAGTTAACAATAGGTACGAAAAGCAAAATAGTCCACCACCAAGGGCGATTGATGATTTTCATTAATATGACGGCGTTATACACAGGAATAAATGCTTCCCATGCTTGACGTCCAGCTTTAACGTATAGTTTCCAAGTACCAAATCCGTGAATGATTTGGATAACTAGAATAAATATTAACCATTGTGTAATTGTCATGTCTATAGTTTAATTTCTTTAATGAGTTGAAAGGTATTTAAATACGTTACATCAATCTATGATATTAACTAATATTTAAAACGTCTTTCATTGTAAATACTCCTTTTTTATCATGTACATACTCGGCAGCAATAACAGCTCCTAAAGCAAAGCCTTGTCTGCTGTGAGCAGTATGTTTAATTTGTATGCTATCTACTTCAGAATCATAATTTACATCATGAGTTCCTGGTACGTTTTCAATTCGTTTTGCAATAATACCAATCTCATTTTGTTTTGGCGTATCTAAAGTCCACTTTTCATAATTTGTTTCGTCTATTATTCCGTTTGCTAGCGTGATTGCAGTTCCGCTAGGCGCATCTAGTTTTTGAGTATGATGAGTTTCTTCAACAGATACGTTGTACTGCGGAAGTTTGTTCATCAACTTGGCTAATGTTTTATTAAGTTCAAAAAAGATATTGACACCTAAGCTGAAATTTGAAGCATATAGGAATGTCCCTTTTTTAGAATTGCAAAGTGATACGATTTTTTCATAATCATCTAACCAACCTGTAGTTCCAGAAATTACGGGGACTCCAGTTTCTAAACATTTTGAAATATTAGTAACAGCAGATGATGGAAGACTAAAATCTATGGCGACATCACAGTTTTGGAGTTCGACATTTTCCGAAGTACTTGATACTTTTAGTGCGATTTCATGACCGCGTTCTAGAGCAATGGTTTCTATTGCTTTTCCCATTTTTCCGTAGCCTAAGAGTGCAATTCTCATACTTTAGAATTTAAAATTGAGCGTTAATCCTAGATTAGTATTGTTTTCCCGCTCATTATACTTAAAATGTGGTCGTAATGATAAATCTTCATCCACATTAAATTGAAGTAAATGAGCATCAACGTTGGCATCTACAATATTCAAAGCATACATGCCAATGGCAATTAATAAGGCTAATTCTTTATTACGCCTTAATTGTTGCTGAGCTCTAATAAGACCATCATTAGATACATTTGAAAATTGATCATCGTCAAATCCAGCCAAACGTCTTTTAAAAGCATCTCTATATAAATCGAGATCTTTATCGTTT
>CAJQOA010000034.1 GCA_905479815.1 uncultured Psychroserpens sp.
GGCAATGATGCAGTATCGACTACATTTACAATTACAGTTGAGGATAATGAGATTCCAGAAATCTTTGGTACACCATCGAATACTACAGTCAGCAATGATCCTGGAGTTTGTAGTGCAGTATTTAATTGGACACCAGCAACAGTGAGTGATAATTGTCCTGGAGCAACGATTAGTTCAAACTTACCATCAGGACATAGCTTCCCATTAGGAGAAACGATAGTTACTTATACAGCTTCTGATGCCAATGGCAATGATGCAGTATCAACTTCGTTTACAGTAACTGTAGAAGATAATGAAAACCCAGTAGCCAACTGCCCTACAGATATTACAGTAAATAATGATCCAGGTGTATGTGGTGCAATAGTTAATTTCGATACATCGGCCACTACTGATAACTGTCCAGGTACAACAGTAGTTGCATCTCCAGAGTCAGGTACGTTATTCAATGTTGGTACAACATTAGTAACGGTTACTGCTACAGATGCAGCTGGTAATACCAATGTGTGTACTTTTAATGTTACTGTTGAAGATAATGAAGCACCAATAGTAGATTGCTTCGATCTTACAATCACCTTAGATGATCAAGGAATGGGAGGTATTGATGTAGCTGCTTTTATTGCTGCTAATAACTCTACAGATAATTGTGAAATTGATGCGATAACCTTATCAGAAACCACTTTCGATTGTACTAGTATCGGAGGAGATTTAGATGAATTAATTATTTCTGAATATGTCGATGGTACAGGAAATAACGATTGGATTGAAATCTTTAATGGTACAGGAAATACTATTGTACTTGGAGATGTTGTCAATGGAAATTTGGTAAGCTATTATAGCTTAAATATTTATACTGATGGTAATACAACACCAACAACAATAGGTCTTTTAGGTACTATTGGTGATAGAGAAGTCTATAAAATATCTCATACCGATGCTCCTAACATTAGTGGTAATCCAACTAATAATTTTGGTTCACCATTAATGGTGTTTGATGGTAACGATGCCATTGCTTTAGCTAATAATGGTGTCGCTGTAGATGTCATAGGCGAAATTGGAGTGAATCCAGGTTCTGGATGGTCATCAACTTCAAATGCTACAAATGCAACTACATTGGTAAGAAGTGAGACTATTCAACAAGGAAATGTATCTACCTTCGTAGCTAGTTTCGAAACTGAATGGATAGAATCTGCTCAGAATAACGTTTCAAATTTAGGGGATCATACTATTGAAATATCTGATCAAGCTAATAATGTCATCCTTACGGTAACCGATATTCATGGAAATGTGTCAACTTGTGAAGGAAGTGTGACGGTTGTTGATGCTATTTTACCAAACGCAATTTGTCAAGATGTTACGGTGCAATTAGATGCTGATGGTAATGGAAGTACTACAGCTCAAGCCGTAGATAATGGATCAAATGATGCTTGTGGCATTGGGAGTTTAGCACTTAGTCAAACACAATTTACTTGTGCAGATATAGGAACTGTTGAAGTGACTTTAATTGTAACAGATACTAATGGAAATGTTTCAACATGTACTGCTACAGTAACTGTTGAAGATAATGTGAATCCAGAAGCACTATGCCAGCCAACAACGGTACAATTGGATGCCAATGGAGTAGCGAATATCATTGTTGATGATATTGATAATGGTTCTAATGATGCCTGTGGAATTGCTAACAGAACATTAGATATAACCAATTTCACATGTGCTGATGTTGGTTCTCCTGTAACTGTAGAACTTTCAGTAACAGATAATAATGGTAATGTGTCTACGTGTCAAACTACAGTAACTGTTGAAGATAACGTAGCGCCTGAAGCGCTTTGTCAACCAGCAACAGTACAACTAGATGCTAATGGAGATGCGAGCATCACCATTATTGATATTGACAATGGATCTAACGATGCCTGTGGTATTGCTAGCAGAACTTTAGATATAACCGATTTCACATGTGCTGATGTTGGTTCACCAGTAACTGTTGAACTTACAGTAACAGATAATAATGGTAATGTATCTACATGTGAAGCCTTAGTAACTGTTCTTGGTGATTTACCTACAGTAACAATTAATACCCCTGAAGAACTTCCTGAGTTTTGCCAAGGTGCTGTGCTCGTTTTAACGACTAATGCAACTAACGCTGCTTCGTATCTTTGGTCTCCTGGTGGAGAAACGACAGAAAGTATTGAAGTAGGTCCTCAAGGTGGAACCTTTACGGTAACTGTAACGTCTGCTACTAATTGTACAGAATCAGATACGTACACTGTAGCGCCATTTGACGCTAGTACATTATTATCATCATATACCATCCTTGCTGAAGATGAAATCTTCTTGCATGGTTCTAATTTAGTACAGTCTGGTGGTATTGGTGCAACAAATGCTAATGGTCTTATTAAATTACATCAAGCCACTACGGTGGTTGAGTTTGGTAGAGCAGCTAATATTGTTTTAAACCAAGGAAGTACTATTGTGACTCCTATATTGCAACCTGCAAATATTCCATTTCCTGCATTTGTGACGAATACTTTATCGAATAATACGAGTCCTAATGTGACCATTAACAATAATCAATCAGTCACTTTAAATGGCTCAGTTTATGGAACAATTACTGTTAAACAAGGTGCAACAGTGACCTTCTCGCAGTCAGATATATATATAGATGAGTTAAAAACGTTTGATGGGGCTTCTATAGAATTCTCAGGGTGTGCAAACGTTTTTATTAATGATAAATTCATGTTAGCTCAAAACGGAACTATCAATGGAAACGGTAATAACGTAGTTATATATGTAAATGACGATGTTCAAATTGAAAAAGGATCTTATGTACGTGCAAGAATTCATTCTAATGGAAATGAACTGTTAGCTAAAGGTCCTAATGGAAATGGAAATAATTCAGGTGATCTCACTCAAATGATTGGTTTATTCATTGCGAAGAAAGTGCATGGTAATAAAAATGTTATTTGGAATGCTGATGATCTTTGTGCTCCTTGCTCAATAACGCCTCCAAGTGCTCCTATAATTGGAACTAATAATGATTTTGGGGCCGATACATTTGATGTGGTATCTTGGCCTAATCCTAGTGAAACAGTATTCAACTTAAAATTAAAAACTATTGATTTATCATCAGAATCTTATATTAAAGTTTTTGATATCAGCAATAAACTAGTATTCGAAGGTACTTTTATGCCAGATGAAGTATATGCTTTTGGTAAACAACTTGAAGGTGGTGTATACATTGTTAGAGTTGAACAAGGACAAAAATCCAAAACTATTAGATTGGTTAAATACTAAATATGAGTATCTAAATCTAAAAAATCCCTTCTTTATCAGAAGGGATTTTTTTTTATCATCGTGTATTGTAGTTAAATCAATTAATTAGCACAGGTGCATGAAATCACTAAGTCATAACATTCAAAGCGCTTTGCATTATTAATAATCATTTATAAATAATAACTCATTTACTATGTTATGAAAGTAATGGTAAATGAAATTTACTGAAGGTTATAAAAAGGAATCGTCTGTATCATTTATTATAAGGTCCAGGTTTATAGTTTGATTTTTTATTATGGCGTGTTTTTAAAATTAAAAACCGCGCTATCCGTTAAATCTTTTTATAAATAAAAAGGATATCACTGCTATCACTCACGCTTTATCTAAGGTTGAATTTAAAACACATATAGCACTAGATGCCAAGAATATAGGTGTTAGATGTTGTAATATCATTATTAAAAAAAGCAATTTTTTATTTGAGTATAAAGCAAAAAAAATCCCTTTTCATATTACTATGAAAAGGGATTCAAAAAAGGCGACGACCTACTCTCCCACAAATGCAGTACCATCGGCGCAAATGGGCTTAACTTCTCTGTTCGGAATGGTAAGAGGTGAGCCCCAT
>CAJQOA010000035.1 GCA_905479815.1 uncultured Psychroserpens sp.
GCACAAATAAATGACATCATCAAATTAAGCATCTCAAATATTTATCAATCTAAAGACGTTATAGACAAAGAGATTGTAGGTTACAAGGTTATTAATGAACTTTTAAATATCTTTACAAAAGCGGTTATCAATAATTTAAAAGGAGAATTATCTAATTTTGATAAACTAATTTTGAAAGTTTTAGAACCAAATGTAGACTTACACAAAGACAATATATACGATAACCTATTATCTATTTGTTTTTATGTCTCAAAAATGTCAGATAGCCATGCAATGCTAACATACCAGAAATTGAAAGGGAACCATTTATAAAAAAAATTGAAAAACATGAAAAGAAAATTATTAGTATTCACTTCACTTTTAGCTCTAACGCTAATTGCTATTTTACTCATCAATTCAAATTCCGAAGAAGATAAAATAGAAGCCTTAAGAAAGCAACATCTATCATTTTTAGAAGACAGTCCTTTCAAAGAAACACAAAATTTATCTAGAAAAGACAGAAAAGCAATGGGCTTACCTCCAAATGCTTACAATGAACAATTATGGGAATTAACAATGGATCCAAGTACTGGACGTCCAATGCCTGAAAGATTACAAGCCATACAACAAGAATTAATCACTCAAAGAGCTTTATCAAGAGGTGTTGGCGGAGAAGGCGTTAACCCATGGGTTGATAGAGGTCCAAATAATCAAGGCGGTAGAACAAGAGGTATTATGTTTGACCCAAATGATATTGGAAATGCAAATCCTGCAGACGATTACACTAGAGTTTTTGCTGGTGGTGTTAGTGGTGGATTATGGGTTAATGATGACATTATCGATGCTAATTCTTCATGGGTTTTAGTACCTGGCGTGCAATCTAACATATCAGTAACAGTTATTACATCAGACCCAAACAATAGTAATATATTTTATATAGGTTCTGGAGAATCTTACACACAAGGCGATGCCGTTGGTCGTGGTGTATGGAGATCATTAGATGCTGGTGTCACTTGGGAAATAGTTCTTGGTGGTGGTGTTACAAGTTCTTCCAATACTGGACAAACTGTAAACGGTATCTTTTATGTAAATGACATTGAAATTAGAGATAATAATGGTTCTACAGAAGTATACGCAGCTGTAGCAAGTGGAGAATATGTAGACGGAAGCCCATTTAACATTCAAGGTCTTGCGACACGTGGTCTTTATAAATCTACAGATAATGGTAACAATTGGAACAGATTTGATATTCAGTTTGTTGATGGAACTTACGTAAACCCAAATGATATTGAAATTGACATCAATAATAATATATGGTTAACAACTACAAATGATATTCTTGGTAATCCAGGAGGTGAAATTTATTCATCTTCAGACGGGGTTACGTTTTCATTTGTTTTTGATGTACCTAATGCAAGACGAACGGAATTAGAAGTTTCGAGTACTGATCCTAATAGGTTTTGGGTCGCTGCTAATGTTAGTAGTCAAGGTCGATTATTCACAACTAGTGATGCCTTCGCAACTGCAGGCAATTTTACTGCTATGACTATTCCTGCAGATGAGGATACTGCAACTATTCCTGCTGGAGATTATACAAGAGGTCAAGCATTTTATGACTTACCTATAGAATCAGACCAAAATGGCAACGTATATATTGGAGGTATAAATTTATTTTCATCTTCCAATAATGGAGCATCTTGGGATCAAATATCAGAATGGTATAATATTCCTGGGTTCGCAGCTTCTTTTGTTCATGCAGATCAACATGCCATTGTATTTAGACCTGGTTCAAATGATACTGAAGTCGTTTTTGGAAACGATGGAGGTGTGTATTACTCACCTAATATTGCAAATGCATTAGGGAATGTCAACAACATACAAACAAGAAACATTAATTATAATACAACTCAATTTTACTTTGGAGCTATTGATGAATCTACATTAACCGATAATTTTGGTGGTGGATTACAAGATAACGGATCAATGTTTATTACCAATGGTGTACCTGGAGCAAACCCATTTGATGAAGCAAGAGGTGGTGATGGCGGTTACACAGAAATTGATGATAGTGGTACTTATGCCATTCTTTCTAACCCTGGAAACAATCATGCTTTATATAATTTTCCAGCGCTTACTAATATTGGAACAATATCTAATGGATCTGGTGGTGCATTTGTTAATCAAGCAGCTTTAGATAAAAACCTAAACATACTGTATACAAACGGTGGTTCTGGTGTTGAACGAATTGCAGAGTTTTTGCCAGGAGGCGCTCCACTTGCTAGTACAATATTAACTTCGGGTCAATTTGACAGCACAATTTCAGCTTTAAAAGTATCTCCGTTTAGCACAACCTCTACAACATTATATGTTGGTCTTAGAAGTGGGCGCTTATTACGTGGTGGTTTTGCTGATATTACAAATCCAACTTTCTTAAACATATCTGGACCAGGATTTGTTGGAAGTATTTCTGATATCGAATTTGGTCAAAATCAAAATGAAATATTTGTTACAATGCATAACTATGGTGTCCCTAGTGTATGGTTTACTGCAAACGGTGGAAACAGCTGGACTAATATTGAAGGTAATTTACCAGATGTTCCTGTAAAATGTGTTTTACAAAACCCATTAATTCCAGAAGAACTTATCATAGGAACAGATCTTGGTGTTTGGGCTACTCCAGACTATACTGCTGCTAATCCAGTTTGGATTCAAGCATTTAATGGTATGAGAGATGTTACTGTATTAGATTTAGATTTAAGAGCTCTTGACAATACTATTTTAGCAACAACTCACGGTAGAGGATTGTTTACTAGTCAGTTCACAGCGCAACCTTTAAGTGTGTTAGAAAGCGAATTCAATGCTAATGTGATTACATTGTTCCCAACAATTTCTAACGGACAGATTACACTTAAATCTGAACGTGATTTAGGTAACGCTGATATAACAGTATTTAACATTAATGGTCAAGAGGTTTATAATACCAAATCAAACATCTCAACGTCCAATACTAATGTTAGTCTTAATTTAAACGCTGGTATGTACTTTGTTAATATTAGTGTTGATAATTATTCTGAAACTAAAAAGATTATTATCAAATAAGTAAGATATTTGTTACAATAAGAAGGGAGCTATATACAGTTCCCTTTTTTATTTATTGCATTTCATCGAATAAATTTGTATTTAAACGGTAATTTTGTATATTTGTTTAACCGTAATCTTTTTAAACCTACAATCATGAAAAAAAACATTCTAGGAGCTGCAGTTATCTTTTTTGTAACACTAGCATTTTTACTAATGTTAGATGATATTACAAGTAATGGTAATCACGAACCACAACAAAACAACGTTGAGGTATATGACACAAACGAACAACCTGATATTGCTACTTTAGACGAAGAGTAATAGAATTAAATAACATAGTTAAATTTTCAACATCAATCCCAACGGATTGATGTTGTTGTTTTATAGAGGCATGTTCTATAAACATATCTGGAACTCCCAATGTTTTTATAGGAACAAAATAACCATTCAAAGAAGCAAACTCTAAAACTGCACTTCCAAAACCTCCAGAAATAACACCATCTTCAATAGTAACTATTTCCTGATACCCTTTAAATATAGTATGTAATAAGTTTGTATCTAATGGCTTTACAAAACGCATATCATAATGTGATACCGCATCAACTTCACATCTAGAGATAGCCTCTTCAACGTTAGATGCTATAGAACCAACACTTAATACTGCCCATTTTTTTCCTTTATTAAGCTGAAGACCTTTACCTATTATTAACTCAGAAAAAGGCTGTTTCCAATCAATAAGAGTTCCACGACCTCTAGGATAGCGAATTGCTATTGGATGTTTTAAACCTAATTGAGCTGTGTACATGATATTGCGTAATTCAATTTCATTTCGAGGTGCACAAATTATCAAATTTGGAATACATCTTAAATATGCTAAATCAAAAACGCCATGATGTGTTGCACCATCTTCTCCAACCAAACCAGAACGATCCAGACAAAAGATCACTGGTAAATTCTGTAAAGCTACATCATGAATCACTTGATCATAAGCGCGTTGTAAAAATGTAGAATATATGTTGCAAAACACAACCAATCCTTGAGTAGCCATACCAGCAGATAATGTTACAGCATGCTGTTCTGCAATACCAACATCAAAGGCACGATCAGGTATCTGCTCCATCATATACTTTAAAGAACTCCCTGTAGGCATTGCAGGTGTAATCCCAACAATGCTTTTATTTGTTTTGGCAAGCTCTACTATCGTATGCCCAAACACATCCTGAAATTTTGGTGGTTGCACTTCTGTTTTCTTCGGAAGAATATCTCCTGTAATCGAATCAAACTTGCCAGGTGCATGGTATTTTACTTGATCATCCTCTGCTTGTTTTAAGCCTTTCCCTTTAGTTGTAATCACATGAAGAAACTTTGGGCCTTTAACCGATTTTAAACGTTCTAATTCTGAAATCAAAACTGGTAAATCATGTCCATCAATTGGTCCAGAGTAATCAAAATTTAAAGCCTCAAAAATATTGTCCTGCTTTTCTTTTCCTTTTTTAACGTTGGTCAAATATTGTTTTAACGCACCTACACTTGGATCAATTCCAATAGCATTGTCGTTTAATATCACTAATAAGTTTGCATTAGTAACTCCAGCATGATTTAATCCTTCAAATGCCATTCCGCTAGCAATAGATGCATCACCAATCACAGCAATATGCTGTTTATCTTCTCCTTTGAGTTGTGAGGCGATTGCCATTCCTAAAGCTGCCGAAATTGATGTAGATGAATGCCCAACACCAAACGTATCGTATTCGCTCTCATTACGATTAGGAAATCCGCTAATACCTCCTTGTTGTCTATTGGTATGAAAATTATCGCGTCGTCCAGTTAATATTTTGTGTCCATAGGCTTGATGACCAACATCCCAAATCAATTGATCTTTTGGAGTGTTAAACACATAATGTAAGGCCAATGTCAATTCTACAACACCAAGGCTTGCTCCTAAATGACCTTCTTTAGTAGCCACAATATCAATAATAAACTCACGTAGCTCTTTAGCAAGTTGCGGCAGTTGCTCTTGATTTAATTGCCTTAAATCGTTAGGAAAGTTGATATGATTTAAAATGGATTTAGCCATGAGACAAAGCTACGATAATTGATAAATATTTCTATACCTATAATTCTAATTGAATTTTTTACATTTACAACTATGGAAAACCCTTTCGACGACACCTATTACATGAAAAAAGCCTTACAAGAAGCAGAGGAAGCTTTTGATAAAGGTGAGATCCCAGTAGGCGCTATCATCGTTATAAAAGATAGAATCATTGCAAGAGCACATAATCTAACTGAACTTTTAAACGACGTCACTGCGCATGCAGAAATGCAAGCCATTACAGCAGCAGCAAATTTTTTAGGTGGAAAATATTTAATCAATTGTACACTTTACGTGACTTTAGAGCCTTGCCAAATGTGCGCAGGTGCATTGTATTGGAGCCAGATTTCTAAAATTGTTTATGGAGCACGAGATGAAGAACGTGGCTGTATTGCTTTAGACACAAAACTTCATCCTAAAACAAAAATGGTTGGAGGTGTTCTAGCTGAAGAAGCTTCTGCATTATTGAAAAAATTCTTTGTTGAGAAACGTAATTTGAATTAAGACAAAGCTCGCGTTAAAGATGGAGGCATTGTTGAAACTCCTTGAAAAGAGCGACTGCCAAAAGCCTGGCCAAAACAATGCTTTTTTGCATGTTTTGGTAACGCCAAAAAAGTCATAAAAAAAAACGCCTAACTTTCGTTAGACGTTGAAACT
>CAJQOA010000036.1 GCA_905479815.1 uncultured Psychroserpens sp.
AAAGTGTGATTGTAGAAATTTCAGAAAAAATGCTAGGTGTTACAGCTGTTGTTGATAACAATAAAATTGCAGGAATTATTACTGATGGAGATTTAAGACGAATGCTCACAAAAAGTGATGCTTTTATTCACTTAACTGCAAAAGATATTATGAGTAGTAATCCAAAACGAATTGATGAAGATGCTATGGCAATTGATGCCATGGAACTCATGGAAGAACATGGTATTTCTCAGTTACTAGTTGAAAAAAACGGTGATTACGCAGGCGTTATTCATATTCATGATTTAATAAAAGAAGGTATCATATAATGGCAAAAACAATTACTGATGAGATGTCTTTTTTAGATCATCTCGAAGACTTAAGATGGCATTTAATAAGAATTACAGTCTCTATTCTAGTGGTTGCAACAGTTGCCTATATTTTTAGTGATTTAATTTTTGAGCATATCATATTTGCGCCAAAACGTATGGATTTCCCAACCTACGAATGGTTATGCCAAGCTTCACAATTAATAGGTATCAATGATACGACTTTTTGTGCTGCAGAGTTTCCTTTTATAATTCAGAACAGGACAATGGCTGGGCAATTTTCAGCAGATATATGGACCTCGTTTTTTGCTGGTTTTATAATTTCATTCCCTTATATAATTTATCAGTTCTGGAGCTTCATTAGTCCTGGACTGCATTCTAAAGAGCGAAAGCATTCAAGAGGATTTATAATAATAACTACTTTATTATTTTTTATTGGTGTATTGTTTGGGTACTATATTGTGACTCCACTATCTATAAACTTTTTAGCAAACTACAGTGTAAGTGATGTTGTCTCTAACGAATTTGATTTGAGTTCTTGGGTGGCAATAATTAGATCATCATGTTTGGCCTCTGGTTTTATATTTGAACTTCCAATAATTATATACTTTTTAACTAAAATAGGATTGGTGACACCTCAAATAATGAGAAAATACAGAAAGTTTGCCTTAGTAATAGTGCTCATTCTATCTGCAATAATTACACCTCCAGATTTAGCGAGTCAGGTTATTGTTGCAATTCCAATATTAATTTTATACCAAGTAAGTATTTATATATCTAAAGTAGTCGTTAGAAATCAATCTAAAAAAGAAAAGAAAGCCCATGTCTGATGTAGTTAATGAATTTAATGCCTATCGTTCTAAAATGAACGACGCCATTCTAGCTGATAATAATAAAGTTATCAAACGTATATTTAATCTAGATACCAATGCATTTACTGAAGGTGCTTTAGATAAAAGAACAAAAGAGCTTCTGGGATTAGTTGCTTCAACGGTATTGCGCTGTGATGACTGTGTTAAGTATCATTTAGAGTCTAGCCATAAAGCTGGTTTAAATAAAGAAGAAGTTGTTGAAGCATTGAGTATTGCTACTTTAGTTGGTGGTACGATTGTAATCCCTCATTTACGTAAAGCTTATGAATATTGGGATGCTTTAGAATCTTCTGACAGTTAAACTTATAATAAACTAAAAAGCAAGTCGTATTGAATTTGTTATTTTAGCCATTATTACCTCATTTATGAAAACACTTAGAGCCGAGAATTTAATGAAGTCCTATAACGGGAGAAAAGTAGTAAAAGACGTTTCTCTTGAAGTAAAACAAGGAGAAATCGTTGGATTACTTGGACCAAATGGTGCTGGTAAAACAACTTCTTTTTATATGATCGTTGGGCTTATCAAGCCAAATGGTGGAAACATTTTCCTTGAAGGTAATGATATTACAAACTTCCCAATGTATAAACGTGCTCAAAACGGTATTGGGTATTTAGCTCAAGAAGCGTCTGTATTTAGAAAATTGAGTATTGAAGATAATATTTTGAGTGTGCTCCAAATGACTAAACTTAGTAAGAAGGAGCAGCGAGATAAAATGGAGTATTTAATTGATGAGTTTAGTTTAGAGCATATTAGAAAAAGTAGAGGTGATTTACTCTCAGGTGGAGAACGTCGTCGTACAGAAATTGCTCGTGCCTTAGCTACAGATCCAGATTTTATTCTATTAGATGAACCTTTTGCAGGTGTTGATCCAGTTGCAGTTGAGGATATCCAACGTATTATCGCACAACTCAGCAAAAAAAATATTGGGATTCTTATCACAGATCACAACGTACAAGAAACGTTAGCAATTACAGATAGAACTTATTTAATGTTTGAAGGCAGCATTCTTAAAGCTGGTAAACCTGAAGATTTAGCAAGTGATGAAATGGTACGTAAAGTGTATTTAGGTCAAAATTTCGAGCTACGTAAGAAGAAGCTAGAGTTCTAAACGCTATTTGATTATTTTCACTCTTACTAATTATTATTCATTTTGAAAAAATCTATTCTATATCTTTTCTTCGGAATTACAACAGCATTTTGTTTTGGTCAAAAAGAACGCTTAGAGAACAGAATGATGGAATGTATTTATCAGTCTTTTACTGATAACGGAAAAGCTTTTAAAACACAACTTTCTGAATATCAAAAATTAATGATTGAAGATGGCGTTTTAGCTGACAGTTCAGGAAAAAGTTATCGAAATATTTTTAAAACAATTGTTGAACTAGGAGAATTAAAAAAAACACCTTCTAAATCATTTCTTGAGGTTTTTAATGATATAGAAAAACCTGATAGAGATAAAAGAAGTCAATGTCAAGAAGCAATTTCTCAAGATTCATCTAAATATGACTTCAGTAAAGTCATTCAACTTCGACAAGCAATGTATACCATGCAAGATTCTAAAAATCTTGAACTATCAGAAACTATGTCCAATATGCTAACTGTACTTTCAGATGAAGATTTTGAACTCGACTTTTACAAAATGTCTACGTTTATAATGCTTGAAATTATGAATACTAATATCGATTCTGGGATCACAAGAAAACTACCTGAAACTATAGAGCATAATTACACTGAAGAGCATTTAAAAAATGCGATTAAAATTCACTTGACTACTAAAGGTGAAACTTTGATAGACGGGAAAATTGTTGATGTAAAGAAGATAAAATCTATTATTATAGATTATATGGTGACACATAAATCTGAATCTATTATTTCTCTCAACTTCGATAGAGAAACATCCTACAGCTCCTATATAGCCTTACAAAATGAAATTGTAGCTGCCATTAATCAAGTAAGAGATCAATTAGCTCAAAAAACACACAAAACATCATTTGACAAGCTTACTAAAGCGCAAGCTCAAGAGATCAGAATAGTGTATCCTCGTAATCTAATTGAAGGAAATAACTAAACTATCCTCTACGTCTTTCTAGTAACACCATCATCATAAACCCTAAAATGATACGTTCATCATCATCATTATCTATAGGTTTTAGTTTTGAGAGTTTAAATTTTCTTCCGAAGAAAGAAGGCTCCTTTTTTAGTTGGCAAATGGCTTGACCGTTTAAATCTGTTACTGTATAGCTTGGATTAAATAAATACCCAGTTAATCCACCAAGTAGAGGAAGCTGCCCTAAAACAGAATCTAGTACTTTCACCCAAGCGTTATCTTCTCTAATATGGTATTGCAATTTTTGATGTTGATCTATCAATTCATAATGTGCTTTCCAAATTGAAGCCCAACCTTTTCTAGCAATTTTACCAATCTCTTTACCTTGAGCATCTTTAAAACTGTAGGCTGCAGAAAAGTCTATCCATTTATCTGCTGCGATACTATGAGTTAAATGGCTCTTATTTTCATTATCATAAATACTAATAGCTTCTTTGAGTTTAAACATTTTTTGCCTCACGTAAGCAACAGTTCTACCGCTTGCATCTTTTGCAGAAAAGTCATTAGATAATGTGGTCACGTTAAACGTGAAGCTAATTGGGAAGTTTAAGTCTTTCATGAAT
>CAJQOA010000037.1 GCA_905479815.1 uncultured Psychroserpens sp.
ACGGCGATCATCAAAAACAAAATTCTTGCCTATAAATTTATTTTCTAATTCTTGTTCTTTTACTTGACGTGTGTATTCTATAATTCCACCTTCTAATTGATACACATTTTTAAAACCTTTATGCTTAAAATACGCACTTGCCTTTTCACAACGAATGCCGCCTGTACAATACATGACAAGACTTTTTTCTTCTTTGTATTCTTTTAAATCATCTTCAATAATATCTAGAGATTCTCTAAATGTATCTACATCTGGAGTAACTGCGTTTTTAAAATGACCGATTTCACTTTCATAGTGATTTCGCATGTCTACTAAAACTGTGTTTGGGTCTTCAATGAGGTCATTAAATCGTTGAGCATTTACATGTACTCCTTTATCTGTAACATCAAAAGTCTCATCATTTAATCCATCTGCCACAATTTTTTGACGCACTTTTACTTTAAGTTTTAAAAAGGCAAAGTTATCGTGCTCAATAGCAACGTTTAATCTTACGTTTTCTAAAAAAGTAATAGTGTCTATATGATTTTTAAACGTGGTGAAATTTTCTGCAGGAACAGAAAGTTGTGCATTTATGCCTTCTTTAGCGACATAAATTCGTCCTAAGACTTCAAATTCATCCCATGCTAAGAACATGTGGTTTCTAAAAATTTGAGTGTTGCCAATTTTGGCGTACTTGTAGAAAGAGATTGTTAAGCGTTCTTTTCCCGCTTTTTCAATAAGTTCTGCTCTCTCTTTAGCACTTAAGTTATTGTACAGTTGCATGCTATACTAATTTTAAGGTTAAAAAATGAAAGGCAAAGGTAAGAAAAGTATTGAGTAAAACGCATAAAAAAGCCCTGAGGATTCGACATAAACAGGGCTTTTTTAGAGGACTAACTCGTTATTAATATTTTTAAATTTACCTTAAAAATACATTCCGAGTTAGCCACCATCGGCTTTGCAGTTACTGTTTATGTTTACAGAAACTGAAAAGCCAGATACGTTGTCAAAAATAATTTTTCTAAAAAATCTCATTTTTAATAAGAATTTAAGTTTGTTGGATATGCCTTATCCTATAGAATTCATTAAAAATTATGATGCCTTGAGGAACTTCAAACTAAGTCGCACACTTTTTAAATTAATAAAAAGTACAAAGTTTTTGGTTTCAATTTGTCAATTATCTTTAACCTCATTTACAGATTTAAAGCTTCTTTTTCATAGCAAGATTTCCCAATCTCAATTAGTAGATGCAAAAAGTTTAAAAAGGTTGCGTCATAAGTCAAAAAAAATTAAAAGATGTTGTATTTTAGCTAACCCTTTTTAAGGGAGATTAATTATATAAAAACAAGAAAATGAGCAGTGAAAAAGACGCAAAATTAAAAGCACTAAAATTAACTTTAGACAAACTTGATAAAGCCTACGGAAAGGGAACAGTAATGAAAATGAGCGATCAAGCTGTCGTGGATGTTGAGGCAATTTCTTCTGGTTCTTTAGGTTTGGATATTGCTTTAGGAGTTGGCGGATATCCTAGAGGACGAGTTGTTGAAATATATGGGCCAGAATCTTCTGGTAAAACGACATTAACCTTACACGCTATTGCTGAAGCTCAAAAAGCTGGTGGTATTGCTGCATTTATTGATGCAGAGCATGCGTTTGATCGTTTTTACGCTGAAAACCTTGGTGTGGACATTGATAATCTTATTATTTCACAACCTGACAATGGTGAGCAAGCTTTAGAAATTGCAGATAATTTAATTAGATCTGGTGCTATTGATATTGTTGTTATTGATTCGGTTGCTGCATTAACACCAAAAAGTGAAATTGAAGGTGAAATGGGTGATTCTAAAATGGGATTACATGCACGTTTAATGTCTCAAGCACTTAGAAAATTAACAGGATCAATTAGTAAAACAAATTGTACCGTAATCTTCATTAACCAATTACGTGAAAAAATTGGTGTTATGTTTGGTAACCCAGAAACAACAACTGGTGGTAATGCCTTAAAATTTTATGCTTCTGTACGATTAGATATTCGTCGATCTACACAAATCAAAAACACCGATGGAGGTGTAATGGGTAACAAAACCAGAGTGAAAGTTGTTAAAAACAAAGTAGCTCCACCTTTTAGAATGTGTGAATTTGATATCATGTATGGTGAAGGAATTTCTAAAGTTGGAGAAATATTAGATGTTGCTGTAGAACAAGAAGTTGTTAAAAAGAGTGGGTCATGGTTTAGCTATGGTGAAACCAAATTAGGGCAAGGTAGAGATGCTGTTAAGGCATTGATAAAAGATAACCCAGAATTAATGGATGAGCTTGAAGCAAAAGTTAGAGCAAACATCAATTCTACGGACTAAAAAACACAATCAAAATAAAAAAATCCCTCTTTTTGGGATTTTTTTTGTTTTTAGACGCAACCTTTTGGTACTTTTTGTATCTACATGATGAAATCATATATGTTTCAAAATTAATTTATATCAATGAAAAAGATTTTTTTATTAAGTTTTTTAATGTTTTCGCTATTCTCGTGTAGCCTTTCTGATGATGCTCAAAGTTTTAGCACAGAAATACTACCAATAGAAAGTGTCACAATTCCAGAAGAGTTTCAATTTGGCCAGGTTTATGAAATAGGTGTCACTTATTTTAGACCATCAGGTTGTCATATATTTAATAATTTCTATTACGAAATAAATGATAATGAACGCATTGTTGCAGTAATCAATACTGTCTATGATGATCCATCTTGTGAGACTTTTGTACAAGGAGAAAATGAGGTAGAAGTCTCATTTAACTTTCAAGTTAATAGTTTTGATACTTTCACTTTTAAGTTTTTCCAAGGACAGGATGAAAACGGTAACGACCTGTATTACATTGTGGAAGTACCAGTAGTAGAATAAATTAAATTAATTAAACCAAAATTATGTGAGTTTAGACCAACTCATAGAGCGCTGTAAACATAATGACAGTCAAGCCCAAAGCCAATTATACAAGCTATATGCAAGTAAATTGTTTTCGGTTTGTTTGAAATATTCGCGCAATTATGTGGAAGCTGAAGATAATTTACAAGATGCGTACTTAACTATTTTTAAAAAGATTGTTCAATTTAAAAATAAAGGCTCGCTAGAAGGTTGGATGAAACGTATTACCATCAACACTGCTTTACAAAGGTATAGAAGTGCTGGTGTTTTTGACATTATTAATGAGGATCAAATTGAAGATGTAACAGTAGAAGTTGATGACGATGATATGAGCATTGATTATCTACTAAACATCATTCAAGAATTACCAGATCGGTACAGATTGGTATTTAATTTATATGCCTTAGACGATTACTCGCACAAAGAAATTGCTGCGATGTTAAGCATATCTACAGGTACATCAAAATCAAATTTGGCGAGAGCTCGTTTGATATTAAAAGAAAAAATAAAACAATATAAAGCGAGTTCCAATTCGCAAAGTATATAATGAGTGAAAAGAAACACATAGACAAACTCTTTAAAGAGCAGCTCAAAAATTTTGAGGTTACCCCTAATGATAGTGTCTGGGAAAATATTGAGGCAGAACTCAATAAAGATAAGCGTAAGCGAAGAGTGATTCCAATTTGGTGGAAAATTGCTGGAGTTGCAGCGTCTTTATTATTACTATTTACAGTTGCTAATACAGTTATGAATAGCTCTGATAATGGAGCTGAAAACGAAGTTGTTGATACTGAAAAATCTAATGACAGTTCAATTGATAATGATTCGACACCTAATGGTTCAGAATTAAATACTTCGGAAAGTTTAGAACACAATCCAATTGTAGGTAGCGAAAAAAATTCCGAAGAACAAAAAGTCAACAACAACAACAACAACAACAACAACAACAACACACCTCAAAATAATCTCATATCACCTAATAAAGTAACTAATGAAACAGGTGTGGCAACTTCCAAAGAAAATAATAAAGAAGAAAACGATAAGAGTAGAAGCGTAACTCATAAAAATAAATCTATCATTAAAAACAAGTCATTACAACGTAATGCTGTAGTTTCTAATGATGACAACAGTATTAAAAACAAAAATGATTTACGTAATAACAATAGTAATATTCCAGATAAAAAGACCATTGTAAACAATACTAATAGCGCTACATCACAAAATGAAGAGCTTAAAAACAATATTAAAAAAGAAAAATCTGAAATTGATAAACTCATAAAACAACTTAATAATGAGAAATCAACTCAAGTTACATCCTCTAATTCTTCGGAAAAAGAAAACAACGAAACGTTAATAGATTCTTCAAAAACTAAAGAGTTAGAAACAACCGAAAACGCTATAGAAAAAGCCATTGCTCAAACTGAAAACGAAGACAATGAGAACATCAAGGATTCTATTAACCCATTAACAAAACGTTGGAGTGTTGCACCAAATATGGCTCCTGTATATTTTAACACCTTAGGTAACGGGTCTCCAATTGATGAACAATTTGTAGATAACACTAAAGAAGGAGATGTTAATGTGAGTTATGGTATCAAAGGCGCTTATGCTATCAATAAAAAACTCACAATAAGAGCAGGAGTTAATAAAGTTAATTTAGGTTACTCTACTAATAATGTAGTTGCTTTTACTAGACCAACGGCATCTGCTTCTAGTAGAGAATTGCAAAATGTTAATGTGAGCGATTCTACGTCAACATATTTAAGTGCTAACAATATAAGTTTCGCTACTGGTCCAGAAGTTTTATTTCTAAAAGAGCAAGGATCTATTAGCCAGCAATTAGGGTTTATAGAAGTACCAATTGAGTTAGAATATAATGTGCTTGACACTAAAATTGGAGTCAACCTTATTGGTGGTTTTAGTACATTATTCTTAAGCGATAACGATGTCTATTCTGTAGAGAACAACGGAAACAAAACACGTTTAGGTGAAGCGTCAAATATTAATGATATGAGTTACAGTGCCAATTTTGGAATTGGTATAAACTATAATATTTCAAAACAATTACGATTTAATCTTGAGCCCACGTTCAAGTATCAAATAAACACTTTTAATGATACGTCTGGTAATTTTCAACCATTTTTTATTGGTGTTTACACAGGACTTAGTTTTAAGTTTTAGGTTTTTTAGTTGGTTAGATAATTATTGCAAATGCAATGATGACGAAAAGCTACTCCGTGCCAGGAGTAGCTTTTTTGTGTTTAATATTAAACGTATTTAATTGTTTTGAAATTAATTGATGCGCTTGAGCGTTTACAGCTTTTGTATCTGCAATTTTTAATCCATCTGTAGGAATAAAACGATGCACTTTAGCTCGCATCTTACCTGGACTTCCGCTTAAAAATGTATAGGAGAATCGTTTTTTATTATCGCCAAACGTTATTGGCACAATTGGTATTTGATGATTAATAGCCATTCTAAAAGCACCATCCTTAAAACCATCCAGAACAATACTTTCATCTGGCACACCTCCTTCTGGGAAAATACAAATACTCATACCCTGCTTTAGTCTACGTTGTGCTCTTAAAAAAACCGATTGTCTACTTTTTGGATCATTTCTATCTACCAAAATACTCGTACGTTTATAGAAAAATCCAAATAGTGGAATTTTTGCCAACTCCGCTTTACCAACAAAAACAAATGGATTTTTAACCGACACCAACATCAACATAATATCTGCCATTGACGTGTGATTAGCAATAAACATGTAGCTTTCATTTTTCTTCGGAATACCTTCTCGCTCAATTTTTACTCGAAAACCCATCCCAATTAATATAAACCAAGACCAGAAACGTGCAATCTTGAAAAATAATGGATACCAAGACTCTTTCAAAATTGATACTACCAATATTGGAAATAGCGCAATAATTGGTATCGCTACCAATATGTAGAACCAAATGCGATATAACGTATAGAATATGTACTTAAAAATCTTCATCTGGCTCAAAACTACTTAAATTAATTCAACATTTCTACTAAAAAAATTACCTTTGCTGACGATATAAGTTCAAGATTCAAGTAGAAAACAGTAATTAAATAGATTTCCGCTTTTGCGGAAAATAAGTATGGCAAGAATACTCACAGGAATACAAAGTACAGGAACACCACATTTAGGAAATATCTTAGGCGCTATTTCACCTGCAATTGAGATGGCAAATGATGCTAATAATGATTCGTTTCTTTTTATAGCAGATATGCACTCGTTGACACAAATAAAAGATGCCAATACATTGCGTCAAAACACCTATTCTACTGCTGCAGCTTGGTTAGCATTTGGATTGGATGTAAACAAAACAGTGTTTTACAGACAAAGTGATATTCCTCAAGTTACAGAGCTATCTTGGTATTTAAGCTGTTTCTTCCCATATCAACGATTAACATTAGCGCATAGTTTTAAAGATAAAGCAGACCGCTTAGAAGATGTTAATGCTGGCTTGTTTAGTTACCCAATGCTTATGGCAGCTGACATTTTATTATATGATTCTGAAATCATACCAGTAGGAAAAGATCAACTCCAACATATTGAAATGACACGTGACGTAGCCTCACGCTTTCATGCCAAAATGGGAGAAACATTTGTATTACCAGAAGGGAAAGTTTACGAGAATACCATGCTTATTCCTGGTACTGATGGTGCAAAAATGAGTAAGAGCAAAGGTAATATCATCAATATTTTTCTAGCTGAAAAGAAGCTGCGCAAACAAATCATGTCGATCGAAACTGATAGCACACCTCTTGAGGACTCAAAAGATTGGTCAACCTGCAACTGTTTTGCCCTCTATAGTTTATTAGCTTCAGATGCCGAGATTACGACTATGAAAGCCAACTATGAAAATGGTGGCTATGGTTATGGTCATGCAAAACAGGCGTTATATGAATTAATACTTTCTAAGTTTTCAATGGAAAGAGAACGTTTTAACCACTATATGTCTAACCTCAACGAGATAGATACTGCATTAGCAATTGGAGCCGAAAAGGCTAAAGCTGTTGCTAATGATGTCTTGAAACGTGTTCGTGAGAAGGTTGGGTATTAACGCATTTCAATAGCTTTAAATTATGGGTATAATTATAGGTTTCTTAATTCAAGTTCTTACATTTCCTGGAATCATTTTTGATCAATTTGCAAATAAAATAGTTTGTGATTTATTAGATGTTAAAGTTCATGAAGTAACGTATTTACAATTTGAAGACCCAGCAGGTTACGTCATTCATGATATTCCAGAAAGCTATTTGAAAGTTTTTCTTATTTCTATTGGTCCTTTTTTTATATCAACACTTGCAGCAATTCTAATGTTTGTTTTAGGCTTTACTCTAGATAGTCATGATGGCTTAATTAGATTATCATTTAATTGGTTAGGGTTTTCAATAGCAGCTCATGCTTTTCCTACAAGTGAAAATGGAAGCATCTTATGGAAACAAAGTATTCTAGAGGTGAAAAACAGGAACTATCTCGCTTTAGTTGGCTTTCCTTTGGTAGCTATTATATACTTAGCAAGACTTTTACATTTTCTTTGGTTAGATATTATTTACGGTTTTATTTTGCTTTTCTTAGTCGTAGAACCTTGGTTTAAATAAGCTCAAATAACTTCCCTGGTAAAGGTCGTGTCAATCCTTTTAATTCCATCTCCAATAAAATACCTGCAACTTTAAAAACAGGAAGATCACACGCTTTAGCAATCACATCTAACAATTGTTTATCATTACCTTTTAAAAAATTATAAATTAATTTTTCTTCAGTATTTAACTCTACGAATAACTGTTTCTGAATGGCAGGTTTTTCATTGTTTTCTAATTGCCAATTAAGCATATAAGGAATATCTAAAGGGTTTGACAACAAATGCGCTTGATGTGTTTTTATTAAATTATTACAGCCTATACTTTGGTTATCTGTTGCGCGACCAGGAACAGCAAACACATCTTTACCATAAGAGTTTGCAATATCTGCAGTAACAAGACTACCTCCTTTTTCGGCAGATTCTATGACAATCGTAGCCTCACTCATACCAGCAATAATACGATTGCGTTTTAAAAAGTTATTTCTATCAAAAGGATCTGTGCTCCAAAAATCAGTGAGAAAACCTCCATTTTCTTCAATTTGAGTCATGTACTTTTTATGGGTCTTAGGGTAAATCTGGTTGAGACCATGAGCCAAACAACCTATCGTTTGCAAATTATGCTTAATTGCAGCTTTTTGCGCTGTGATATCTGTACCATAAGCAAAACCGGATACTATAATCGGATCAAAAGGAGCAAGTTGCTCAATCATTTTTTTGCAAAAAGCAACGCCGTAAGTCGTGATTTTTCGAGTACCAATAACACTTATGATGCGTTTTTGGCTGAGATTAATGTTACCTGCTTGAAACAATAAAATAGGGCTGTCAATACAATGCTTCAATCTTTCGGGATAATCGCCATCAGTGAAATACAAGCTTTTAATATTATTATCTTTAATAAATTGAAGTTCTTTTTCGGCTTCTTTTAAATGTCTAGAATCAGAAAGTCCTTTGATAGTTAATGCTCCTATCCCATCTATTTTTAGAAGATTGCTTTGTTTTTCTTTCAAAACACCTTCCGCAGAACCACAATGGCTAATTAATTTTTTAGCAGTAATATCTCCAATTCTAGGAACATGCTGTAATGCTAAAACATAAGTTAAATCTAGCGTTGTCATTTTATAGTATATTTTCTATACGCAAGAAACAAAATTTAGACTGTTAATAAATACTTATGTGGATGTTTTATTCGCATTGAAAAATTTTTAACTTTGTTTATATGCAATTACAGACTTACATCAGCGATTTACTATACAGATACGATTGTGTTATCGTGCCTCAATTTGGCGCATTTTTAACGCATCGTGTTTCAGCAAAATTAAACGAGACGACTCATTCTTTTTATCCTCCAAAAAAGGCCTTGTCTTTTAACGAGCAACTGCAAACCAATGATGGTCTTCTTGCTAACTACATTGCTGAAGTAGAAAAAGTACCATACCTCGTTGCTGTAGAGAAAATTGCTAAACAAGTAAAGTCTATCAAATCATATTTAATAGAAGGCGAAACAATTGAATTAAATAATATTGGTGATTTAATATTAAATAAAGAAGGAAATATCAACTTTGAACCTTCTCTTCACATCAATTACCTTACAGACGCTTTTGGATTATCACCATTTAAAACGGCGAAGGTTACTAGAGAGATTTATAAAGAAACAGTTGAAGAGGTAGAGAAAGTGATTCCTATTGCAATCACTCCAGAAAAACGTAAAAGCAGACCATATCTTAAATATGCAGCTATTGGTTTACTATTTTTAACTGCTGGAGGTTTTGTTGCTTCTAATTATTACGGAAATCAGATTGATAACCACAATGAAATAGCACAAGATGAAGCTAATGAACAATTAGATGCAAAGGTGCAGGAAGCTACTTTTATAATTAATAGTCCATTGCCAGCAGCAACACTTCAAGTTGCAAAAATGACTGGTAATTATCAT
>CAJQOA010000038.1 GCA_905479815.1 uncultured Psychroserpens sp.
GGTGATTTAATAGTTAGCTATAATACACATCTTGGATGGGACGTAGGTCCACAGGTATCTGTTTCTCTTAATGATCAAATGGATAAAAAAGTAATTACTTCTGAAAATTTCTTTAATATTCCTGATAATTGCTGGGTTGTAAATGCATCTGCTGGAATATCTGTTAGGCATGGAAAATTCACCTTTAAAATTCATGATCAAAAAATAATTTACAGAGGTGATTGGGCTAAGGAAATCAGTCGTTAGTAGAACAGTACACAACACCGTATATAATTAATTATTGGTTTTTGTACATCGAAAACCCTACGGATTTTGCTCTAGTTCGTTTTCTTTTACTAGCTTAGTTCTAGTCAACGCTACTAAACTTAAATGAACACAACGTAACACATTTAAAAAAACTATGGGAATATTTGACAAACTTTTCGGATCTAAAAATAAACAGTCAAAAAGCGAAAATGAAAAGCCAAATAATGACAAATTAATTCCTCTTTTAGAAATCTATGGAAAAGACCTAAGTCAAGAAAATTATCAAAATGCTTTTAATGAAATAGTTGATGGAAATGCTATACTAATACTTCCTTCAGTTAATGATGGTGAAGACAAAAGTGAATGGAAAACATTAAAAAAAGGCACAACATTAAAATTAACTTCCGTATTTAACCAAGATGGTTTAACAGTTTTAGGTGCGTTCACATCTCCAGAAAAACTTTTGGAATGGTCAAAAGAAGAAACGGAATATACAGCTATGAACGCTAAAGATGCGATTGATTTTTGCCAAACTCACGGAATTGACCGAATTGTTATTGATACTGATTTGCCAACAATGTTTGTTCTAGAGAGAAATAAAGAAAATATAAAAACTGAAACAATTCAAGAAGAAACAGAGGTACAAGTTGGAACACCTATGAAACCAATTTCGGGAAAACACTTAAAAAAATTTCAACAGAATTTCGCAAAAGTTAATGTGATTGAAGAAGTTTATCAATATGCAATGGTAAGAAACAACGAAAGTATTTTGGTGCTTGGTTTTTTACTTGACACATATTCAGAAAATTCGAGAACAGCTTGTATTCATACACTACAAAATTCCATGGAAGGTGAAAGTCTAGAATTACCTTTAGAAATGTTTATGTTAGAAGATAAAGATTGGTTACAAACAGTTAAAGGAATTGAAAACTCTTTAATATACAGCCGATAAAACGTATTACACTTCTAAAATAATACGCGTTTTAGAAGCACCATACTCTGATATTTTTTCAAGAAAGGAAATAAGATGCCTATTGTTTCTAAAATAACCTAAAAGGCATAAGCAATCATCACCAGTAATTCTATCACAACTTTGCACTTCTTCCATTGCTCGTATTTGTTTTTGAGCATCAGATGTTCCTTTTGGTCCTTGGTGCATTACTAATGTTATATATGCTTTAGTCTCAATCCCTAATTTTTCATGATTCACTTTTAAAGCATAGCCTTCTATTATGCCTTCTTCTTCCATCTGCCTAACACGTTTCCCTATGGCAGGAGCAGATAACCCAACTTCTTTTCCAATATTAGCGAAGCTTTCTCTGGCATTAATTTTCAGCATTTCAAGTATCTTTTCATCTAACACATCCATTTGTAATCAAAATTTTATTAATAATTATTAGATATAATCGAATTTAAATATACAAAAATAGATTCGATTATAAAGCAAAAATAAGATATTACATTCTATATTTGTTATATTGATTTTAAACAGAATAGTTACCAATTTTAATTATTCAAATAGAAAAAAGATTAATAATGATTAAAATAAAAATAGCTAAAGAAGCAGATGCAGTCGTTTTGGCACTTTTAGGAAGAGTAACATGGGCTGAATCTCATGGTCATTATATAGATGACAAAAGCAATCTATTAAATTACCTAAACAATAATTTTTCAGTTTCTAAAACGAAACAAGACATAAACAATCCTAAGAACTTTTTCTATATTGTTTATGTCGATGATTTACCTGTTGGTTATGCAAAACTAGTAGTAAAAGAAAAACAAGAAAGTGTAGCCTCTCAAAACAATTGTCGCCTTGAAAGGATCTTCATCCAAAATGAATTTATACCATTAAAAATTGGACAACAACTTTTAACTTTTGTTGAAAAGAAAGCTAAAGCATTACAATTAGATACGATGTGGCTTACTGTTTACATAAAAAACATTAGAGCCATTAGATTCTATGAAAGAAATGAATTTAAAAACGTTGGAGAATTAAATTTTCTTGTCAGTGGAAAAGCATATGAAAATATAATTTTCTCAAAAAAAATATAAGAATTGATTTATAAAAATCTAGAAATAGAAGAAAAAACTACTGATAACAACGTGCATGGTTAGTCGCTCTTTTGTATGTACTCACATAATCCTAGCTAATTTCCTTCTGCTTCGTTTTCTTTTGCTAACTTAGTTCTTGACAATTGCAACTAACCATACACGAACTCGTTAGCATAAATTAAAAAAATCACTTTGAATGAATGAAAATTATGCGATATTCAGAAAATTCTCAACTTTAGAACAAGCAACAGAATTAAAAGAATTACTTTCAAATGAAGGAATTGAATCTGAACTTGCTGATAATGTTCCTTCTGTAGACATAACATTTTCTGGAAACACATTGCAAAACCAAATAGAGGTAAGAATAAAACAAAACGATTTCAAGAAAGCAGAGCAAATATTAGAAAAAAATGCTGAAAATTTAATTAATGAGATTCATAAAGATTATTATTTATTTGAATTTACAGATGATGAATTATACGAGATCTTAATAAAATCTGATGAGTGGAATTCCTTTGATTACACTCTAGCTCAAAAAATATTAAAAGAAAGAGGTAAGTCTGTCGATGATACATTATTAAACACTTTAAAAAAGGAACGTTTAGAGGATTTAGCTAGACCAGAAGAAAATCAAGAAGCTTGGATAATTATAGGATACGTGTTTGCTTTTATAGGCGGTCTTTTAGGGCTAATTATTGGATATTTCTTATGGACATCTACGAAAACATTACCAAACGGACAAAAGGTTTATTCTTATTCTTCTAAAGACAGAAAACACGGAAAATATATTTTTTATATTGGACTAATAATTGCACCAACCGCTTTATTATTGAGATTTGCTAGCCAGTTTTAATTAAAAAAACGTGTGGCAACAACATATATAACTAATTGCTAGTTATAGCCTACTCGCAAAAACCTGCGAATTTTATTCTGATCAGTTTTCTTTTACTAATTTAGAAATAGCCAATGCTAAAAAGTATAGAAAAACAGGTTGTATACCATTTTATACAAGTTAACTAATTGAAAAGTATGTTTTACTCATTATAGCTTTTTGAACTCAAAACCACTTCATAGATTTGAATAACGAACTAGTAAATCTATAAAATGAAAACATATCACCTTTACATATTAATAATTTTAATATTAAATTCTTGCTCATCATTAAAGAACAACTCTTCTATTAAAAATGAAGAATTAGATTTAATCATATTCACTAAAGGTGTTACTATTTTTGAAATGGTCGATGAATTGAATATAGATTGGGGAATAGAAAGACTCGACACTCTAAAACAAAAAGAGAAAATTAAGTACGACATTTTAGTAGATGAAAAGGAGGAAATACTTGAGTTAGCTCTTGAACAATTCGAAAAAATCATTGAAGAATATCCAAATTCAAAATTTTATCATAAATCACTTTACAATCTTGCTCATATAAGTTCTAAAATAGAATATGAAGAAGATGAGATTAAATATCTTAAAATGATTTTAAACAGTGAGGCTAATGATACAGAAAATAGTGGAAGAAGTGGTTTAATGGCTAACCCTTATGCAAATTTCAAAAACGATGCAAGTAATAGGTTAACCGAAATATACATTTCAAAAAAAGATTATAAAACGGCATTAGATTATAAGAAAATAAATGAAAAATATCCTTTGCAACATTTTTGTGGAAACGCATATGCAGAAGATGAGATCTATAATGTTAAACAATATGCTGAAATTTATATAGGACAAGGGCAGAATAAAAAAGCCTTAAAAACGCTACTGCCTCATATCTTCAACAATGGTTTAGCTAGTAATTCTAGTTTAGTAGAATTAACTATTAAAACATTAAGAAACAACTATGACTTAGCTATTGCAAAATCAAATTTTGAAACGTCTATTAGAAACTCATATTCTAAAATTGAGAAAAAGAACGGTAATGAATGGACAAGTTACTTCATCAAATATTATGACACAGAAATTGAAATTCCGAGTTGGAATTTGGGTTTTGAAACAGATGATGAAAAACTTAAAACTGAATTAAAGACGTTTGTGAAAAAATCAGAGTTTTATAAAAAATTAAATCAGTAAAAACGACGTATTTGAAAGAGTCGTCGTTTTTATTGATTTAATTTTTTACGATTATGATTTTGATGTTATTCAGTTTAATGATATTGACTGAAGAGAATGGAAACTAATATATCCTGAATAAAAACTGATTGCTGATAGCACGTATCTCTAATTGTCTGTTTCTATACTACTTAGAAAACATCATTCTATCAACATTAAAATTAAGCAGATTAAAACTACTTCCTCGCTCTTCTATTTCTACTGCTTCTAAAATTGCTGCTATTTTTGGTTAAGTAACTAACAAAAACCATTGCTACAGAAATTAGAATAACTACAATAATTATCTCGTAAGCTTCACTTGGTAAATCCATTTACTAAATATACGAAAAACATTTAATTTTGTCATGAAATTGAAAGGCAGACTAAAATCATTAATGTTAACACAGTATATAATTAATTACTCGTTCTCTTAATACTCAGAAAATCTTACAAATTTTCCACTCGTTCGTTTTCTTTTACTAATTTAGACTTAGCAACACAACTAAACATACACAAACACGCTAGATAATTACCTTTTTTTTTTATAGGAATGTCAATTATTTTTAAGTGTAGCGATGATAAAATAATAGATAAATAACCAATAGGTTTGAAAGATAAAATGGATAGTAATTATAAAGTTGGTGATTTAATTTATGATGCGAATATTTATGATGGTTTAAATTCAGAAATAGCTGATTTGCCATTTTATTCACGCTGGCTCAAAAAAAAGAAGAATGGCAACATTCTTGAATTATGTTGTGGTACAGGAAGACTTACGATCCCGCTTGCAAAAGAAGGCTATAATATTAGTGGTGTAGATTTCACCTCTTCAATGTTAGAACAGGCAAAAGTGAAAGCTTCCGAAGAAGGATTAGATATCCCCTTTATTGAAGCAGATATTAGAACTTTAGACTTGCCAGAGAAATACGATCTTATTTTTATTCCATTTAATTCAATACATCATTTATATAAAAATGATGATTTATTTAAGACATTTAATGCTGTTAAAAACCACCTCAAAGAAGGAGGTGTATTTCTATTAGACTGCTTTAATCCAAATATTCAATTTATTGTTGAAGGTGAAAAAGAACAAAAAGAAATTGCTCAATATACTACCAAAGATGGAAGAGCTGTATTGATAAAGCAGATAATGCGTTATGAAAGCACAACTCAAATTAATCGTATAGAATGGCATTATTATATAAATGGCGAGTTTGATTCAATTCAAAATTTGGATATGAGACTCTTTTACCCTCAAGAATTAGATTCATACCTAGAATCTAATGGCTTTAATATTATTAATAAATTTGGAAATTTTGAAGAAGAAGCATTTAGTGACAATTCAGAAAAACAGATATTTGTTTGTCAATAAACTGTTTATGTTGGTTTAGATTTTTTAACTCTATTCTCAATAAAATCATACATTAAGGCATAAATTAAGTGAATAGAATACTCACTTAGGATATTGAATAACTACACGCTACAACCTTGTAAAATAATGTTGACGATAATTTAGTTTGAAACACGTTATTCAATTCGTAATAAATAAATTAAATTTGGATTCAAAGCTTTATTATTAAAAAACTATAAAAACAAAAGAATGGGATTATTTGACAAGTTTATAAAAAAATCAGAAGTTAAAGATATAACCTATAAACCGCTTTCAGATCTCGAAGCTTGGATTGGAATCCTATATGCTTGTATGTCTTCTGATGGAGAAGTGAGTGATGTGGAAATTGATTCTCTTTCGAGAATGATTATACATAAACAGAAATTCTCTGGAATAGATATCTCACCACTTTACAATGCTGTTGCAGATGCAAAATTAAAAATCGGTGGAATTGGTTTGGTTGAAGCTTGCTCAGAATTCGTTAATGAAGGTGATAAAGACACCTTGTTCTCAATGGCTATTGAAATAGTTTTAGCAGACGGGATAATTAAAAAAGACGAAGAAAAAGTCATAGAATTAATAGCAGACCGAATGAAAATCGACATGGAATTGGTTGAAAAAATCATACAGGTCATGTTAATTAGAAATAAAGGTAATGTCGTAATTGTTGATTAAAGACATCTCAGTTAACAAACGTATATCATTAATTTCTCATTCTATGTGTACTCCAACTATAAATAGAAACTAAAGTAACAACGTGTATAGTTAATGCCTAAATTTAAGCCAACACTAATTTAAAAAAACATATCATGTCAAAAGGTAAAGATTCTAAGAAGAACGTTAAAAAAGAACCAACTAAAACCGCTAAAGAAAAAAAAGCAGAAAAGAGGCTAAAAAAATCTAAATAAAATTATTGTCATTCTTAAAACTACCGCTTAAACATTTATGAATAGCAAAAAATATATTACAAAAGGTGAAGGGTTACCCAATTGGTCTAACCCAATTAGTCACGCAGTTGTTGTTAATAATATGTGTTTTGTTAGTGGTCAATTATCCATAGATTTAAATGGAAAGTATATATGCGGAACAATTCTAGAAGAAGGAAAACTGGCGTTCTCAAACTTTTTTTCGGCATTAAAAAACGCCGAATTTAAAAAGGATGATATTGTTTTTATTGATATCGCTTTTGATGACCTTAAAGGTTTACCAGAAATCAATAAATTATTCATGGAGTTGTTTCCTGAAGGCAAACGACCTGCAAGGACCATTTATCAAGCAGAAGCTTTGCCGTTTGGAGGCAAAATAAAAATTACTGGAACAGCTGTAAAAGAATTACTCTAATAGCAAAAGGCAAATTACATAATGACTAAGTATAGGAAAGCGCATAATATTTGAATTATGTTACACACTATTGAAAACAAAAATCTCATTTGCACTCTTGAATCTAATGGAGCAGAAATCCGTTCTATAAAAAACAAAGCAACTGGAGAAGAGTATATTTGGCAAATAGACAGCTCTATATGGGGAAGTAGTTCTCCAGTATTGTTCCCAGCTATTGGAAAAATAAAAGAGGACAAAATTATTTTTAATGGGAAACCATATCTAATGCCTAAGCATGGGATTATTCGAAATAATACACAGCTTACTTTTAAACAACTTGGGGTTTCTAATTGTTCTTTTACACTTATAAGTTCCGAAGAAACACTTAAACAATATCCATATAGGTTTTCGTTCACCATAGAGTTTACTCTTATTGAGAAACGTGTAATAATGACCTATACTTTAGAAAATCGAGACGCTTCGCCTATGCAATTTGCATGTGGAGGCCATACAGCTTATGCACTTCCCTTAAATGAAAATGTAAAGCTTTCAGATTACGTTATCGAATTCCCTTCACCATTGCACCTTGAGTCTAACCTATTAGGAGCTTCGGGATTACTATCTAATAACAAAAGAAAAATTCAGTGTAATGATAAAGCGCTTCCGCTTTCGGATACATTATTCAATGACGATGCTTTAATATTCTCTAACATAGATTTTGACTGGGTTAGATTACGTAAAAAGGCTAATAAAAAAGGAATCATAGTTCGATTTAAAGACTATCCTCATCTTGCATTGTGGTCTAAACCATTTGCTGATTACATATGCATAGAACCTTGGCTCGGACTTCCCGATCGAGAAGATGAATCTATCGATTTGACAAAAAAAACAAGCTATAAAACTATTGAGCCTGGCTCAAAGTTTTCAATCGCTATTGAAACAGAAATTGAATAGTACCAATAGAAAGAAACCTAATTAACAAGATGTCATATGCTCTTCATTTGGCACAAATAGTTTTAAGTCAAGATTAGAATAAAGAGATAAACAATAAAAACGGTTAGCTAAAGACTATCTTTAAAGACATAACTTAAGAAACAATGACTACAAAAATTATCGTCCTGGCCATTTATGTCGCCATTCTATTTTTAATCGGAATCCTAGCGTCACGAAGAGTGAAAAGCATGAGTGACTATTATCTAGGAGGCAAAAAAATGGGTTTTTGGGCTGTTGCTTTTTCTGCTAGAGCTACTGGTGAATCTGGATGGCTTTTAATAGGCCTAACAGGAATGGGAGCCATAGCTGGTTATTCTGGATATTGGGTTGTTGCTGGTGAATTACTAGGCGTTTTCTTGTCATGGCAATTTATGGCCAAAAAGTTTAAAAGACGATCAGACGAATACAAAGCCATTACAATACCTGACTACCTTCAAAGTCGTTTTAAATCATCAACAAACACGCTTAGAATCCTATCAGCTTCTGTATTAGTAGTATTCGTTGTCATTTATGTTGCGTCTCAAATGGATGTCACTGGTATTGCGTTTGAATCCATGCTTGGTATTGACTATAAAATTGGTGTGCTTGTTGGTTTTAGTATTGTTCTGGTTTATATTTTTATTGGCGGATTCGTAGCTGCGGTTTGGTCAGATATGTTTCAAGGTATTTTAATGTTTTTCGGGCTAGTTTTACTCCCTATTGTGGTGTGGTTCTCTATGGATCATGGCGCTGGAATTACAGAAGGGCTTAACGCCATTGATCCTACGCTAACACAAATCATGGGAAGAAGCGATGATGGTTGGATGAACTTATTTACAATTCTTGGTTTCTCAATGATTGGATTGGGCTTCCTTGGTTCACCACAAGTATATGTGCGCTTTATGTCTATTAAAAGTGAACATGAGATTGATAAAGGGAAATGGGTTGCGTTGCTTTTTACACTGTTAACAGATGCTGCTGCAGTAACAATTGGTATTCTTGCTCGAATTTATTTCACAAGTGATGGACAAGATCCTGAAGCCATTTTAGGAAAAAATGGAGAAGATGTATTAAGCATGATTACTAACGAATTCTTGCCAACAATTTTAGTGGCTATCTTTATTGCCATTGTATTATCAGCAATTATGTCGACCATTGACTCATTGCTCATTTTGGCCTCAAGTGCCATTACTCGCGACTTCTATCAAAAAATATTGAGACCAGATTTAAAAGACGAAGATTTAACAAAATTCTCAAGGCTTGTTACTATAGCAATGGCATTAGCTGCTCTTGGTATTGCTGTTATATTATACAACCTCTATCCAGATAGGCAGATTTTCTGGATTATGATTTTTGGATGGTCTGGTATTGCTGCCACCTTTTGTCCAGTCATAATTTTATCCTTATTCTGGAAGGGCTATTCTGAAAAAGGCGCTATTGCTTCTATGATTACTGGGTTTCTATCTGTCATGTTTTTTAAATTTGTAATGTCAGAAATGGAAGGCATTGGACCCTATTTTAAAGAGTTAGATGTACTAGCACCTTCATTTGCCTTGGCAATGATTATTGGATATATCGTTTCAAAACTATTCCCTAGAAAGATTATTAAAGAAGAAGAAACTCTATAAGTCAACACACTTAAATAAAACGAACTATTAAGAACAACATAGGCATATTAGGTATTGGAGCCATTGGGACAATCATCGCTTGTTATTTAAAAAGCAATAGATCTAATGAGTTGTTCTATTTCAGCAAAACGAAAAAAGAGCATCTTCATTTAATTACAGATAAAACAACTCACAATATTCCTGTAAACACAAATACCTCAACGTCTAAAACTCATGATCTAGATTGGCTAATTATATGCTTAAAAGCACATCAATATACAGCTGCGCAGCATTGGCTTACTCAATTAATTCAACCAAACACAAAAGTAGTTGTCATTAGAAACGGATTGCGTTTAAAAGAGGATGTATTAGATTTCACTTCGGAAGAGAATATTTTAGAATGTATTATAGATTGCCCTACTGAGCTTATTGATAATAATTATTACAGAACAATAAAACAACCTTCACTAACAATTCCTAAAAGCACAATAGCAAACAAGTTTGAATTGCTTTTTAATGCTTTAGAAATTGACATTACCCAAGTACAAGACTTTAAAACAAAAAGCTGGGAAAAACTTTGTGAGAGTGCTACACTTGGAGCAATACTGTGTATACATAACGATACGTGCAAACTATTTAAATCCTTAGTTATACAGCAGCAATTTAAAGATCTATTAAACGAGACAATAACAGTTGCCATTGCAGATGGTGCTAGTATTGAAAACAACTTTGCAGATGGTATCCTTTATAAAGTCTTAAACTATCCAGATACAAAAGGAAGCTCTATGTTAACCGATTTACGACACGGTAAACCACTAGAATTAGAAGCCAAAAATGGTATTATTTCAAAGCTAGGAAAGCAGTATCATGTGGATACACCTTTAAATGATGCTATCATTAAATTATTATCTTCAAAACTTAAATAAAACATAAACTACTTATGACTAAAAGAGATTTCTTTAGAATAATTATTAAACTTTTTGGATTATACTTTTTGATTCTAACACTATTTTATTGGATTCCGTCTAATTATGTATATACTATTTATGGATTTGAATTACTTCCTCTAATCGGACTTTTAGTAATGACCGCTTTGGTAATATTATTATATTATGCGATTATAAAATATGCCGACAACATTATCAATATAACAAAAATAGATCAAGGGTTTGATGACGAATTTATAATTTTTGGAGATTTGAAAACAAGACAAATACTTACTTTAGGTATTATTTTACTTGGTGGTTATTTATTAATAACCAATTTATCAGATTTTATGCAGTATACATTTCTTGCTTTTAAGGATAAAGTTTCAAACAAAGGAGGCGATTTTATATTAACAGAACAATTTGGTTCTACAGACGATTACTTTAATTGGTCGTATTCAACTATAAGTGTTGTTCTAGGGTATTTACTAATAACAAATCATAATCGTATATCAAATTGGCTAGACAAAAAAAGCACAACGTAGAGTTGTGCTTTTATTTAAAGTGAATTTTAATTCTATCTCGAATAATTAGGCGCTTCTTTAGTAATGGTCACATCATGAGGATGACTTTCATTAATCCCAGAAGCGGTTATCTTAACAAACTGTCCTTTATCTTGGAGCGAAGCGATATCTTTTGCACCACAGTAACCCATTCCTGCTCTTAATCCTCCAATAAACTGATGAATACTTTCAAACAATTCACCTTTATAAGGCACACGACCTACGATACCTTCTGGTACTAATTTTTTAATATCATCTTCCACATCTTGGAAATAACGATCCTTACTTCCTTGCTTCATAGCTTCTACAGAACCCATTCCACGATATGATTTAAATTTTCGTCCTTCATAAATAATGGTTTCTCCTGGGCTTTCTTTTGTTCCTGCTAACAATGAACCTAACATGACACAATCTGCTCCAGCTGCTATTGCTTTTGGGATATCACCTGTATAACGAATACCTCCATCTGCAATTACTGGTACACCAGAACCTTTTATAGCTGCTGCGACTTCTAATACTGCAGAAAACTGGGGAAATCCAACTCCTGCCACTACTCTAGTCGTACAAATTGATCCAGGACCAATTCCAACTTTTACAGCGTCTGCTCCTGCTTCTACTAAATATTTAGCGGCATCTGCTGTGGCAATGTTTCCAACGATAACGTCTAACTTAGGAAACTTCTTTTTTATATCTTTTAAAACCGTCACCACACCTTTAGTATGACCATGAGCTGTATCTATAATAACAGCATCTACTCCTGCTTTTACTAATGCAGAAGCACGCTCAACAGCATCTCCAGTAACTCCAATTGCTGCGGCTACACGAAGTCTTCCGTAAGTATCTTTATTTGCATTTGGCTTTTGCGTAACTTTAGTAATATCTCTAAATGTAATGAGTCCTACTAGTTTGTAGTTATCATCAACAATCAATAGTTTTTCGATTTTATTCTGCTGAAGTATTTTCTCTGCATCTTTCAACGACGTGCCTTCTCTTGCAGTTACTAAGTTTTCCGAAGTCATTACCTCTATAATAGGTCTATCATTTTGATGTTCAAAACGCAAATCACGATTGGTTACAATTCCTTTTAATAAACCGTTATCATCAACAATAGGAATACCACCAATACTGTGCTCTGCCATACTGTTTTTAGCATCTGCAACAACAGCAGTTAATGGTAAGGTCACTGGATCTATAATCATACCACTTTCTGCACGTTTTACTTTACGCACTTTTGCGGCTTGTTGATCTATAGTCATATTTTTATGAAGGACACCAATACCACCTTCTTGAGCCATAGCAATTGCCATTTTGCTCTCTGTAACTGTATCCATTGCTGCAGAAACCACAGGAATGTTTATTGTAATGTTACGCGTTAATTTGGTTTGGATATTGACTTCTCTTGGTAAGATTTCAGAAAATGCTGGAACTAAAAGTACGTCATCGTATGTGAGACCTTCTCCAACAATTTTATTTTCGTGTGCTGTCATGATGCAATTAGAATTAATTGCAAGCAAAGATACTTATTTTATGTGAGATGACATCTTGTTAGACATAAATAATTGGTATAGAATAATGAGTACTGATAACGTATAAGTAATGGTCATTAAAGTTCCAGAAATCATTATAACATATTTCATCCAAAGTATCTCTTTCCATAGAAAGTATATCCCTCCAAAGGTTAAAACTACAGAGACAAATGGCTCTACAGTTAAAATGAGTTTAAGCTTTCTTGAAAGTTTTGTTGTACATAAAATTAAACCAACTAAAAAGAAAATAATTGACATCGATAGAATATGACCATGAACAAGAGTAAGCATTTGTTGCTCATTCTTTTTAAATTTCATAACAGTAGCATCGAGATCCTCTTCATTTCCTAAATATTGCTCTTCAATGCCATTAGGATTTGTAGAAGATGTTTCGCTAACAAATAATAATCCTGTATAAAACCCAATACTTAAAACAATAATGAATGCGCCTATTAGCATTTTAATTTCTTTAGGAAAGGTATGGAGCAATCCGTTTATTTGCATTATAATGCGCTTTTAGATTGAAGAATTTTTAATGATTTGAGCATGTCATTTATAGCATTAGTCATAGAACGCACAGAAATAGTTGCTCCAGCAATAGCCACAATATCTTGTTGATATTTCAACTCATCTTTAGGTGTTTTACCTACAAATTGTTTTAACCAGCGTCTACTCCCAATCTCTCCACCATATTCTTCTCTATAGATAAGAACCTTAGCTTTCTTTACAATCAAATTCTCATCTAATAATATGAGATAATCAAATTGTGCTGTTTTACTTGGCGCTTTTGCAACGTATGCGTAACCTAATAATGTTTGATCGTTTATTATTTTAAAGAAATTATCTGAACCAAACTCCGAAGGTAGTGTAGATGTTAATTTAGCATCAAAAGTCATGTTTTCTATATAGAAATCAGACACTTCGTAAGTACTTTCAATTTCTTTATCTACTTTTTTCTGAATCTTTTTGGTTAATCCAGAACCTACTAGAAAAAATGCAAAACAGGATATTAAAACATGCGTAAATTTCATATTGCAAAGGTACTATTTTTAAAAGCATATTAGCCAATTGAAATTTGAAATCTCAATTGACTAGTATGCTATTTTATTTATAATGATTTAGAACCAAACACCGATTCCAAAGTTTAATCTGTTATTAACATCACTATCTTTTAAAGCGTTACTTCTAAACTGGTAATCGCCTTTTAACACCACACCAGGTGCAATATGATAACTTAAACCTGTGGTAATATCTGTTCTATTGTAAGCATCGTTTCTTTCTAAAGCACCATCAGTATTTGCATGTGTATCATAATTTTCATAACGTGTAAAAACGAATAAACGTTGAGCTTTGGTTAAAGGCAATAAGTTATATGATACCTCTGCATAATATCCCATAAGTGCGCTACCCAAATCGCTTTCCACTAAATTATTATAATCTTCTGTGTCACTCAAAGAAGCATAAATGAATTGTCCACGAGCTGCAAATCTTTTAAAGGCATAACGAGCATCAAAACCTACCATAGAAATACCAATGTTTGTCCCATCAATATCTTCTATATCGTCTTCTGCTTGAGTTTTTCCAAAATAACCAGACAATCCTAATCTCAAACCTGGTAATCCGTAATATTCTATTTTAGTTGATAACGTAGGACTATCTACAGTTGATTTAATTCCTTTTTGACGTCCACCACGTAAACCATTGCTTCCTTTTAAGAATCCTGTTACTTCCCCATCACTATTAACTGTAGACTTAAATCCGTTAAAGATGTAGGCTTGATAAGTTAATGACTGCTCTGAAAGACGACCAGTAACACCTACTCCAATTTCTCTCCATGTTGTAGGAACAATAGCATTATCTACTGCTGGACGCTCAACACCATTAAAAGTTGTTGGTTCATGATATTCATTTACAATTCCCATTGGCACTAGCATTAAACCTCCACGTAAACTTATATTGTCTCCAATTGAGTAATTCACAAATGCTTGTTCAACAAAAATCTCTTCGACATGCTCTACTTCAAGCTCTGTTACAAATTGTGTTTTTTCATTAAAACGATATCCAAATAGTAATACAAGACGTTGTACATCTATTTCTCCGTTTTGGGATTCTGGTTGGTTATATGTGATTTCTCCATAAGCTCCTACAGTTACTGCTTTACCATAATTACCAGATAAAATACGTTGTGCTGCATTTAACTGTTGTTGCGGATTAAAAGTAATACTGTCTTGAGACGTTGGAGTGACTTGAGCAAAAGCTGAAGCACTGATTAAAATTAAAAAAGAGGCAAATAATTTGTTCATTTTTGTTGATTTATTATTTTTATTTAGACTTGTTACAAATAGTGTATGTAATTCGAATGCAAAAATAAAACACATATTCAAATCCCCAAAGTTTATTTAGATTAATTTTAAATAAGTTTTTAAGAGTACCGTTAATTAGCTGAAAATATGGAAATTAAACAATGTTAAAATTTAGAAGAAATAGGATTAATGATACTGCGTGAAGATTTTAGTAGCTTCATTATATGAACTCTCAAAGCTCATCGCATTAAGATTGTTATGTTTTGAAGATGTAAAATACGATAATAATTTCTCAGTTGGCATATTACCAGTAAGTTCATCTTTTGCCATTGGGCAACCACCAAAACCTTGAATGGCACCATCAAAACGAACGCAACCTGCTTTGAAGGCTGCATCAACTTTTTCATGCCATGTTGTTGGTGTAGTATGTAAATGTGCTCCAAATTCTATATTAGTATATGCTGGAATTAAATTAGAAAATAGATAATCAATGTTTTCTGGATCTGAGCTGCCAATCGTATCACTTAATGATAATATTTTAACTCCCATTTTACTTAAGCGTTCTGTCCACTCTCCTACTATATCGACATTCCAAGGGTCTCCATAAGGGTTTCCAAATCCCATTGAAATATAGACTACAACTTCTTTATTGTGGGTATTAGCAAGTTCTAAAATTTCAGAAAGCGTCACCACAGATTGCGCAATTGTTTTATGCGTGTTTCGCATTTGGAAATTTTCTGAAATTGAAAACGGGTATCCTAAATAATCAATCTCTGGATGTTGACATGCATCATTTGCACCTCTAGTATTGGCAATAATAGCTAATAACTTACTAGTGGTTGCACTCAAATCTAGTTGTGATAAAACCTCGGCCGTATCCACCATTTGAGGTATCGCTTTAGGTGACACGAAACTTCCAAAATCTATAGTATCAAAACCTACTCTAAGTAGAGACTGAATGTATTGTACTTTCTTTTCCGTAGGAATAAAAGCTTTAATCCCTTGCATGGCGTCACGAGGACATTCGATTATTTTGATAGGTTTTGTCATCTTGGTCAAAGATAGCAATATTGAAGACATGTTGATTTTATTTTTCCGAAGTAAAAATTAAGATCGCAATCCCAACAAAGACAATAATTTGAAGCCATTTTAAATATAATCCAATACTATTATGCTGTTTTATATAGTCTGAAATTGAGCCTGCCAAAATAGCTATTGCCGAAAAAATGATTGCTGAGACCAACATGAATAAAAAGCCCAACACATAAAACTGCGTCACAGAGTTTAAAGTATTACTAAATAAAAACCCTGGAAAAAATGCTAAAAAGAATATTGAGACTTTAGGGTTTAACACATTCATAATAAACCCTTGTTTAAAGAGTTGAAATACACTTTTCTTCGGAATATTCTCGCTATTTAAAGATAGTTCAGAACTTGACTTGTACACCTTAAAAGCTAAAAATAATAAATAGAGTGCGCCAAGTAATTTTATAATAAAAAATAGTGTGTCACTTTCCTTAATGATTGCAGATACACCAAAAGCAACTAATGTAGTATGTACTAAACATCCCGAAATTAAACCTGCAACGGTTGCTAATCCATACTTTTTACCATTAACAATACTTTGCATCAACACATATATGTTATCTGGACCAGGAGATATGGCAAGTATAGATGTTGCAATCATGAAAGATATGAGGAGGTCGTAATTCACAGTCGTTATTTTTTCAAAAATAATTAAAAAATAATGTAAGATTAAAATTGTTTTGACGACCTAATCTATTAAAAATTAATCACTACCACTATGAAAAAAATTACTTTGGCTTTAAAATCTTTAACTTTAATTACAGCTCTTGTAGGTTCTATGTGCCTTTTTGCACAATCGAGAGCCTCTTATACAATCTCATTTACGAGTGTATGGGATACAGAAACAAACGATCCAATTAATGGAAACAGTACTCTTGCGTTGCCCAATAACGCACACTGGTCTAATCTTGTTGGAGCAACTCACAATAATTCTGCTAGGCTTTTAGAAATGGGAAGCATGGCTAGTTTAGGTATTAAAAATGTTGCTGAATTTGGTAGCAACGGAGAATTAATGAATGAGGTACAAGCACTTATGATGGCTGGTGATGCAGATCAATTTTTACAAGTTGGCTTTGATGACTTTGCAGCAAGAACAACTGCAACACTATCTAATATTGAAGTAAGTTCAAATTTCCCTCTTTTAAGTTTAGTGTCAATGATTGCGCCTAGTCCAGATTGGATGATTGCAGTAGATGGTATTAATCTTAGAGATGGCAATACTTGGGTTAATGAAATCATCCTCCCTTTATTTCCTTATGATGCTGGTACAGATAGTGGCATGTTTTACACATCACCAGACCAAGCAACAACGCCTAATTTTGAACCTATATCAGTTTTAATTAATGAAGGTCCTTTTAATGCAAAACCAATTGGTACACTTACAGTTACACTTAATCAAGTGCTTAGTGTTGATACACAAAACGTAACTGAAGTTAGTTTATACCCTAATCCGTCAAAAGGAAAAATGACTATAAAAACGTCAAATTCTAATACTTTAGATCAAGCACTAGTATATGATATTTTAGGAAAGCAGGTTGCTAGTTTTCAAAACAGTACCTCAAACGATGAATTACAAATGGACTTAACTAACTTAAACAACGGCGTTTACTTAGTAAAATTGGTGCTAGAAGACGGATCTCTATCTACAAAAAAGGTGATTATCAACTAACCAAAACATGTATTTCACCTATAATTAAGGTATTTAAACGGATTTTCATATATTTACAAATAAACTTAACCTACATATATACTTTAAGTTATGACGTTATTCACCCAAATCAAGGTATTATTATGCCTAGCCGTTTTATTTTCTTTTTCTGTTGTAACAGCTCAAAATGAACCACAATGTGGAACTGTAGCAACACCAGAGACTGATAAATATTTTCAAAATATCTTACCACAAATAAGACAATACGAACAAGAGTATTATCAAAAGACATTTCAACGTTCTTCAACAGCTATAAGTTCTGTACCTATTAAAGCACACATTATAAGAAATGATGGTGGTACTGGTGGACTTTCAGAAAGCCAATTAAATGCAGCTATAGCTAATATGAACGTTTTTTATGCTAACGCGTTTTTAGAATTCTTTTTATGTGATGGTATCAATTATATAGATAGTTCAGAATATTATGATTTTGAAACTGATGAGCAAGATGCAATGACTACAATTCATAATTTAGATAATGCCATCAATATTTATTTTGCAAACTCTGTAGTTAGTAGTACTTCTGGTTCTGGTTTATGCGGTTATGCATTTTTTCCTGGAGGCCCAGAAGTGATATTAATGGATAATAGTTGCGCAGTTAATGGAAGTACCTTACCTCATGAAGTTGGACACTTCTTTGCGTTATCGCATACTCATGGGCCTGTTAATGGCACATTAACAACAGAGTTAGTTGATGGATCTAATTGTGATACCGATGGAGATTTAATTTGTGATACACCTGCAGATCCACAATTAGGATTTGGTAACGTATCTGGTTCTTGTAATTACCTTGGTAGTAATACAGATGCTAATGGCGATGCTTTTAATCCAAACCCATTAAACATCATGTCATATTCTCGTAAAGCATGTCGTACAGAATTCTCACCAGGACAATACGCACGAATTTATGGCGTATATCAGGCGTCTAGAGCTGTTATGGCTTGTCCAAGTTTTAATATAGATCTTACTGCAAATTTTACTAGAGATTGTAGTAATTCAATGGATGTTGCTTTTGTAGATAATAGTGTTGGAGCAACCTCATGGGAATGGGATATTGATGGTGATGATGTTATTGATTATACAACTCAAAACCCATCACACACCTACTCTACAGCAGGCAACTATGATGTTACTCTTACAATTTCTAATGGGTCAGAATCTTTAACAAAAGTATATCAAGATTACATCATAGTTGGTGGAGAAACGACTAATACGACTCAAATAATATTAACTTTAGTAACCGATGATTGGCCAGCAGAAACCTCTTGGATTTTTAGAGATAGTGCAGGTACAGCATTATATACTAGTCCAGAATATATAGAAGGTGTTGATGATTTTACGGCATTCATTGAGACTTTTGATATTTCAGTAAATGAGTGTTACACGTTTGAAATGATTGATAGTTATGGTGATGGTATTTGCTGTTTTTCAGGAAACGGATCTTACACACTTGAGACTTTAGAAGGTAGTACGATTGTAACAGGTGGAGACTATGGAGGTGGAGAAATAACGTATATGGCAAACGCTGTATTAGGTGTTGATGAGTATTTTTCAACTAATGAAATATCTGTATACCCAAATCCAACGCATGATATCTTAAACATTAAATTAGCTAACACTAATGATTTACCAGACGCTTATAAAGTATATAATATGCTAGGTCAAATTGTAACAAGTAAGACAATCACCCAAGTTGATGATTTAAAAATTCAAACTAACACATTAAGTAATGGTGTGTATTATATCGAATTAACAAAAGAGAATAATTCAAGCACAATTCCTTTTATTAAGAATTAATACTTCGGAAATATTATAATTTACAAAGCGGATTGACTTAACTGTTAATTCGCTTTTTTAGTAGTGCTTTATTGATGTTTTTAATCAATCTTGGACCTTCATAAATGAAACCAGTGTAGACTTGAACTAAGGCTGCTCCTGCTTCTAATTTTTCTAGAGCATCATCTGCAGAATGAATACCTCCTACTCCAATAATTGGAAATGACTTATTACTTTTTTCTGAAAGGTATTTGATAACTCTAGTAGATTTCTCTTTAATTGGTTGACCGCTTAAACCACCATTGCCAATTTCAGCAAGACGTTCATTAGATGCTTTCAAACCCGTTCTATCTATAGATGTATTGCTAGCTATAACACCATCAAGGTTCGTTTCTGCAATAATATCTACGATCTCATCTAATTGTTGGTCATTTAAATCCGGAGCAATTTTTAATACTATTGGTTTTTGCGTTTCAAATGCTCTATTTGCTTTTTGCACTGTAGAAATGAGTTCAAGAAGATAATCCTTATCATTTAATTTAGCATGGCTACCAACATTTGGGCAACTTACATTCAATACAAAATAATCAACGTATGGATGTAAACCGTTAAAACAAGTGATGTAGTCTTTAGTGTAATCTTCAGGTTTTGTATCTGTATTTTTACCAATATTACCACCAATAATAAGCTTGCCTTTATTCTTTTTTAATTCTGAAATAGCAGCGTCTAACCCTTCGTTATTAAACCCCATTCGGTTAATAATTCCTTTATCATCCTTTAATCTAAATAAACGTTGCTTAGGATTTCCTATTTGACCTTTTGGAGTTACCGTTCCAATTTCAATAAATCCAAAACCAAAATTAGCTAACTCATTATAGAGTACGGCGTTCTTATCAAAACCTGCTGCTAATCCTACGGGATTATTAAATTTAAGTCCAAATACTTCGCGCTCTAGAGATGTGTCATTAACATGATATAGGCTTCTAAAAAGCGAAGACATACCTGGTATTTTGGAAACATTCCTAATTAAAGAAAAAGTAAAATAATGAACTTTTTCAGGATCAAAACAAAATAATAGTGGTCTTAGTAGAAGCTTGTACATTGAAAATCTTTTCTAGTGCAAAAATAATATACATTTGAATATAATCGCTAACTTTAGGTTTAATAATTAACCTATGGTTACTTATCATTCATTCTAACACTTAAAAGAAAATAATTATACGTTATGATTTCAAAAGAAGACATCACAAAACGATTTATAAGTTACGTTATTGTTGATACCGAATCTGATCCAGAAAGCGACACAACACCAAGTACAGCAAAACAGTGGGATTTAGCAAATGCCTTAGCAGAAGAATTAAAAGCTATTGGCATGAGCGATGTGTCAATAGATGACAATGCCTATATCATGGCAACACTGCCAAGCAATGTTGATCATGAGGTCCCAACAATTGGTTTTGTATCACATTTTGATACCACACCAGACTTTACTGGTGCCAATGTAAAACCTCAGATTATAGAAAATTATGACGGCAAGGATATTGTTTTAAATGCTTCGGAAAACATCATTCTCTCACCAGATTATTTTGAAGACTTATTACTTTACAAAGGTCAAACACTCATCACGACAGATGGCACAACACTTCTTGGTGCAGATGATAAAGCTGGAATAACAGAAATCATATCTGCCATGGAACATCTCATCAATCATCCAGAAATTAAACATGGAGACATTAGAGTAGGTTTTACACCAGATGAAGAAATTGGTCGTGGAGCTCATAAGTTTGATGTTGAAAAATTTGGAGCAAATTGGGCTTACACTATGGATGGTAGCCAAATTGGAGAACTAGAATACGAAAATTTTAATGCTGCTGGAGCAAAAGTGACTATAAAAGGTAAAATAGTACATCCTGGTTATGCCAAAGGAAAAATGGTGAACTCTATGTATATCGCTACAGAGTTTATTAATTCTTTACCTCGTATGGAAACACCAGAGCATACTGAAGGTTATCAAGGTTTCTTTCATCTCCACAACATAGATGGTAAAGTTGAAGAAACCGTTTTACAATATATTATTAGAGATCATGATCTGAATCATTTTGAGGCAAGAAAAGAGGTCATGCAAAAACTCACTGATGCCATAAACGAACAATACGAACGTGAAGTCATTACTATTGAGATTAAAGATCAATATTTTAATATGAAAGAAAAGGTCGTTCCAGTAATGCATATTGTTGATATCGCTGAAGAAGCCATGAAAGCATTAGATATTGAGCCCTTAATAAAACCTATTAGAGGAGGTACAGATGGCTCACAACTCAGTTTCATGGGATTACCTTGCCCTAATATTTTTGCAGGAGGACATAATTTCCATGGACGTTATGAATATGTTCCAGTAGAAAGTATGATAAAAGCAACAGAAGTGATTTGTAAGATTGTGGAGCTGACTGCAGAAAAGGCTGTAAAATAAAATAGAGCTTAAAATGAAAAAAATCTATTCGGTAGAAGAATACATAGAAGTAAACTCTCATTTTACTGAAGCGTTAAAAACACTTCGTGACATTATCATGTCTACTGAACTAGAAGAAACCGTAAAATGGAGCATGCCAACCTATTGCTTAAATGGCAAAAACGTATTAGGTATTGGAGCCTTCAAAAATCATTTCTGTATTTGGTTTCATCATGGTGTATTTTTAAAAGATGAACATAGCTTACTTCATAATGCACAAGAAGACAAAACTAAAGGCATGCGTCAAATGCGTTTTGAATCTAAAAATGATATTAATAAAGCTGCTGTTTTAGCCTATGCTAAAGAAGCAACAGAAAATCAAAGACTAGGTCGAGAGATTAAACCTGTTCGTAAGACTAAAGCAATTAACATCCCTTCGGAATTAAAAGATGTTTTAAAATCTAATTCAGAATTACATACAAGTTTCAAAGCTTTAACTCCAGGAAAACAAAGAGAATACTGTGATCATATTAGTGAAGCAAAGCGTGAAGCGACAAAACTATCAAGACTAGAAAAAATAACACCTATGATTATAAAAGGTGTTGGTTTGCATGATAAGTATAAGAGCTGTTAAGTCTTAAAATTCAAGCATAAAAAAACTCCGAAAGCGAACCTTCGGAGTTTTTAATATATAGACTATTTATATTCTATTTTACAGTTGCTGGAGCGTTTAATTTTCTGCTTATTTCCATAGAAATGGCAGAGCGTTCAAACTTAATCTTTCCTGCAAGTGTTTCGATAACACAGCTATTGTCTTTATCATTTAGATCAACAACTTTACCGTGCATACCACTTTTTGTGACAACTTTATCGCCTCTTTTTAAAGCTGCAGCAAACGTTTTTTCTTGTTTTGCTCGTTTCATCTGTGGTGCAATCATAAAGAAATACACAACAGCAAACATGGCTATAAAAGGCAAAAAATCTCCAATTGCTCCCATAAATTATTTCTTACCTACAGAATTAATAGATGTAGTACCTGCTTTCTTAGCTGGTGCATTTGGATCTGGCTGAACAAAAGCTTTAATTTTAACAATTTCAGAACCTTTTTCTGTATTTGTTGTTAAAGTAATTGACTTTTGAACTTGGTTAGCTCCTTTACCGTTAAACTTAACAGTAAATTCAGCAGACTCACCTGGAGCTAATGGATTTCTGTTCCAATCTGAAGGTACAGTACATCCACATGTACTCTTAATGTTACTAACTACTAAAGGTGTTTTACCTGTGTTAGTATAACTAAATTTTGTTTCAACAGGAGTACCATTTACGATAGTTCCAAAATCGTGTTCAGTTTCAGTAAAAGAAATCACTGGAAAATCTCCAGCAGTTGCATCTCTTTCGGCAGCTGCTGCTACGTTACTTGAATTAATTTTGCTTGTTGCATCTTCTTTACAAGATGTGAAAGCCACTAAACATAATGCGCTTAACGCTAAAATTGCTTTTCTCATTGCTATAATTTTTTAAATATTTTTGATTCGAGAAGTCAAATGTACTAATAATTTCATCTAATTAAAATTTTTAGCTAATTTTCAAACAAAACATTAACACTCTATCACCTATATAGTATAAGGTTTACATTAAACCTCTACCTATTTTATTAAGATTTCCTTCTGCTGTATATTCTTTAACGATCTTATCTAAAATACCATTAATAAAATTACTACTCTTTGGTGTAGAATATTCCTTGGCAATTTCTAAATACTCGTTAATAGTTACTTTTACTGGTATTGACGGGAATTTTTGAAACTCACAAATAGCCATTTGCATTAATACCGTATCAATTTGAGTGATACGCTCTGCATCCCAATTTTTAGTTTTAGCTCCTATCTCTTCAATAAATTTAGCCTGGTTTAAAAGGGTCTTTTTTAATATATTAGCCCCAAAATCTCTATCCTCCAAATCCTTAAACAATTTTGGTGTAAAGAACTTTCCGTCTGAAGATGCTTTGACTTTCTTTAAAATTTTCAATATCGCAGTATTCACAACAGGAAGATCATCTAACCATGTAATACGCTTGTCTTCAAAGTAATCATACAACTTATCATTAGGCGCGATAACTTCAGTAAATAAATCAATAATAAAGGTTTTGTCTTCTTTAAAAGTTGATGTTTTAGTAGACATGTAGTCTTTATAAACATCACTTTTTAGTATAGATTTGAATATCACATCTATATATTCAAAATCTAAATACCAAAGATTCTCTTTTTGGTTTTCAATTAACTCTAATAAAGCGTCATTAGAACTAATAAGGTTCAAAACCTCATTATTCACAAACTTTGAATTAGGGTTTTTCTCCTCTTTAGTTGCTAATATTTTCTTTTGAGTCTTGTCTAAGATGTCTTTAGATTTTTTATGAACCTCAATTAAAAGTGATAATTGGGCGATAAACAAATCATACATGCTATCTAAACTTTGCAGAAGAAACCTTTCGTTTACTTTAACATCTTCACTTTCACCTCCTTTTGAAGCATAAAGTGTTTGCATTACTTTAATACGAATATGTCGTCTATTTAACATGGTTACAAAGAGCTATTAATTAATAAAAGCAAAATTGCACACTGAGCTTGTCGAAGTACAGTGACCAAATTTGCTTTGCAAAAATACTATAATTTTAAAAGATGCAAACTATTTATAGTTTGTAATATTATTATTTTTGATGTTCACTCTTTCGAGTTTCAATACGCTCTTTAGCAATGCTCATAGCAGCAACATTTGTGCTAATATTATTTGCTTTAGCTCTATCTAATATTTCTAATGTTGTATTATAAATATTTTCAGTTTTACGCATAATTTCTTGACGGTCATAATTCTCTAACTCTGCATAAACATTAATGATTCCTCCTGCATTAATTAAAAAATCTGGAGCATATAAGATATCCTTGTCTTGCAACAATTTACCATGCTTGATTTCATCTGCCAATTGGTTATTTGCGGCACCTGCAATTATACTTGCTGTTAATTTATGAATGGTATCATCATTTATAGTTGCTCCTAAAGCACAAGGTGCATAAATATCCATAGGTTCACTATAGATATCCTCTCCTCTATAAATAGTAACATCATATTTAGAACGTACTTCTTCTAAACGTTCTTGGTTTATATCAGCAATCGTAACTTTAGCGCCTTCATTTGTTAAATGCTCAACAAGCGATTCTCCAACATGTCCAATACCTTGAACAAAAACAGATTTATCTTCAAGAACATCACTTCCATATTTAAATTTTGCTGCAGCTTTCATTCCCATAAAAACACCGTAGGCTGTAATTGGTGATGGATTACCTGCGCCTCCTTTACTTTCAGAAATACCAGTAACATAAGGTGTTACCTCTCTTACTAAATCCATATCTCCAGTAGTCATACCAACATCTTCTGCTGTAATGTATTTTCCACTCAATGAATGTACAAACTCACCAAACTTTTTCATAAGTTCTGGTGTTTTTTGAGTTTTAGCATCTCCAATGATAACAGCTTTTCCTCCTCCAAGGTTTAAACCTGTAATTGCAGATTTGAATGTCATCCCTCTAGAGAGTCTTAATGCGTCATTAAGCGCTTCCCATTCATTATTATAGTTCCACATTCTAGTCCCTCCAAGCGCAGGTCCCAAAACTGTGTTATGAATTCCAATTATTGCTTTTAAACCAGTATCTTTGTCGTTGCAAAAAACGATTTGTTCGTGATTATCAAAAGATAGTTGTCCAAAAACTGGGTCCATTTTTGAAAGTTCTTTTGAAGTTAAAACATCTGATGTCATTGTATGTAGATTATAAACCTATTTTAATTATTTGTAAAATAGTGTCCAAAAATAATCCAATATTAGAGTATTAGCAAAAATAAGGCCTTAAAAATATCAATTTATCAATATTCAAGTTTCGATATAGTTAATGAAAGAACTCAAACACATAAATAAATATTTCAAAAAGTATCGCTATAGATTACTTTTAGGCGTCTTAATAACTATAGGTGCCAAAATATTCGCACTGTTTACACCAAGATATATTGGTAAAGCTATTACGACAATTTCCAAAAAATTAAATGGAGATATTAGTGAGGAGATCTTTAGACAAGAACTAGCTTTAAATATCGGCTATCTTATTGGTGCTGCTATTATTGCAGGGATTTTTACATTCTTGATGCGTCAAACCATTATTAATGTGTCTCGTTTTATCGAGTATGATTTAAAAAATGAAATCTACAAACAATATCAAAACCTCTCACTTAATTTCTATAAAGCCAATAAGACAGGAGACTTAATGAATAGAATTAGTGAAGATGTTGGCAAAGTAAGAATGTATGCTGGCCCTGCAATAATGTATACTATTAATACGGTTACGCTATTTATAGTAGCATTAATTTACATGGTAAATGTTGCTCCAAAGCTTACATTGTATACGGTCTTACCCTTACCTCTATTATCTTTTATTATCTACAAATTAAGTAAGGTTATAAACAATCGTAGTAGAGTCGTGCAAGAGTATTTATCACATCTTTCTGCTTATACTCAAGAGTCTTTTAGTGGGATTTCTGTTATAAAATCATATGGTATTGAAGAAAGAAACTATGATGAGTTTAATAAACTTTCTGAAGAAAGCAAACAAAAGCAAATCGATTTAACGAAAGTGCAAGCCTTATTTTTCCCATCAATGATTCTCCTTATTGGAATAAGTAATGTACTTGTCGCTTACGTTGGTGGTATGCAATACATCAATGGAGAGATCAAAGAAATTGGAACAATAGCAGAATTTTTAATTTATGTCAATATGCTAACATGGCCTGTTGCCACTGTAGGTTGGGTCACTAATTTAGTGCAACAAGCTGAAGCTTCTCAAAAACGAATCAATCAATTTTTGGAAGAAGAACCTGAAGTTAAAAACTTGAACGAAACACCAACTAATATCGCTGGAAATATAGAATTTAAAGATGTTACCTATGTCTATCCAGACACTAATATTAAAGCTTTAGATAATGTGAGTTTTTCTCTTAAAAAAGGAGAAACACTCGCTATATTAGGTAAAACGGGCTCTGGAAAGTCTACTATTTTAGATTTAATTGGAAGACTCTACGATGTACAACAAGGCGAAATACTAATTGATGATACTATAATAAACCAAGTACATCTTAAAAGTTTGAGAGATCATATCGGCTATGTGCCACAAGATGCTTTTCTGTTTTCTGATACGATTGAAAACAATATCATGTTTGGCAAAGAAGATGCTACAGAAGAAGAGGTAATCAAGGCCGCTAAAAATGCAGATGTTCATAAAAATATCATGAAATTCACTAAAGGTTACAAAACCAAACTAGGTGAACGTGGTGTGACACTTTCTGGCGGACAAAAGCAACGAGTTTCTATCGCAAGAGCCATTATCAAAGCTCCAGAAATCATGTTATTTGATGATTGTTTGTCTGCAGTAGATACAGAAACCGAAGAAAAAATACTGAAAAGCTTGCGAGAAATTTCCGAAGGAAAAACAACTATAATTGTAAGTCATCGAGTGTCTTCAGCAAAAGATGCAGATAAAATTATTGTACTTGAAGATGGAAAAATCATTCAAAAAGGAACACATGAATCTCTTATAAACACTGATGGTTACTACAAAGAGCTTTACTTAAAACAACTAAGCACAAAAGAATTATAGTTATTTGTTGCTTACTAATCTTTTTTTTTAGATTTTTGATGCACAATCAATTCACAAATTAAAAATTAGCTATGAGTGATCACGGAATGATGGAGAAAGAAGAAATTTTCTCAAAAGTTTTAAGGGCAGGAAGAAGAACCTATTTTTTTGATGTAAGAGCAACAAAAGCAGAAGATTATTATCTTACAATCACTGAAAGTAAAAAATTCACAAATGACGATGGGTCGTTTCATTACAAAAAACATAAAATCTACTTATACAAAGAGGACTTTACAGAGTTTAATGAGATTTTAAGAGAAATGACAGATTATATTATAACTGAAAAAGGGGATGAAGTTATAAGTGAACGTCACCAAAAAGATTTCAAAAAAGAAGACTATTCTGCTGCAAATGATGTTACAGAAGGAGGCGAATCTATAGATGATACTGATTCTGCTGAAAAGTTTACAGACATCAATTTTGAAGATATATAAAACATTCAATTGTTAAATTATACAAACCGTTATTCATTGAGTAACGGTTTTTTTATTTTTATACCATTACTATTTTGAAATTACCAACTAATCAAAACGCTTTATGAGACTAACTATCCTTCTATTTTTAATTTCTATCTGTAATCTTACTGCGCAAACTCCTCCAGATTTATCATATTATTTATCTCAGGACACTACTTATGATCAAAGTATCCCAACACCAGAATCTGTGATTGGGCATCAAGTTGGTGAGTGGCATGTTACACATGATAAGTTAGTTTTTTACATGCAAGCCTTAGCGAAATCCTCTAATAGAATAAGCATAGAAAACCGAGGTGCAACTTTTGAAGGTAGACCTCTACTCTTATTAACTATCACATCACCAGAGAACCATAAAAACATAGAATCTATTAGACAAGCTCACATTGCGTCTACCGAAAATAATACGGTCAACACAAGCGACATGCCAATTGTGGTGTATCAAGGATTCTCCATTCATGGTAATGAACCAAGTGGATCTAATGCATCAATGTTAGCAGCTTACCATCTCGCTGCAGCTCAAAGTGAGGATGTCAAACATTTGTTAGACAATACCGTTATTTTATTTGACCCATCTCTTAATCCTGATGGTTTACAACGATTTGCCTATTGGGCAAACACCAATAAAAACAAAAACCTTAATCCAGACCCTAATGATAGAGAGTATGACGAGGTTTGGCCTGGTGGACGAACAAATCACTACTGGTTTGACATGAATAGAGATTGGTTACCTGTTCAATTGCCAGAATCAAGAGCACGTATTGCAAGTTTTCATAAATGGTTGCCAAATATCCTAACAGATCATCATGAAATGGGAACAAATGCTAGTTTCTTTTTTCAGCCAGGAATCCCATCAAGAACGCATCCATTAACACCAAAACTTAATCAAGAGCTCACCAAAAACATTGGTAACTTTCACGCTAAAGCATTAGATAAAATTGGCTCTTTATATTATACCGAAGAGAGCTTTGATGATTTTTACTACGGAAAAGGATCTACCTTCCCAGACATTAATGGTGGCATTGGGATTCTTTTCGAACAAGCCAGCTCAAGAGGACACATTCAAGAAAGTGATAACGGCATTTTAACGTTTCCATTTACAATTAGAAACCAACTCACTGCTGCGCTTTCTACTTTAGAAGCAGCAAAAAACATGCGTCAAGACATTCTACAATATCAACATGATTTTTATAAAAACGCGAGACAAGAAGCTACAAAAGAAAACGGAAAAGGTATCGTATTTGGAGATGAGAAAGATGCTGCAAAAACGTTTCATTTAGCTGAAATTTTAAAACGTCAACAGATAGATTTTCATGAATTAAAAGCTGACTTTACAAGTAATGGAAAGCGTTTCAAAAAAGGACATGCGTTTATTATTCCGAAGAATCAGAAAAACACACGAATGATTAATGCGATGTTTGAAAAACGAACTACCTTTCAAGACAGTCTATTTTATGATGTATCTGCTTGGACGTTTCCTTTAGCTTTTGGATTGGATTATGAAGAAAACATATCGACCTCAAATGCTGGTGCCAAAGTTGATAATTTACAAATGGCAACTGGATCTGTGTCTTCAAAAAGCAATTATGCATACTTGATGGAATGGCATGAATACTATACTCCAAAAGCGCTCAATACTATCTTAGGTTCTGGATTACGAGCTAAAGTTGGCATGAAACAATTTAACATGAATGGAAAAGATTATGACTACGGAACTATACTAATTCCTGTTCAAAATCAAAATAAATCTGCAACAGAACTTTATAAATTTTTACAGCAAATTTCCGAAGAAAGCCATGTTCAAATTCATGCCGTAGAAACAGGATTAACACGAGGCATAGATTTAGGAAGTAATCAATTTAGGGCTTTAAAACAGCCAAAGGTTGCTATGATTGTTGGTGATGGTATTAATCCTTATGATGCAGGAGAAATGTGGCATTTATTTGACCAACGCTACGATATGCGTATTACAAAATTAGATAATAACTCATTAAACAATACAAACCTCGATCGTTATAACACTATCATATTACCAAGTGGTCGTGTCGATGAAAGTGCTACAAAAAAACTAAAAGAATGGGTTCAAAAAGGAGGTACAATCATTGGCTATAGAAGCGCTTTAAATTGGTTAAAAAGCAATGAATTTATTAAAATAGATTTCAAGAAAATGAAGCGTGAGGCTAAGGATATTACTTTTGAACAACGAGGTGATTATAGAGGTGCTCAATTTATTGGAGGCGCAATTTTTGAAGCAGATTTAGATCGTTCTCACCCGATAAACTTTGGATATAAAACTGATAAAATAGCTTTATTTAGAAATAACACGCTATTTATGAATGCAGATAAACAGAGTTATAATAATCCAATAAAATACACTAAAAACCCATTATTAAGCGGTTATATTTCAAAACCAAATTTAGATAGCTTATCCTTAACAGTACCTTTTAATGTTAAGAATCTAGGTAGAGGAAACGTTGTGGTTTTTACCGACAATACTAATTTTAGAGCGTTTTGGTATGGTACTAATAAGCTATTGATGAATGCTATTTTCTTTAGAGAGGAATTATAGTTTAACAGACAATAAAGTCAAAACTATTACATTTAAAAGATACATGAATGCAAATTTGATTGGTAATACAAATCCTAAGGTTAGCATTACCAATATGATAAAAAGAGGCACTAAGGTTAGAGCAATTGCAAATCTAAAGGTCGAAGTGAATTCAATTTCTTTAATTTTTGGTTGTGCTATTTTTTTCCAAATCAAATAAGGGATAAACAAATTAATAATTAGTAAAAACTTAAATAATTGCTTTAAAGGAGTATCGTCTTTTGGTTTGATTTTTTTACAATTTTCAAAATCACTTATAATACATTGATTAACCGCTTCTGGTTTTGTAAAATCAACATTTAAGTCTTCAAGTTTTTGAAGTGTTGACTCATAATTTTCGCTTTCAATATGTATAGTAAGCGCTCTTAATTGTTGAGACACTTGATCTTTTAACTTGATGACGCTTTTATTTTTATCTTCTAATAGCTCAATGCCTACTTGAATTGGAGCTCCAAAATTAATTAAAGCAGTATCACTAAATTTTGTTGCATGCTTAAAGTTTAACCCAACAGGAATGAGTTGAATTTTAGTTTCTGGATAGTTTTCTAATGTTTCAAAAATAATTCTAGTAAATCCTTTACTCAAAGGCCTAACGGTACGATTTAGGTTATGACTCCCTTCTGGAAAAATCACAACAGCATTTTGCTCACTAAGTAACTTTGAACTTTTTGAAAACACCGAATTATTTTTATTTAAATTACTCCAACCATCTCTAATTCGATATACAGGAAGCATTTGCAAACTCTTTAAAATTTTGCTCACTAATGGCTTCTCAAAAACACCTGCACGTGTTAAAAAGTATAAAAAACGACCATTCTTAGTTGCAATTAGCAAAGCATCCAATAACGCATTTTGATGGTTTCCCAAAAATATTACCGCCTCATTTTTAGGAATAGTATTGGCATTTCTAACATCTATTCTTTTAAAATAAAAAAACAGACCTAAACGCAAATACGCTCTTATACTATATAACCATACCTGTTTCAAACTTCAATTGTTTTTAATGATTTATGACTCCAATAAAATGCTAAAATCAAACCTGAGACAATGTGCCAAATTCCCCAAAATGCAGCTATTATTGCCATTCCTCCTAAGCCACTAAAAAACGTAAAAATGAGTAATAATCCTAAACCAGAGTTTTGAATTCCGGTTTCTATAGCTATCGTTTTTTGATTTTTAAATGACAACCTAAATGCCTTTGCAGTAAAAAAACCAAGAAGTATTGCTAGAGCATTATGGCAAATTCCAATAATTAAAACATAATGGATATAATTATTAAACACCTCTATGTTTTTAGAAAACGCTATGATAACAATAGACACAAAAACCAAAATTGAAATTGGTTTAAGCAACTTAGATAGCTTGATAGCAAGGTTAGCGTTATGATGTCTTAATAGCATTCCTAAAAATAAAGGGATTCCTAAAATGATTACAATTAATTTGACAAGTTCAAAAGGTTGTAATTCTACATCTTTCAATAGTTGTGCTGTTGGCTCATATATACTGGCATACAACTGAAAATTTATTGGTGTAACTATTATGGTAAGAAAAGTCCCTATTGCTGTTAAACTTACAGATAAGGCCGTGTTTCCACTAGCTAAATGCGTCATGAAATTTGAAATATTTCCGCCTGGACAAGCTGCGACCATAATCATTCCTAAAGCAATACTGGGTTGTGGTTTAATAAAAATAATGACTAGAAAAGTTAACAATGGCAATAATACAAATTGAGATAAAAGACCAACGAACACTAATTTTGGTTGCTTTAATAATGACTTAAAATCATTAATAGAAATACCTAATGCGACTCCAAACATAACAATAGCCAATGCAATATTTAGCACCCACAATCCTTCACTGTCAAAATTTATTTTAACGTTATCTAATTGTTCCATCTATTATGACACAATTGATCCATTTTCAACTTTGTGCTCTGGATTGAGAAGAATAACATCTTTACCATCTACAGCTCCTAGTAATAAGCATTCACTCATAAATTTCCCTATTTGTTTCTTAGGAAAGTTGACAACCGCAACAATTTGCTTTTTGAGTAATTGATCTTTAGTATATAAGGTTGTGATTTGAGCTGAAGTTTTTTTAATGCCTAGATCTCCAAAGTCTATCTTGAGTTGATATGCTGGACGCCTAGCTTCAGGAAAATCATTAACTTCAATTATAGTTCCTACTCGTAAATCTACTTTTGTGAAGTCTTCGAAAGTTATTATATTATCCATAAAACTAAAAGTATAAAAAATATGTCACTTACACCTTCAAATATGCTTCCGTTAGGAACAAAAGCTCCTGACTTTAATTTAGTAAACACAGTTGATGACACGTTAGTCTCTCTAAACCAGGCAAAAGGAGTCAATGGCACTTTAGTGATGTTTATATGTAATCATTGCCCTTTTGTTATTCATGTGAATCCACAGCTATCACAATTAGCAAAAGATTATGCCTCAAAAGGAATTAATTGTATTGCAATTTCTAGTAATGATGTTGAGAACTATCCGCAGGATGCACCTCATTTAATGAAACAACATGCTATAAATAACGATTACAAATTTCCTTATTTATATGATGAAACACAAGAGATTGCTATAGCTTATGATGCAGCTTGCACTCCAGATTTTTATGTATTTAATGGAGATTTAGAGTTGGTTTATAGAGGGCAATTAGATCATTCCCGACCTGGCAATAATATCGAGTTAACAGGAAATGACATGCGAGAACATTTAGATAATTTATTAAACAATCAACCAGCTTTAGACAATCAAAAACCGAGTATGGGTTGTAATATAAAATGGAAGTAGAATTATAAAGAAAAAACGGTATAAATAATAAAATCCTGTCTGAATACAGACAGGATTTTACCCCTAACTAAACTAAATTTTAAATCTTAATGCGTCCGCTTAACTACTACACTAAGATTACCTACTTATGATTAAGAAACTATAAATAGTTCCTATCTGTATTATATACGTGTGGTTTTATATGTTTGGATTACGACAACTAAAAAAAAGTTATATTTTTTTTAGTTCTTCCCAAATTTAGGTATTTAAAAATCAAAATATTTTTGAATTACCTATTTTGGTAATCGTTTCGCTTCTTCCCAATAAACGTCCATTTCTACTAGAGTCATGTCAGATAATGGTTTACCAATATCTTTAGATTTTTGCTCTAAATATTGAAAACGCTTTATAAATTTTTTGTTGGTTCGTTCCAAAGCACTTTCTGGATCAACTTTTAAAAAGCGTGCATAATTAATCATTGAAAATAGTACATCCCCAAATTCGCTTTCAATTTTGTCTTGATTATTTTGATTTACCTCTTCTTGAAGTTCTCCTAATTCTTCTTGCACTTTCTCAAAGACTTGATGTGGTTCTTCCCAATCAAATCCTACACCTGCTACTTTATCTTGAATTCTATTTGCTTTTACCATAGCTGGTAAACTTTTAGGCACACCTTCTAGAACGCTTTTTTTCCCTTTGCCTTCTTTCAGCTTTATTTGTTCCCAATTTCTTTTGACATCTTCTTCGTTCTCAACGGTTACATCTCCATAGATATGAGGATGACGATTAATGAGTTTGTCACATATACTATTACAAACATCTGCAATATCAAAGGCTTTTTTCTCGCTACCAATTTTAGAATAGAAAACAATGTGAAGTAAAACGTCACCTAGTTCGTTTTTAATCTCTTCCAAATCATTCTCTAAAATGGCATCACCAAGCTCATAGACTTCTTCTATGGTAAGATGACGAAGGGTTTGGAAGGTTTGTTTTTTATCCCAAGGGCATTGCTCACGCAACTCATCCATAATGACGAGTAATCGCTCAAATGCTTCTAATTGCTGAGTCTTATCTGACATATTAATTATTTAAAACTCAAAAATACAACGGTTTCACTCAGATAGAAATTCTAAGCAGTAATTAATATGAACAATCTATTAACGAGCTTATTCTTCCTCGTCTGCAGTAACGGCTTCTTTATCTTCCTCTAAAGCACCAAGCATATCGTGCTTCTCCAATAAATTATACCATTGTACAATTTTTTTGATATCACTGGCGTACACTCTGTCCTCATCATAATCTGGTAAGACCTCAAAGAAGTATTCTTCTAATTTATCTTTAGAGTCTTTATGGCTTATCGAGGTTTGTTTTGAATCTTCCTTATCTCTAATTTTTTTCAATACTTCTCTAAGAGGTAACTCTTCAGTTAATGTATACACAGCGATTTCACTCAATACACTAATATTACTGTGAATGTTTACAGATACCTTTTTTTTGTCTATTAAAGATTCTACAACAAAACCACTTCTAGTTTGTGTAACAATTTTATATAATCCTGGTTTTCCTGAAATGGAAAGTATTTTATCTAATGTCATAATATATGTTAAGTATTAACGCTTCTTCTTCATTAATGGAAAACGCATTCTATAATCTACTTGTATTTTTCCTTTGGAAATATTAGTCAATTTCCCTTTTATTAAACGCTTTTTTAGTGATGATAGTTTATCGGTAAACAAAATACCTTCAATATGATCATATTCATGCTGAACAACTCTAGCAATTAAGCCATCATAAACTTCAGTATGCGTTTTAAAGTTCTCATCTTGATATTTGATAGTCACTTTAGGTTGCCTAAATACATCTTCTCGTACGTCAGGAATACTCAAACAGCCTTCATTAAAAGCCCATTCATCGCCTTCTTCTTCTAATATTTCTGCATTAATAAATGTGCGTTGAAAATTTTTAAGCTGCTCTTGTTCTTCTTCTGTAAACTCTTCATCTTCTGAAAAAGGTTCAGTATCAACAAGAAACAAACGTATTGGCAAACCAATTTGTGGTGCAGCTAATCCAACACCAAATGCGCCATACATGGTTTCTTTCATGTTCTCAATAAGTGTATCGAGTTTAGGGTAATCTTTGGTAATAGGTTCTGCCTTTTTTCTTAAAACAGGGTCACCATAAGCAACAACTGGTAATATCATTATATAGTAATTTTCGGGTGCAAAAATACGATTCTTATTATTATTTAAGAATTTTTAAGATGAATTTAAGTAGGATTTTGCAAATAACTCTGCAATATAATAGTTGCACTAATTTCATCAATCAACGCTTTATCTTTACGCTGTTTTTTTTTGAGCCCGCTATCTATCATTGTTTGAAATGCCATTTTAGACGTAAAACGTTCATCAACACGTTTGACAGGTATATGCGGAATAGCTTTTTCTAATTTAATTAAAAACTTTGCTATAGACTCCTCACTCTCAGACGCTTCATAATTCATCTGCTTAGGTTCACCAACAATGAACAACTCTACGTTCTCTTCGGAAATGTACTGCTTTAAAAACACAATCAACTCTTTGGTAGCAACAGTTGTCAAACCAGAAGCTATAATCTGCATCTCATCTGTAATTGCTATTCCAGTTCGTTTTGTCCCAAAATCTAATGCTAAAATTCTCGCCATTTGGTAAAGTTACTTTTTATATTGTGATATGTTAAACAAAAAAACTCTTCTTTATAAACTAAAGAAGAGTTTTAAAATAATCAACTATCAATTAAACGCATGAAATTGTTTACCCTCTACCTTAAACAATTCATGTTCTATTATTAAGACACTATAGTATTAAATAAGTCACAAAAAAATAAAATATTTTTAATTTTTTACAATAAAAAAGCCCTTCTCGGGGCAAAGAAAGACTTTTAAACAATTTGCTTTTTATATTAAAAAGGGTATATAGGGCAAACGATATCTTGTTGTTAACTAATCATTTAGACACACAAATATATAATAGGTCACATGTTGTCAATTTTTAATTTTCAAAAAGAAAACCCTCCTAAGGGAATAGGAGGGTTTTACAAAAATTAGCTATTAATTATTAAAGAATCCAAGCATTTGTTTAGGGAAAATACTTGGTAAATAATAATTCACAATAAATAAGACACAACTATTATTCATAGGTCACATTAATTTTTATTATTATGAATTTACTCAACTAAATTATAGGCTTATATTTGTGAAAATTGCATTTAAAAAACAGAATGAAAGAACTACAAAAAATTATAGAAAGCGCTTGGGATGATAGGTCTTTATTAGCTAATCAAGTCACAATTGATAGTATTAGAAACGTTATAGATTTACTCGACGAAGGCACATTGAGAGTTGCTGAGCCAACAGATAACGGATGGCAAGTAAACGAATGGGTAAAAAAAGCAGTTGTTTTATACTTCCCAATTCAAAAAATGGAAACTCTAGAAGCTGGTATTTTTGAATATCATGATAAAATCCCATTAAAACGCGATTATAAAAAACGCGGAATTAGAGTTGTACCAAATGCAGTAGCTCGTCACGGAGCATATATTTCTGCTGGTACTATTTTAATGCCTAGTTACGTCAATATTGGTGCTTATGTAGATGAAGGTACTATGGTAGATACCTGGGCAACAGTTGGTAGCTGTGCGCAAATTGGTAAAAATGTTCATCTTTCAGGTGGTGTAGGTATTGGTGGTGTTTTAGAACCTTTACAAGCAGCTCCAGTGATTATCGAAGATGGTGCTTTTATAGGCTCTCGTTGTATTGTTGTAGAAGGTGTACATATAGAAAAAGAAGCTGTTTTAGGCGCTAATGTTGTTTTAACCATGAGTACAAAAATTATTGATGTGACTGGTGACGAACCTATAGAAATGAAAGGTAGAGTTCCTTCACGCTCTGTGGTAATTCCTGGTAGTTACACTAAAACATTTGCTGCTGGAGAGTACAATGTACCATGTGCGTTGATTATTGGTAAACGTAAAGAGAGTACGAATAAAAAGACATCACTTAATGATGCTTTGCGTGAATATAATGTTGCGGTTTAATTAGATTATAGTATTCTGTGATAATATTAAAAATAGATATCTCTTAACATTTTGAAAATCTTAATCATACAACAAAAAATGATTGGTGACGTGCTCACCACAAGCATCTTGTTTGAAGCCCTCAAAGCTGAACATCCAGATGCTGTGCTTCATTATGTGATTAACTCACATACCTTTCCTGTTGTTGAGAACAATCCTTTTATTGATACCTTTTTGTTTGTCACTCCAGAAATGGAAGACAGTAAAACTGAATTTCTAGATTTTTTAAAAACTATAAAGAAAGAAAAATACGATGTTGTCATTGATGTATACTCTAAATTTTCGAGTAATCTTATGACAAAATTTTCTGGAGCTAAAATAAAAATCTCTAAGAAAAAATGGTACACTTCACATTATTATACACATACGTTTAAGGACGCTAAAATACCAAATACAAATGCTGGTTTAGCTGTTGAGAATAGATTACAACTATTACAACCACTTTGTGTTGAAATTCCGCAGACATTAAAACCTAAAGTATATTTATCTCCCAAAGAGATTGAAAATTCAAAGCAATTTTTAATTGATTCTAAAATAGATGTATCTAAACCACTGTTTATGATAAGTGTTTTAGGAAGTGGTGACAACAAGACCTATCCTTTGCCACATATGGCAGATTTGATTGATACTATTGTTGAAGACACCAATGGCCAAATTTTATTTAACTACATCCCAAAACAAGAACACGAAGCCAAAACGGTATATAATTTTTGCAAAGCAGCTACTAAAAAACACATCTTCTTTGATGTCTTCGGAAAAAGTCTAAGAGACTTCCTTTCTATAACGCATCATTGTACGGCACTGATTGGTAACGAAGGTGGTGCTGTGAATATGGCAAAAGCATTAGACATTCCAACATTTACAATTTTCTCACCTTGGATATTAAAAGAAGCATGGAATATGTTTGACAATGACACTACAAATGTGTCTATTCATTTAAAAGATGTCAAACCAGAATTATATGAAGGTAAATCGCTTAAAGAAATGAAAGGTCAGGCATTCTCTTTGTATGATTCTTTTCCTCCAGAGTTAATATTTCCGAAGTTAAAAAACTATTTAAAACAGTTTTAAAGTGTCTCTATCCCAAAAGGCGTTTTAGTCACTTTATCTTGTTTTGTAGTCGCTCTAATCTTAAGATTTCTCTCAATCATTTCAGGTTTAACGTAACCTCTCTCATGATCTAAATGCAAACAAACAGCACTATAACGTACTTGTTTTGCTTTGATTCCTGTATTAAACAAACGCTCTCCTAGTTCTCTATCTTCTCCACCATACTGCATACGTTCGTCGTAACCATTAGCAGCAATAATATCTTTTTTATAACCAGAAGCATTATGACCATTCCAAGTAGCAGTTGTTGGTGTGAGGGCATTTAAAAGTTTTTGCTTCAATCCTTTTGCAGTAATCTTATTGTTTTTAAATGACGATTTAAGACCGTGAGACATCAACCAATCAATATCAAAACAACGTTGTGTTTGTATATCTTCTTCGGAAATGAGCTCACTTATATCCATTGGCAATTTAAAATAACCACCAGATAAAAAATAACCCGATTCTCGTCTATCAACATGTACTTCTAAGAAATCTGCTCTAGCCATACAATCACCATCGGTATATACCAAATAGTCTCCTTTTGCTGCTACTGTAGCTTTATTGAGGATAATTGTTTTTTGAAATCCATTATCTTCATGCCAAATATGCTGAATTGGATAACTCACTTCAGTTTTCATAGCTTCTATCAAAGTCTTGGTTTCTGCTCCTGATCCATCATCTGCTATAACAACCTCAAAATCACTGAACGTTTGTTTCTCAAAACTCCACAAGACTTTTTGTAACCACTTTGGGCTATTATAGGTGCTAATAATTACTGAAGTATCTATAGTTTTCATTGGTTCAAAAATAGTTATTTTTACGCACATTCTTAATTTACAATTTGAAAACTAACAAGAGTAATATATCTGCTTTGATGATTACCTTCAATGAAATAAATCACATTGAAGC
>CAJQOA010000039.1 GCA_905479815.1 uncultured Psychroserpens sp.
ATAGTATGTAACATAGAAATATTTAGTGTTTATATAGATTACCTCTTTCCAGATAATTTTAGGTTTCTATAAATTGAATATTCTGTACAATCCTACATAAAATTATAAATACGCGATTCTTAAGCATGTAGATTTTATGAAAATATAAACTCTTAGAAAAGTTCGTGTATTTAATAAATCAAATAAGCTCAAATTCAGTTAATACTAAATTTGAGCTTAATTATCTTATTTAAGCCAAATCATCTTTTGCTTCAATAAGAAAATGATGACTTATAGATCCTGCTAACCTAGCTTTAAAATGCGGAACATATTCTGGATCATTCATAAAATTTAAGGCATCTTGTTTAGATGGCCACTCTAGTATAATTCTTAAAGCTGCTGCTTGTTCATTACCTTCAACTTGCTCATGAGTTGCGGTTCTAGCTAAATATTTGCCTCCATGTTTTTCAACCAACTTGCCAGATATTGCTACATAATCTGCTACCCAATCTTGAGCAGTTGGTGTAACGTCTAATACTGAATAATATGCCATTTTTTATCTATGTATTAATGATTCGTTTATTTCCAAGTGATCATATCATTGAAATCTCTTCTTGTTTTCTCATGTGTTGGAGCTTCTTTTCTGTATCCAAAAGCGACCATAAACGACAAACCGTATTTATCGGTATCAATACCAAACTTATCTTTTAATAACGCTTCTGCTTTTTCTTGATGGAAGCCTTCTATAGGACAAGAATCAATTCCTGTTAAAGCTGCAGAGGTCATCATATTTGCTAAGGCGATATAGGTTTGTTTTGACGACCAATCAAACAATTTTTTATCTGTATCTAAATCAAAATCATTTTCTTGAAATTCTCTGTAGAATTTAGAATACATTTCAATAACATCTTCTGGTAATTTTTTGACATCTTTCATCATATGCATAATGTAATCGGTATCGTGTTTTACCATAGGAGCTTTCATACTTAATCCTAATACAAAATGACTCGCTGTATCTAATTTTAAAGGTGCTCCCCAAGCAACCGGTTTTAATAATTCTCTCAATTCTTTATCTTGGATGACAACAAAATGCCAAGGCTCAAAACCAAAAGAACTTGGCGATAAGTTGGCTGTTTTTAGAATGAAATTCATGTCTTCATCTGATACTGTTTTTGTAGAATCAAACTCTTTTGTGGCATGTCTAAATTGAAATGCATTTATAATATCTTCTTTTGCAATATTTGGTGTATTCATCTTTTATCTTAACTAATTTATATGATTGTAATCTACTATCAAAAGTATAGTGACAAATGTAGATAGATTTTGTAGTTCTCACAATAACGGTCAAAAATGATAGTATTACAATAAAAATATAAATATCTGATAAACAGTATTTTAAATGCAAAAAATAATACTATAAAAAGTATAGTTGTATACATTAAGATAGTTTCTTAAATTTGTATGTAAATATCTACTATTATGAATGAAACTTGTGAGAGAAGGCTTATAAAGTATAATGACAAACTGTTTTCTTGTACGACTAGCATTGCCATGGAAATCATTGGCGGAAAATGGAAAAGTGTCATTCTAATCTATTTGATAGATGGTAAAAAACGGTATAACGAACTGTATAAATTGATTTCTACTATTACTGAACGTACATTAAGTCTTCAATTAAAAAAATTAGAGCAAGATGGGTTGATTACCCGAAAAGTATATACAAGTAAACCGCCTTTAAAAGTAGAATATGCATTAACGCCTTTTGGAAAAACATTGATACCCGTTTTACATGCTATTGCAGAATGGGGAATGACTGTTGCTAATGAAAAAGGAGAGATTATAGAGTAATAATTTAAATCGATTGTTACTGTGTTAATTTTTAATCCAAGCAATACTATTTATGTCCTTGTATTTACACATAACCAAAAGCCAGTCTTTATGTTTTTTAAGTACTGTAACCTTTGTGTTATCTATAATTCTAACATGATTACCAATAACAGATTCTCCAGTACAAACATCAATCCTCTCTTCATTATCTACAACAGGTTGTGTTCTTAAAATTCCTGATACGGTTTGCTGCTTAAAGTCTGTATCAAAATCTTTAATTTCTGTAGCGTCATGATAGGCTATAAAATTTTCAGTAATAGTATTATCGTCATGAACAGTAAGTGCCATTAACTGCGTATTGTTAAAGCATCCAATGGGATTATTTCTAACATAAATAGTTGGGTTTACACCTGGCTTCACCTCTACCAACGCTCCTGCTCCACTCCATAGTTCTACAAAACTATTGTCTTTATTTACAAATAATAAGGTGGCTCCATACCGAAACGTATGTTGATAGATGATGTCGTTTTGACCGTCATTATTAAAATCTACGACATGGCTATTTTTAGGATCTATAGGAAATGGTAAAGCTTCACCATTTGATAACAGAAATTTAAATGTTGTAACATTAGAAAACCCTGTGCTATCTATCGGAAACTGAAACTCTCGTGGTTGTTGTAATAATTCTAAACTTGTTTTTAGCTTATCTACATTTTGAGCATGTCCAATTTGTATGTTACACATCATTAGCAAACCAATAAGAAAAATGATACTTTTAATCATAGCTTTTAACGTTGTTAGTAAGAACAATTATTAATATTAGATTTTTCATCAATTAATACTGTCTTTTTTATAGGTTCCGTTTTGATACATTAGCTCTCCAAAATTTACATATTTATTAATTGTTTTATCATTTCGGTTTTCAAATTCTACTTCTTTTATAGAATCGGTAATTTTTAAATTATAAAACCTGTTTCCTGAAGTCTCATCTATCATAATAGTTCTAGAGTTTTCGTTATAAAAACCGTTACCATCACCATCATTTTCTCCAGTACGATTATAGATTTCATAATCTTTTAAAACACGCTCTAAAGCCTCTCCTTCTCGCATAAATAATGTCAATTCTTTTGAAACAAATGGATTTACACGACTACTTCCATAATAGTCTACTGTAATACCTACAGTTTCTGAGTTTTCAGTAATTCTATAGGGATTATAGTTTACTTCGATATTAGTAATTTGCAGAGCATCACTATACCAACATTTTTTTTCTATAAATTTTGATTGTATCTCTCCGGTTTTAGGATTTACAATAAGGAGGTAAGCATCTATTAGTAATACATCATCAGACTCTTTAGCGATTTTAGGAATAAAAATGACTGTTTTAGTCTCTGAGATCTCAACTAAACTAAAAAAATCAAATACGACTTCATTTTCATTTATGTTTAAATACGCTAAAGCAATATCTGTGAGGTCATTAAGACTTATTTGACTTATAATACCATGGTCATCAATTTTAAAGCGTTGTGTGTCTTCTTTTTTGTCTTCAATCCAAGTGGTGGTGGTCGTCGTAATGCTATGCGCATCAATTTTTGAAATAACTCGTGTAAGACTTTCGGCTATTTCATCATAAGAAATGATATTATAATCTCTGAGTACTCCATCTAATGTATAATTAACTAAAACAGATTCCATTTCATGGTCACCTATATAGCTTGTGAATACCATAGTATAATAATCTTCAGATAGATCTATCCTATATGATGGTGTTGTTCTATAATCATAACCTTCTTCATGGTAATTAGAGTATATTTTTTCTAATTGAAGTAATTCTACCTCTTGCGCATTGAAAAAATAAGGTGCTTCAATAATACTATCAAAATTTGTTGAATCAATGACTGGTAAGTGTCTAACTCGTAAATCACTAACAATACTATTAAATGACGTTTCTTCAGGTATTTCTTCAATGATACTAGTGTTTCCTGTCCATTCTATCTTAACCATTATTCTTTGCAACTCTACATTGTCTTTTAAGTCATCATTTATAGCTATAACTACAAATACTAGATATAAAGGTGCATTTATGTTTTTAATCGCTATGTTTTGATTTCTGTCTTGGTCAAAAATATGTTCTACAATTCTGGTGCCTGTATATGTTCCGTCTTTTATTTCAAGATTATTGAACATATGCTTATCTAGACTCTCTTGAAGCCAGGCACTTGAGCTTTCACTTGAAGCGTAGATACTGTTTTCTGTATTAAAGTAGGTCTCTGCAATAATATTACCCAAGATAAATTGAGGCTGAGTGGTCAACGTTTCTTTGTTTAACGCTTTAAACATTAAGTCATTTTTAAATGATGCGTTTACTAGTATAAAGTGTTGCTTAGGAAACTCAAAAACTAAATTAAAAGGGTGTTTGTCGAGCGTAATTGTTCCGTTTATAGGCTTTAAGGTTTCACCATTTTGCACAAAAGATAAGTCCAAATGATTCGTGTCTACATCATCATTAGAGGTACTTGATTGCTTACAACTTATAGCTAACAAACAAATGATAACAAAATAAATAAGGTGCTTCATCTTTTAAGTTTTAAATAAAAAGTAGTCTGAAAGAAAGAAGTAAATTCGTTCTCCTGTGAAAATTAATAAGGTTATTACAAATACTAGAATAAAACGCATTGTAGTTAAACCAAATGGGGTTTGATTTGTCCTTTTTTTAGTATTAAAATAATTTAGTGCAAAAAACAAAACTACAGATATTAATGTCGCAATAGGAACAGCAATCTCCAAATAAAAATAAGCCAACCAGTAGTAACCACCAACAAAATACTCGATAAACAAATACCGTATTAAGCTATTAGTAGCTAAGATTAAACCTATCCAAAATACAATTAACAGTGATTTTCGCATTGTGAATACATTATTATTTAAGGACATATGTGTTCGCTATTAATCTTACCTAGTTGATAAAACGTTTAACATGCTCGTTTCTTGATTTATAATTTTAATACTTCAACTCCAAGTCTTCAAAATTTTTAATTTGAGAAAGCCTTAGTAATTTATCTATAGTAATAGTTGTTTGTGTGTCTTTAAAAATATCATCATTTCCTCCTGGATCTTCACTTATATTTTCGCTAACCAATTTTGTTTTAGTTAAAAAATCAATTGTTGTTTCTTTATTTATAATTGGACCATAATTGCTACTTGCTGCATATTGAATTAAGCTGAAATTAGAATTTTGAAATCTAAACCTATAACTCCAAAAGCCATATCTGCCATGATCGAAACCGATAATCAAATCTCCTTTTTCTGTTTCAATACTTAATTGAGGCGGATGATAAATGCCACCATCTTCATTTTCCGAAGAAAAACAACTATCATTTTTAGTTACGAGTTGATATCCATTATTTTTTTTAAATAAAATGATAACCCCTCTCCTATTGCGATCTACTGTTGTATTAAATCGATTTACTACGATGTTGTTTTTATTCGATTCTTTTATAATGAGAATACAATCGTCTTGTTGGTCATTATTTAAATCTGCAAAATGAGTTTCATAGATGCTATAACCTTGTGGTACAAAATTGGACAAAGCACTTTTTTGAGCACTACAACTCGTCATTTTAAGAACAGCGAATACAAGTATTAGTAAGTGATTTTTCATTTGTTAATTAGCTTATCAAGAAATCCATACTTTCTATGTCTTTACAATTTCATAGACAACACATTGTTCAATGTGTTTATGCTCTTTCAATAACGGATGATTAAAATTTGATTTTTTAATCATTTTAAGTTTTTCCATGACACGCTCAGACTTGTCATTTATGATAGGACAAGTAGATATTATTTTTTTTAATCCAATA
>CAJQOA010000040.1 GCA_905479815.1 uncultured Psychroserpens sp.
GTCGAAGTATTGTTTCTGCATCTCATTTTATGATTATAAAACAGAAGATGACTATAAAACAGCAACTATATAAAAAGTGCCAAGATTTTCTAAACCAACGATTAGAAACCATTCAAAATACAATTTTGGATATTCAAAACGCATTACAGTCTGAAACTAAGAGTAGTGCTGGAGACAAACACGAAACAGGAAGAGCTATGCTTCAACTGGAACGTGAAAAAGCAGGACACCAATTAGCAGAGGTTCAAAAACTGAAAGAAATACTCAATAAGGTAAATCCAGAGTCTATTTATAATAAATGTATTCTTGGGAGTATTGTATATACATCCAAAGACAACTATTTTATTGCAATAAGTGCTGGCGAAATAACATACCAAAATCAAAAATTTTATGCTATTTCTCCTGCTACTCCAATAGCACAATTGTTGTTGTCTAAATCTTCGGGTGATAGTTTTGAGTTTAGAAACACGAGCATTTCAATTACAAAAATCCTTTAGAAAAAAGTTAATTAATTTCAAAGGTTTCAAAATGTAGCGTACCTTAACAACAGATAAATATTGTTATGTTCCGTTACTATTTTTCATTGCTTTTTATTACTGCATTCTCTTTTTGTTTTTCACAAAACACATCTACAATAGAATTTAAAATAAAAAATCTAGGCGTTAATGTAGACGGATATTTTAATAGTTTTTCAGTAACCACAAAGTTTAATAATCAGGCTATTCTAGAAAAGCTTTCAGGAAAAATAAAAGTAGCGTCTCTAAAAACAGGCATAGAAAGTAGAGACAAACATTTATTAGAAGACGATTATTTTAATTCTAATAAATATGCCTTTATTTTATTTGAAAGCACCTCAATACGTAAAGAGTCCGAAACAGTATATAAGGTTAAAGGCAACCTAACTATAAAAGGAAAAACAAAGCAAATTACAATACCAGTTGCTGTTAGTAAAACTTCTAAAAATCATGTAATAACGTCAGAATTTGAGATAAACAGAAGAGATTTTGATGTTGGTGGTGGTAGTTTTATAATGAGTAAAACTGTAAAAATTAATGTGGTTCAGTATCAAAAGCTATAAATGATAATAGAGAAGTTTGACGTTTTAGTTATTGGAGGCGGATTGGCAGGACTAACGAGTGCCATCCATCTATCAAAAGCTAATTTTAAAGTATTGCTCATCGAAAAAAACAGTTATCCAAAGCATAAGGTTTGTGGCGAATATGTGTCTAACGAAGTTTTACCTTATTTAAAATTTCTTGGTTTCAACCCCTATGAATTTGGCGCTAAATCCATTTCAAACTTTGAATTAACAACACATAACAATAAAAATATTACAGCAGATTTACCTTTAGGTGGTTTTGGAATGAGCCGCTATGAAATGGACTTTCAACTGTATCAATTAGCCTTAAAAAATAATGTTGAGGCACTTCAAGACTCTGTTATTGATGTTAATTTTAATGCTGATGTTTTTCAAGTTCAGACAAAGTCAAATAAAACCATTCAGGCCAAAATAGTTGTTGGAGCTTTTGGTAAACGCTCTAATTTAGACATTCAATTTCAGCGAAAATTTATAAAAAAGAAATCACCGTATTTAGGGGTTAAAATTCATGTTTCAGGTGATTTCCCTGAAGATAAAGTGGCGTTGCACAACTTTAAAGGTGGTTATTGTGGTGTTTCAAAAGTAGAGAATGACCACATTAACTTATGTTACATCACAGATTTTGAGGCTTTTAAAAAGTATAAAGATATTGAGGCCTTTCAAGAAGAGGTAGTGTTTAAAAATTCAGAATTAAAACACATATTTAAAAAATCAAAACAAGAGTTTGAGAAGCCCTTAACTATAAGTCAGATTTCTTTTGAAACAAAAACACCAGTTGAGAACCACATTATTATGTGTGGTGATACCGCAGGAATGATTCATCCTTTATGCGGTAACGGAATGGGAATGGCTATTAGAAGCGCGCAATTAGCATCAGAGGTTATTATTGATTATCTTGTTGGAAAGATTGAGTCTAGAGCGGCGTTAGAAAAAACATATACCAAACATTGGAAAAGCACTTTTAGTTTACGATTAAAAGCTGGCCATACAATTGCTTATTTATTTAGACAAAATTGGTTAGCTCCAAAATTATTAACCCTTTTAAAATGGTTTCCGTTTATACTACCTCAAATTATAAAAATGACACATGGTAAACCTATGAAAATCAAATGAGCTTATTTATAGATACAACATACAGAAGTGAAGAAACTGAAATCATGGACGATTTTTCTATGAAAGGAGAATTACTTCGCGACACCTTAGACAAACTTGGAAATATTAATAAATGGCTTGGTGGAAATAGAATAACATTAAGCGGCATTAGGCATTTATTAAAAAACCAACCCAAAAGTAAAACATATACCATCATAGACTTGGGTTGTGGTCATGGAGATATTTTAAGACTTATTGCAGATTACGGAAGAAAAAATGATTACAAGTTTAAGCTCATTGGAATTGATGCCAACCAAGATGCCATTGATTATGCGGGTGAATTATCTGTGAATTACCCAGAGTTAAGTTTCAAAAAACAAGATATCTTCTCTGAAGAATTTAAAACATTGAATTATGATATTGCGTTAACCACATTGTTTTTGCATCATTTTAAAGAAAAAGAAATAGTAACCTTATTGGATAACCTCTCAAGTAGTGTTACCTTAGGAGTTGTTGTTAATGATTTACAACGCAGCAAAATAGCTTATGGCTTGTTTAAGTTATTAGGCTTAGTTATTTCCAATCATATGATAGTTCAAGATGGATTAACATCTATTCTTAGAGCTTTTAAACGAAAAGATTTAGAAAAAATTTCAAATGAATTAAACCTTAATTCGCAAATCAAATGGAAATGGGCATTCCGTTACCAATGGCTTATTTTTAGTAAAAAGGGAAGAGTAAAAAGTGAGGAGTAAAGAGTGACAAAAAGAGTATTAAAAACTTCCGTGATTCTCTATGAAATCACAGCGAATCTCAACGTAAGTTTAAAT
>CAJQOA010000041.1 GCA_905479815.1 uncultured Psychroserpens sp.
AAATCGGTTGGTGCAGAAGTGTCTTTCAATATCAACTACCATGACGAAAGTATAAAAGTGTTTACTACACGACCAGATACCATTTTTGGAGTGTCATTTATGACCCTTGCACCAGAACACGAACTCGTCTCAGAAATTACAAAACCAGAACAAAAAGAAGCGGTTGAAGCCTATGTCAAAGCCACTGCAAAACGAAGCGAGCGAGAACGAATGGCTGATGTAAAAACGATCTCTGGTGTGTTTACAGGGGCTTATGCACAGCATCCACTAACTAAGAAGCCAATCCCAATTTGGATTGGTGATTATGTATTAGCTGGTTACGGTACAGGAGCAGTGATGTCTGTGCCTTGTGGTGATCAACGTGATTACGATTTTGCCAAGCATTTCAATATTCCTATTCCTAACATATTTGAAGGTGTTGATATTTCCGAAGAAGCTTACGCTTCTAAAGACAACGTAAAAATCACTAACAGTGATTTTCTTGATGGATTAAACTATAAAAAAGCTAGTAAAACGGCTATTTACAAGTTAGAGCAACAAGGTCAAGGTGAAGGGAAAATAAACTATAGATTGCGTGACGCCGTATTTTCTAGACAACGGTATTGGGGAGAACCGTTCCCAGTGTATTATGTGAACGATAAGCCACAAATGATCGCAAAAGAACATTTGCCAATTCGTTTGCCAGAGGTTGAAAAATACCTTCCAACCGAAGAAGGAGAACCGCCTTTAGGTCGTGCAGATGTTTGGGCTTGGGATACAGAAAGTAATTCTGTTGTTTCTAATGATAACATAAATAATACAACAATACATCCTCTAGAACTCAACACCATGCCAGGTTGGGCAGGTAGCTCATGGTATTTCTTTAGATATATGGAGGACGCAATGCGTGATGAAACCTTCGCTAGTGAAGATGCCCTCAACTATTGGGAGAGTGTTGATTTATATATTGGAGGAAGCGAGCATGCTACAGGACATTTACTCTACTCACGTTTTTGGGTAAAGTTTATGAAAGATCGTGGTTTCGTAAATGTTGAAGAGCCTTTTAAGAAGTTGATTAACCAAGGGATGATTTTGGGAACTAGTGCTTTTATTTATAGAGAAGACGGAACAAATAATTACATATCAAAAGGACTAATTGGAGATAAAAATGTGTATCCTATTCACGTAAAAGTCAAATATGTAAATGCCTCTGATGAATTAGATATTGAAGGTTTGAAAGCGGATAGTGAGTTTGGTGAAGATTATATTGATGCCGAGTTTACACTAGAAGATGGTGTGTACAAAGTAGGTCGCGAAGTCGAAAAAATGTCTAAGTCTAAATTTAACGTTGTTAATCCTGATGCGATTTGCGAACAATATGGAGCAGACAGCTTACGTCTTTATGAAATGTTTTTAGGACCTCTAGAACAAGCGAAGCCTTGGAATACTGCTGGTATAACTGGTGTTCATGGTTTTCTCAAAAAACTTTGGAAACTCTATGTAGATGACAATGGTTTAAAAGTTAATGATGCAGAACCAACAGCTGAGAATTTAAAGACCTTGCATAAAACAATCAAAAAAGTAGAAGAGGATATTGAGAACTTCTCGTTCAATACATCGGTTTCTACATTTATGATTGCATCCAATGAGTTTACCGCTCAAAAATGTACGAGTAAAGGGATTCTAGAACCTTTCTTAATTTTGTTATCGCCTTATGCACCGCATATTGCAGAAGAGTTATGGAATAAACTAGGTCATAAAGAATCTATCTCAACGGCACCTTTTCCGAAGTTTGAAGACAAACATTTGGTAGAGAGTAGTAAAAATTACCCAATCTCATTTAACGGTAAAATGCGTTTTACGTTAGAGTTGCCAATGGATATGAGTAAAGATGATATAGAGACAACAGTCATGGCTCACGAGAAAACAATCGCGCAATTGGATGGGCGTACGCCTAAAAAAGTAATTATTGTACCTGGAAAAATTGTAAATATTGTAGGTTAATTAATAGCAAATTATGAAGAAGATAGCATTTATTTTAGTTCTCGTATTGAGCGTTGCATGCACCAATTCTGAAAAGCAAACCGTAGAATTATCTTGTGGTCAATGTCAATTTGGTTTAACCTCGCAAGACGGTTGTGATTTGGCAGTACGATTTGACGATAAAGCGTATTTCGTGGATGGTGCAGATATTGATGATTTTGGTGATGCTCATGATAAAGACACTGGTTTTTGCGAAGTGATTAGAACTGCTGAGGTTTCTGGAGCGGTTGTAGATAATCGTTTTGAAGTACAAACCATTGAACTTAAATAGTAATAGTCATGAAACTTGTTTGGCGTCTAACAACTATAGATAAAGCATTTTTTATAATTTTTGGGGTTGCACTTATAGCTTCTTTTTTTACTTGGGTTTTTGAAGAGCGCTTTGATGAAAAAATATGGCACAGTAATCCATCACGACGCTATAAAATGGCAGATGATATTATTGATAGTGAGATTTTTATTGGGATGACCAGATCAGAAATAGTTGACATATTAGGAGAACCCGTAGATCCTCTAAATAATGTACTATCGTTATTAAACTACAAAATTGGAACGCCTCCAAGTTTTTCTGAAATTCTTAGAGAAGAACTAATTATAAATTTTGTAAACGATAAAGCAGTCAACGTCTTTAGAGTACGAATAGAAGAGTGAACTGACAAATGTTCCTATCTACAAATTGGCTCACTTTTTGCTATCTTTAAAGTAATAACATAATTATATAAAAATATGAATGGAATGATGGGATACTACATTCTAATTGGCGCCATAGCATTGGTGAGCTCGTTAGTAAGTGGTCAATTAAAACGAAAATTTGCAAAATATTCTAAAATACAATTACGAAATGGAATGAGCGGACGAGAAATCGCCGAAAAAATGCTCGCCGATAATGGTATAACAGATGTTGAGGTAATTTCGGTTGCTGGTCAATTAACAGATCATTACAACCCAAAAAATAAAACAGTCAATTTAAGTGAAGCGGTTTACAATCAACGAAATGCTGCTGCTGCAGCTGTTGCAGCACATGAGGTTGGACATGCAGTACAACATGCGCAAGCGTATAGTGCTTTAGGCATGCGATCTGCTTTAGTACCCATTGTGAGTGTTACTTCTGGTATGTCTCAATGGCTTGTTATTGGTGGATTGGTTCTTGGAGCTGCTGCTGGTATAGGATTAGGTTACTGGGTTTCTGTTGCAGGATTAGTGTTTATGGGATTTGCTACATTGTTTAGCTTTGTGACATTGCCTGTAGAATATGATGCTAGTAATAGAGCGTTGGCTTGGTTAAAGAATAAAAACATGGTTACTCCAGAAGAATATGCAGGTTCTGAAGATGCTCTAAAATGGGCAGCTAGAACATACCTTGTTGCTGCAATAGGTGCTTTAGCATCCTTATTATACTGGGCTTTACAAGTGTTTGGAGGTAGAGATTAATACTTCGGAAAAACAAAATATTAAACCGAATTGCGTTTTTTTACACGTCATTAAGTTTTGTTTTTATTACTTTGTTGTACCTAAATTATTTTAGACTTATGGAAAATTCAAATCAAGGTTCTATCGAAAACATCGATAACAAAATATTAATTAGTAGGCTTGCGGTTACAGATCGTACTGCCTTTTATAAAAAAACCTATGCACATGTTGCAGGAGGTGTGCTCGTTTTTATTCTATTTGAATGGTTACTCTTACAAAGTGATACTGTCGTAGAATTTGCGTTGTCAATGACACAAGGTTGGCGTTGGCTGATTATGCTTGGTGGTTTTATGTTTATCACCAATTATGCTGAAGGTATGGCACTCAAAACAAAAGATAAAAACAAACAATATTTGGCATTTGGACTTTATATTTTAGCCGAAGCCTTCATTTTTGTACCACTAATTTATATTGCAGCATTCTATATGGATTCTGGATCAGAAATTTTATATCAAGCAGCTATTGTCACCTTATCATTATTTACAGGATTAACTGCTGTGGTATTTGTGACTAAAAAAGATTTTTCTTTTATGAAAACGGGATTGACCATAGGGTTTTTTATTGCTCTTGGTTTAATAGTAGCGGGTTCGTTATTTGGTTTTAATTTAGGCTTATGGTTCTCTGTTGGCATGTGTTTACTAGCAGGAGGTTCGATTCTATATCAAACATCTAACTTGATTCATAAATATGCTGAAGATGAATACATACCTGCATCACTAGGGTTATTTGCATCGTTGATGTTATTATTCTGGTATATATTGCAAATCTTTATGTCGAGACGTTAATGTTTCCGAAGAAAATATGATATACAAAAGCACCCTTTTTAGGGTGCTTTTTTTATAACTAAAACTGTTCCTCGAGATTTACTAATTTATTCTGAATGGCATACACCACCAAGCCGGCTAGATTTTTAGATTCGGTTTTTAAAAGGAGATTATTACGATGGCCATCAACAGTTCTTGGGCTAATAAATAGTTTTTCTCCAATTTCATTGGTTGTATATTGTTTACAAATAAGCTCTAATACTTCTTTTTCACGCTTGGTGAAATAGGTCATATCAAAGTTTGATTTTTTATTTTGATCGTTAGTATTCAATAAACCTTCATGGATAAATTTCATGACTTGTACATCATAATAAAAGCCTTTGTCTGCAACTTCATTAATGGTTGTTAGCATCAATTTTGGTGTACTATTCTTGGCTAAATAGGCAACTGCTCCAATAGAAATCATATTGATAATAAAGGGTTTACTAAAGTAACTGGTCAATGCAATAATTTTAATATCTGGAAATTCTTTACGAATGAGTTTGGTGGTTTCTACACCATTAAGACCAGGCATTTTTAAATCGGTAATGACTATTTCGGGTAGTGTTTTGGCAGCCCTTAATTGAGTCATGAGATGATTGCCATCTTCTGCATCAAAAAGAATGTCTAGATTTTTTTCTTTACTTAATATAGAGATGAGCCCTTGTCTAAAGAGTAATTCGTCGTCTGCAATTGCTAGTGTAATTTTAGTATCCATAAGAGTGACAGTTTATAGTGAATATGCTTCCAGTTTTTTTAGAGCTCTCAACAAAGAGTTGTCCATTTAAAATGGAAACTCTACTCTTAATGTTTTGTAATCCTATCCCAGATTTCTTTTTATGATCATTAACATCGAATCCTATACCATTATCTTTAAAAATGAGTTCGAATCCTTGTGATTGTTTTTTTAATTCCATTTGTAGTAGATCTGCCTTACCGTGTCTTAAAGCATTATTTATGAGTTCTTGAGCAATTCTAAATATATGAAGCTCGTTACTTTTATCTAATTCGTCTAGAGTTTCAATATTATGATTTATTTTAATTGATGTATTAGATGTAAACTCATCAAAGAGCTCTTCAAGCGCTACTTTTAATCCAAATTTATCTAAAATTGGTGGCATGAGTTCATGTGCAATTTTACGAGCACTTTCTAAGGTGCGCGTTGTGATATCTAGAATGTGATTGAGCGCTTCTTTTTGTTCAGTATTAATAGAACCATCACCTAATAATACGTTGGTTGTTAAGCTCACGACATTGAGTTTTGAACTAATAGCATCATGTAAATCTTGAGCAATACGATTGCGTTCTTTTTCCTGAACTTCAATTGTGGTTTGTAGTATCTTTTTTTGATGGTCTAGTTTGATGTTAACTTTTTCAACTTCTTTTTCAATGATTTTACGTCGTGAATAATAGAAAAATAAAACAAGTCCAAGTGTAACCAGGACTAAAAAAATAATGCCGTAAACAAGAGCGCCTATGATTTGCTCTTGACTGACTGATATATCATTTTCCATTCTATCATTATTAATAACATATACATAGCATAAAGCACTTTATTTAAGAACCAAATATTTGTAACAGCGATATTGTCGATAAGTGTTGCTAAAAAATTGCCTAATATATAAATGAGTGTACTTGTTGTAATGTATATTAAAACACCAGCGTTAATATACATATATCTCGGGGATTTATTCAAAGAATTGTACATATGAATAATTGAATAAACGATGAGTGGGATACTTGTAATAAATATCTCTAAATTATTAAATTGATAAAAGAGATCAGGTGTGGTGTAATATTGAATACCTAATAGAACTAATACAAGTATTAACAAGAAGTTTACGATTTTTTTCTGAGTCTTGGTGAATAATGCTTTGAAAAAAAGAGAAAGACATACAAATTGAATGATAAAATAAAAATGAGATAAATAAAGATTATTTTTTTCATACATAGCCAATACAGTAGCAGCAAATTGTACGATACAAATTGCTATTATATATACTGTAAAATAGTTTAAAGCTGCAGAGCTTTTAAGAGTTCTGCAGCTCCATGCATATAAACATGAATTAATGATTAACATGACAACAATTAGGTATTCAAAAAAATCATTAATTATACTCATTGTTTATAATTATTTTTGGAACAAAGGGCTCAACCCGTCACAATCACTTGGACAAGGTTTTGTTATATCATAAGCACCACTGCCATTAAGAGTCACTCCTGCTTTTGGGTAGGTTCCTCCTTGAACAATGTCACTGTGAATCGTTCCATTTTTTACGGTACCAACAATAACGAGCTTTTCACCAAAACCATTTGCTATATCGTTTACATCAATTCCCATATAGGCTCTTAAATCGGCATTAGGATCACTAGAAACATATTTCCCTGTAACAGGGTCTTTGGTAATTGTAAGTCCCATTTCTGTCATACATCCTAATAAATCTTTAATAGGAATTAAAAAGGCTTTTGCATGAGACTTATTATCGTCTTGCCATTTTTTAGTCCATGCCACGGCATCGGCAATGTCAACTGGATTTTTTTTTGGAGTAAGCGCACTGTCTTTCATAATACTA
>CAJQOA010000042.1 GCA_905479815.1 uncultured Psychroserpens sp.
CAACAGCAACAACGTTTCCTTTTTGAGGTTTCTCTTTTGCGTTGTCTGGAATAATTATTCCTGAAGCTGTTTTAGTTTCCGCTTTAACAGGTTCTATAAGAACTCTATCTGCTAATGGTTTAATGTTTAAGCTCATTGTATGTAAGTTTTTTTATTAAATAGTTATAGTTGATTACTATCAACGCTTAAGCGTTATGCTAAAAATGTGCCAACAGTGTTTAACTGACAAAGTTGCAGAGGTATCACATTTCTGTAGAAAAAAGGAAAAAAAAAATGCCAACTATTTAGTTGGCATTTATATGTTATAAGGAGTTACTGTTATTCAACAGGCTCTGGTGTTGCAATATTATCTGCAGCTGTATCAACTGGTGTTGTAGCTGGAACAGTAGTTGTTGTATCACTACCATTAATTACTTTAGAATCTTCTGAACCTCCTGCACCAGGAATGGCAAAGTTAGATGCTAAAATTAATGCCAATAATAAAGTTGCTAAAGCCCAAGTACTTTTATCTAAAAAGTCTGTTGTTTTTTTAACACCTCCTAATTGTTGAGTGCCACCACCACCAAATGACGAAGATAATCCTCCTCCTTTAGGGTTTTGAACCATAACGACTACAACTAGTAAAAAAGACACTAGTATGATTAAGATTAAAAAGATAGTAAACGTGTTCATTATTTCTCTGTATTATTTTCTTGTAATTCTTTTACTGCTTTAATTTGGTCTGCAAAGAAACCACTTTTTTCTGGATATTTCAAACTTAATATTTTATAAGATTGAATTGCCTTTCCATAGTTGTTTTGTTCTAAGTAAATTCTAGCGAGTGTCTCTGTCATCAATCCGTCGTGAGGAACTTTGTCACTTGCGTCTGTATTCGTTTTTTTCAATTCCTTAGGAGGGACAATTTTTGGATTGTTCTCTAAGAATTTATCAATAAGGTCAAAGTTTTTATTGATTGAAGTCGATTTTTCTTCTCGTGATTCTCTATTTTTTTCTTCGGAAACTGTCTTGCTTTCGTCTCTGTCAATAGGTTTAAAACTTGTTATTTTAAGCCATTCAGTAAAAGAGTGTGTTTCTTCTTTTGCGAACTCTAATGGTTTTCCAATTTGAAGAATATCCTCTGGTTTTTCTACTATATGCTTGGCGTCAATATCAATAATTACTTGTTCTGGAGTTGTTTCTGGAAGTGATAAAAAGTGAGCAACATCATCAGGGTTTATTTTTTGTTCAAATAAGTTGGGATCTAGAACACCTTCAGTGTTTTTTATATGTTGCTTAAGTGCATCGTCAATGGTAACGCTTTTATTGACCGATATATCATCCAAATCATTAACGGTTATATCTTTAAGATGCTCTGAGTTTTGTTTGATGACTTGAGATATTTCGTTTTGATTAAATATTTCCGAAGTAATAAAATCAAACAAAATACTACGATCTGTAGTATAGGCAGCAGTCGTTTTTAATTCTTGATTGTATTTATAACTATCATTATTTTTTAACCCTTTAAGGTATAGGGCTCTTGCCGATTGAAAATAAGGATATTGAATACTCAAATCATGCAATTCACTCGTTTGCTCATCTGTTATGTGCTGTGGGTTTTGGAGTATATGTGTGAAATTTGATTTATTCATTTACCACTTTGCTAATGTTGCATTAAAAATATCTTGTGTTAAACGTTCAAAAATTTCTTCGTGAGCTGTATCTTTTTGAGCGCCAATTAACTGTGCGCTTCCACTATAGTCAAAAAAGAATGAAAAACGTTGTTCAAACTCTTCGTCTGGATTGTCTTTATCAAAAAGTCTCACATTGACACTAATGGTTAATCTGTTTTGTGCAGCTGTGCTATTGGCTTGAGCAGTTGTTGGAGAAATACGATATTCTACAATTTCACCTTCATAGACCAAATCGCCATTAGTCGTTGTTAAGTTTAAATTCGTTTGATTAACGATTAAGGCTTCTAGCGCTAATTTAAAATCTCTATCTAAACCTGGCTCAATTAGGGTTGCAGTATTTTGAAAATAATTGACCTGAAATGTTTCAGCTTTTAAATCTTGAACTCCTGTAAAAGAATATGGACCACAACCCAATAGGAGTAGAGCTATAGATAACACAATAAGATGTTTGATACTTTTCATTAATTAATACGTATTTGGTCGTTTCATGGTTATAAAAGCATAGATGTAACCTGCATTATCTGCAACATCAAAATCTACATTAATGACACGATACCCTTGGTAATGTTTTTCGTTTACTAAGTCTTCGGCTTCTTGTCTTATCGCTTCTGAGCTTTTTCGTGTAAACGATTTTTTGATCATAAATATTTCTACAGCTTTCATATAAATCCTATTTACTGTTTCAAAAATAACTTTTTAAACATCTGATTATCATAAAATTTTCAAAAATTATTTAATCTGGTATGACATCGCCTTGGTAATAGTACTTTGCACTTATATAATCTGGATATACAGTTGGACCTTCAGAATAATACCTTGTAGTTTCAATTGGTAAATTTAAGCTATTGTAATTGTATTCATAAGTGTAAACATCTGGAGCATCACTGGTAATATCTGTGTGTAAAATGTTTTGAGACCATAATAAATTATATTCGAATCTCCAGTCTAAAATGTCAAGTCTCCTAATAAAAGTGTAAAGTGTATTTAAATTGTTCATATCAGAATACAACGGATTGTTTGTAGACGTAAAGTATTCAAAATTACTCCAGCCATCACAATAATCTGAGTTTACATTAATTCCATCATAACCTATAAAACAAGCGCCACTAAAAAGGTTTGGGCTACAATATATGTTTTCTGTATTGGTGTCATTTACAGTGTCATAGAAAGATTCATAGGCATATGAACATTCCTGCGTTATTAAATTTATTGGGTTGTCACTATAATAAAACTTTAAATATTGAATTTCGGTATAGATAAGGTCGCCATAGTCAATGACGCTTTCATAATAAGTTGCTTCATCATAATAGAAGTTTTCATCAGCATTATAAATGTAATTATGATCATCTATACTTGCGATTTTGCCATTTGATGTATACACAACTTGATGCGTGCTTAAAGTGTTGTCTAATAAATCTATTTCATCAACAGTTGTAATTCTTCCTTGAGAATCATAATTAAAAACAGTACTAATATTTTGAATAATGTTACTGTATTTATAAAACATGCCATCGTCATCAAAATAATATTTTAATATAATGTCTCCGTCAATGTTAAGAATATGATATTCAGAGATAATTAATGGGTCAAATTCAATATTGGTTTCTGTAGGATCATTTTCTAAATTGCCATCTAAATCATCTCCATTATCACTAACGTCAGAAACGCTAATATTTTGTGGAGTTATAGCGTTTACGGTTACTGAATATTGCAATCCATCAGCATCAACTTCACTTTGAGTAATTGTAAAATTCGCATTATAAGTAGCAATTTCATCAGCTTGAATGGAGCCCATTGTACTCCCTAAAGTCGCACTTACAAAATTGGGAGCAACGGCTAATGTTAATGGATTATCTAAAAAATCATTTAAAGAACTTGTAAGAGAAATATTAGATAGAGTTACATCTCCAGTGTTATGAATTGAAATGGTGTATTCTATGATGTCATCAATACCATTGATACCATTGCCCTCATCAATTACAGATGCCATTGCCGTCACTTTTAGAGCTGGATTTTCAATACTGATGTTATCATCAGTTGAATCTGTTTCATCTGATGAGCTGCAAGAGTTAAATAAAAAAGTAATAAATAGGAAAACAAAAACACGCTTCATTACTAGTAGTTTATGATTTATTAAAGGTAGCAATAAATCTATAAATCGTACTGCTTAATTTTTCTATACAAGGTTCGTTCACTAATGCCTAATTCGGCAGCTGCAAGTTTGCGTTTCCCTTCATGGCGTTCTAATGATTTTTTAATCAATTCTAATTCTTTGTCATGTAAAGATAGTGTTTCTTCTTCTTCGATTTCTTCAGCAAAATGATATTTATCTACAGTTTGGTTTTTATCATCTGGATCAAAATGATCTTCGGTTTTTTCTGGAATTCTCATGACTTCTAAATCCTGAAACTCTTCGGTATAATTGTCTTTTTGAGGTTCTCCATAAATCTTCTGAATTAAACCTTCGTTATCTTTTTCTACTTCGGAAACGTTGCCACTTTTCATCAGCTCCAACGTTAGCTTTTTGAGATCGCTTAAGTCACTTTTCATATCAAAAAGCACTTTGTAAAGGATTTCTCTTTCGTTACTAAAATCACTTTCAGATTTTGTTTTACTAATAACTGCCGGAAGATTGTTGCTTCCGTTAGGTAAATACCCATGAAGCGTAGACGCACTAATTGTGCGGTTTTGTTCTAATACCGAAATTTGCTCAGCAACATTTCGTAACTGACGAATATTACCATTCCAACGGTGTTTTTGTAAAACAGGAACTGCATCATCAGTAATTTTGATGGTTGGCATTTTATATTTTAAAGCAAAATCACTCGCAAATTTTCTAAACAATAAATGAATGTCTTCCTTACGTTCGCGAAGTGGCGGAATATTAATATCTACTGTACTTAATCTATAATAAAGGTCTTCTCTAAATTTTTCTTTCTTTATCGCATCAAACATATTAACGTTTGTTGCGGCAACGATTCTTACATCAGTCTTTTGAACCTTGCTAGATCCTACTTTTATGAATTCACCATTTTCTAAAACACGTAATAAACGTACCTGAGTAGTTAACGGTAACTCTCCAACTTCATCTAAAAAAATGGTACCACCATCGGCGACTTCAAAATATCCAGAACGTGTTCCTGTTGCGCCAGTAAAGGCTCCTTTTTCATGACCAAAAAGTTCACTGTCAATGGTTCCTTCAGGTATAGCACCGCAGTTTACTGCGATATACTTACCGTGTTTACGATGAGATAACTGGTGTATGATTTTTGGTATACTTTCTTTACCAACTCCACTTTCACCAGTAACCAAAACCGAAATATCAGTTGGTGCCACTTGGATTGCTTTTTCAATCGCTCTGTTGAGTTTTGGGTCGTTTCCTATAATCCAGAAACGTTGTTTTATTGCTTGTATGCTTTCCATATGTTATTCGTAAAGTAAGTCATGTACATCAAAGTCTCCAACACCATAATCTCTTCTAATTCTTGTTGGTAATCCGTTTTCTTGGACGTAAACTGGTGTCCATCCTAATCCGAAAGTAGAGACATTGGTGCTATTTTCAAATGTGTAAACATAGCCAGTCATGAGTTTTTCACTAAAAAGGCTATGCGATCCAAAAATGTTTCCAGTTGAAACTTCACTAGATATAATTTTTCCAAAACCCAGTATAATATTTAAACGAATATTTTGACTCGACTCGTAAAGTGGATTTAATACATCTTCATTATATGAGAATGTTGATTCTCGTATTAGATAATTGTTTGGGTAAAGCGAGTAAAATTCATCCGTTTCATCATTATAACCTTCAACAGTTTCCGTTCTAAAAGATAATAATTTTTCAAAGGTTGGATCATAATTAAAAATCTGTACAGATTTATAAAATGTAGAGCCAAAAGCTTCAAAGCTTTCCACAGAAATTAAATGATCCTGTGAGTCGAAGGTGAATTTTTTGGTATATAACCCATCAGGTTCGGTACCATCATAAGTGTAAATAATATTGTCTTCATGAATTACATCATACATGTAGTCTTCCTCAAATGACTCAATTCGAGTAACCTGTGAAATCTTATTATTTGTGTACGTGAAATAGATATTTATATCGCCAGGATCATCATCAATAAATACATGTGTAAGTTTACCTTCAGTATTATACTCATGATTAATAAAAACATAATCATTAACTATCGCTGTAGTTTTATCAAAATTTGCACCATTGTTATTATAGATATGTTTTTTATCATATGCTCGAATTTCTCTTAAAATATTACCACTTCCATTGAATTCTGTTGGGTCTAAAGGGTTTGTTCCGTCTTCATATTCTGTACCATTTGTAATACCATCTTCATCACAATCAAAAGTGAACCAACCTACCCAAGGTTCTACGTTTTGGTTACCATAAATAAAGTCACATAAATCAAATATATCTGTACCATCAATAACTTCTTGTTCATTAGTAACACCATCACCATCGCAATCACGATCTAACCAACTTTGTAGTGGTGTAACGGTTTGATCTTCTAGTATGAAATCGCATTCTTGTAGTGGTGAAGTTCCATTACCTTCAACTAAGTTGTTTCCATCAGGATCTAATTCTTTCCAGTTGGTGACACCATCACCATCACAATCTAAGTCCTTCCATGTATTAGAAATGGAAGGGTAATATTGACTATTAAGAACAAAGCTACAAGGGTCATTAGGGTTTGTGTTATCTACAGTCTCTTGTTGATTAGTGACGCCATCACCATCTAAATCATCTGGGTTGACTTGCTCTGTATCATCATTACTGTCATCATCACTTTCACAACCCATAGTAAAGATCGCTAGACACATCATAAAAGCTATTTTTTTCATAAAAGCTATTTTAATTTATATTCTAAGGTGTTAAATTTGAATTACATAGAACTACTTTGGGCCTCGCCAATTAAAGTAGCACTCGTGCAATCTTTAATTTTTACGTTTACCAAATCTCCTACCTTATAATGTTCCTTCGGAAAAACTGCAACAATGTTCTGTGATGTTTTACCAGACCATTGCGCGTTAGATTTTTTAGACTCACGCTCAATAAGAACTTCCACTTCGGTATTTATATATTTTTCAATTTGTTCTGCACCAAGTTCACGTTGTAATTGTACAATTTCTGCAAGGCGTCGTTTTTTAACGTCTTCTGGAACATCATCTTCCAATTTGCGCTCTGCCATTGTTCCTGGTCGTTCAGAGTACATGTACATAAATCCAAAGTTATACTTCACATATTGCATTAAACTTAAGGTGTCTTCGTGGTCTTGTTCTGTTTCCGTAGGGAAACCAGCAATCATATCTTGACTAATTGAACACTCTGGAAGAATACGTCTAATATTATCAATGAGTTCAAAATATTCTTCACGAGTGTGCAAACGATTCATTTCTTTTAAAATACGATCGCTTCCACTTTGTACAGGCAAATGAATGTGCTTACAAATATTGTCATACTTAGCCATAGTGTGAATCACATCAAGTGTCAAATCTTGTGGATTAGACGTCGAAAATCGAATACGCATGGTAGGTTGTGCTTTTGCACATAATTCTAACAACTGCGGAAAATGGACAGCAGTCGCCTTTTGCATGTCACTAGCTTTAGTGAAGTCTTTTTTGAGTCCGCCACCATACCATAAATAACTATCTACATTTTGACCAAGAAGCGTAATTTCTTTGTAGCCATTGTTCCATAGATCATTAATTTCTCCAATGATACTTTGAGGATCACGACTACGCTCACGACCTCTTGTAAAAGGAACAACGCAAAACGTACACATATTATCACAACCACGTGTAATAGATACAAGAGCACTAACGCCATTGGTGTTGAGTCTCACAGGTGCAACATCTCCATACGTTTCATCTTTAGAGAGAATCACGTTGATTGCATCTCTACCTTCATCAACTTCTGCCAAAAGGTTTGGTAAGTCTTTATATGCATCTGGACCAACAACGAGGTCTACAATTTTTTCTTCTTCTAAAAATTTAGTTTTTAAACGCTCAGCCATACAGCCAAGAACGCCAACTTTCATTTTTGGATTGATGCGTTTTACAGCATTGTATTTTTCTAGACGTTTTCTAACGGTTTGCTCTGCTTTATCACGAATGGAACAGGTGTTGACTAAAACTAAATCGGCTTCTTCTAGATTTTGAGTCGTATTAAAACCTTGATCTGCAAGAATAGAAGCCACAATTTCACTATCGCTAAAATTCATAGCGCAGCCATAACTCTCAATAAAAAGCTTGCGTGTATTTCCTTCTTTTTTCTCTAAAACGAGGTTATTACCTTGTTTACTTTCGTCAATCGTTTTATCCATATATAGTATACAATCCCAAAACTTAGGGAGGAATCAATTTAAATTCTAGTAGTCAATAAGCATGCAAAGATAGTGTATTTTAAAAGACTATGACAATGTGTCATAGTGGATTTTCTTTTGAAGATGCGTTTTATTTCACTTTATTTGAAAAACAAAAAGACTTTATAACTTATGCTATTTGCAGAAATACAACAGAAAATTAGAAATGCTAAACAACTTGATTTTGGTCATCTTTTAAATGATAGTATCGAACTTTTTAAAAAGGTTTGGCTACAAGGTTTAATTATGCTACTCATCATGTTTGCTGCTATAATACCTTTTGTTTTTATAATATACATACCTCTGCTTGTCTTTGGTGTTGCTAATTCAACAAGTTCTGGTGCTTTTGATGGCTTGGCGCCAATTGCTGTGATCTTTGTTGTGATTGCTTATTTACTATTCATATTTGTAATGATGGTGATTTCATTTGGTCTTAAGGCTGGACTGTTTAGAATAATGCGCCAAAAAGATCAAGACGTGATAGGCAAGGAGGATTATTTCTTTTTTCTAAAGAAACCTTATCTCTCAAAGACTATTAATTTGTCTTTAGCGTTTTTTGGAATAAGCTTATTAGCAACCATGCTATGTGTGTTTCCTATTATTTATGTGATGGTTCCGCTTAACTTACTCATAGTTATGTATGCCTTTAATCCTGAAATATCGAGTTCTAATCTTATCAAAGCTAGTTTTGATTTAGGTAATAAAAAGTGGTTAATCACATTTGGGATTACTCTAGTTGCAGGAATACTAGCGCAAATGGTTGGTATGTTAATGTGTGGTGTTGGTATTTTTGTTACAGCATCATTTGCTGCTATACCTCTGTATTTTATATATAAAGAAGTGATTGGGTTTGGTGAAGATGTTGATGAACTCAAACAAATAGGGAATAATGAGAATTTTGACGCAACCATTTAAGTAATCTTGCATCTAGTAATAAAAATTAAGAGTTTATGAAATTATCTAAAATTGTTGCTGCTTGTCTTTGTTTTGTAATGTTATTAATGAATACACAATGTGATGAAGATGATAGATACATTCAGCCACCTTGTGATCAAACGGTTGTTGTTGATGCTGGATTTTATGAATCTGCAGAGTCAGATGTTTATGAGCTCAATAGTGTTCAAATTACAGGTAATTGTCTTAGTCTTAGTATAAGTGCTAGTGGTTGTGATGGAAACTCATGGAGTATGGTCATGGTAGATTCTGGTGATATTGCTGAGTCTTCTCCAGAACAACGCTTTTTAAAGTTTGTATTGACCAATGAAGAAGCGTGTTTGGCATTTGTACCTCAAGAGCGCTCTTTTGATTTGACACCAATCAAAGTTGATGGTAGTAACGAGATTATTTTAAATATTGAAGGTTTTCCTGAAGCATTGACCTATACCTATTAGTCTAGCATTCATTTGATTTGTTGTTTTTGTTTTAAAAAGAGGCTTAAGGTTTTTTAGGTTTTTTAGTAAATTTTTATCAGATGAAATAACACTTTTTTAAGACAAATTACAATCGAAATGCACTTAAATTAGGAACATAACTTTTTTTTCACATACATTTGTAGCCTCAAAAAACCATATATGCCGAAGAATTTAGTCATCGTAGAGTCACCTGCAAAAGCGAAAACCATAGAAAAATTTCTTGGTAAAGATTTCAAAGTAGAATCTAGTTTTGGACATATTTCCGATTTACCATCAAAGGAGTTGGGAGTTGACGTAGAGGGAAATTTTGACCCTAAGTATGAGGTTTCGAAAGACAAGAAAGATGTCGTTAAAAAATTAAAAGATCTTGCTAAGAAAGCTGATGTTGTTTGGTTAGCAAGTGATGAGGATCGAGAGGGTGAAGCAATTGCATGGCATTTAGCTGAAACTTTAGGTCTTGATAAAGCAAAGACTAAACGTATTGTTTTTCATGAGATTACTAAAAGTGCTATTCAAAAAGCAATTGAAAATCCAAGAGATATTGATTACGATTTAGTAGATGCACAACAAGCACGTCGTATATTAGATAGAATTGTTGGTTACGAATTATCTCCTGTATTATGGAGAAAAGTAAAAGGCGGTTTATCTGCAGGACGAGTACAATCTGTTTCTGTACGATTAATTGTTGAAAGAGAACGAGATATTATAGGTTTTACACCTGAAGCATCTTATAGAATTGATGCCGAATTCTCTAATGAGGACGGACAAACATTCAAAGCAAAACTTCCGAAGAACTTTAAAACAAAAGAAGAAGCTTATAAATTTTTAGAATCTAATACAAATGCAGATTTTAAAGTAGCAGATCTTCAGAAGAAACCAGCTAAAAAATCACCAGCAGCACCATTTACAACATCAACTCTACAACAAGAAGCTTCTAGGAAATTAGGGTATTCTGTAAGTAGAACGATGCAAAACGCACAACGTTTGTATGAAGCTGGTTTGATAACTTATATGAGAACTGATAGTGTTAATCTATCTGTTGAAGCTCAAAAAGGAGCAAAAGCAGAAATTGAAGATGCTTATGGAGAAAAATTTAGTAAATCAAGACAATATAAAGGAAAATCTAAAGGCGCTCAAGAAGCTCACGAAGCGATTAGACCTACAGATTTCAAGAAACATTCTGTTGACATTGAACGTGATCAAGCTAAATTGTATGATTTAATTTGGAAACGTGCTATTGCTTCACAAATGAGCGATGCAGAGTTAGAGCGTACCAATGTTAAGATTGATGCGTCAACACATAAAGAAACATTTACAGCAAATGGAGAAGTCATCACTTTTGAAGGGTTTTTAAAAGTCTATCTTGAAGGTACAGATGATGAAGATACAGAGCAAGAAGGCATGTTGCCAGCAATGAAAGTTAATGAGACTTTATTAAATAGCTACATTACTGCGACAGAGCGTTTTTCACGTGCACCATATAGATTCACAGAAGCATCTTTGGTAAAGCAATTAGAAGAACTTGGTATCGGTCGTCCGTCAACATACGCGCCAACGATCTCAACAATTCAAAATAGAAACTACGTAGAAAAAGGAGCTAATGAAGGTGTAGAGCGTGCCTATACACAACTATTACTTCAGCAAGGAAAGTTGACTGATAATAGTTTAACCGAAAAAGTGAATAGCGATAAAGGTAAATTGATACCAACAGATATTGGTATGATTGTAACTGACTTTTTGGTGAATCACTTCGCAAATATCCTAGATTACAATTTTACAGCTAAAGTAGAAGCAGATTTTGATAAAATTGCTGAAGGTAAAGAGGATTGGAAAAAAATGATGAAAGAGTTTTATAAAGGCTTTCATCCTGTAGTTGTTGATGTTCAAGAAAATGCAGAAAGAGAATCTGGAGAACGTATTTTAGGTAAAGATCCAAAATCTGGAAAACAAGTTAGTGTACGTTTAGGGAAATTTGGACCAATGGTGCAAATAGGAACCGTTGACGATGAAGATAAACCAACGTTTGCAAGTTTATCGCCAGATCAACAATTAACAACTATTACCTACGAAGAAGCAATGGATTTGTTTCAGTTGCCTAAAAATTTAGGGACTTATGAAGATGAACCTGTAGAAGTAAATAATGGTCGTTTTGGACCTTATGTGAAGTTTGGTAAAGCATTTGTATCGCTTCCAAAAGGAACTAATCCTTTAGATGTAGAATTAGATCAGGCCATCGAGTTAATCAAAGAGAAGCAAAAAGCTGATGCTCCTATATATATGTATAAGGATTTACCAGTTCAAAAAGGTAAAGGGCGTTTTGGACCATTTATAAAATGGAACAGCATGTTTATTAATGTCAATAAAAAGTATGATTGGGATAATTTATCTGATACTGATATTGTAACATTGATTGAAGATAAAATTCAGAAAGAAATAGATAAAGTCATTCACAATTGGGAAGACGAAGGGATTCGTGTGGAGAAAGCAAGATGGGGAAGACACAATATTCTTAAAGGTAAAATAAAAATTGAGCTTCCAAAGACTGTTGATGTTACAGAGATGACCTTAGAAGAAGCTAAAGCAGAAATAGAGAAGAAAGCACCAAAGAAAAAAGCAGCAGCTAAAAAGAAAGCGCCTGCAAAGAAAAAAACGGCTACTAAAAAGAAAACGGCTACTAAAAAATAAGCAGTACCATGAATTTTAATTTTTTGTCTCCTGTCTCTGATTCAGTACTAGCTCATAACGAACTATTATCTGAGCAAGCGCTAGGAAAAAAAATGAAAATTCATTCTACTCAAAACGGTATCCCAGATTTAGATGGTGTTTCACTTGCCATTATAGGTGTTAGAGAAAACCGTAACGATATTAATTATATGGGAGAAGAATTAAACTTCGATACCATTAGAATATCATTATATTCTTTATTTCCTGGGAATTGGCATACCACTGTTGCAGATTTAGGAGATATTCCAGCTGGCGCAACAATTGAAGATACCTACTACGCATTGCGTACAATAATTTCATTATTAATAGAAAACAAAGTAATACCTATTATAATAGGAGGTAGTCAAGACTTAACTTACGCTAATTATCGCGCATATGATACGATGTCGCCTATGGTTAATATCGTCAATGTAGATTCTAACTTTGATCTTGGTGATGCTTCCGTAGAAATGAAAAATAATAGTTTCCTCGGAAAAATAATTTTAGAACAACCATATAATTTATTCAATTACTCTGTTATTGGATATCAAACCTATTTTAACTCACAAGAGGAGATAGATTTGATGGAGAAGCTTTACTTCGAGTCTTATAGACTTGGAGATGTTACGCATTCTATTAATTTGGTAGAACCTGTTATGAGAGATGCTCATATTGTAACCATGGATTTAAAATCTGTAAGAGCAGCAGAGGTAGGCGCAAAACAAAAATTTTCTCCCAATGGTTTTAATGGTAAAGAGGTCTGTGCCATTTCAAGATATGCTGGTATAAGTAATAAAGTATCCTCATTTGGTATTTATGAATTTAAATCTACTAATGAGTTAGATGCAACACCTATGTTAGTATCACAAATGATTTGGTATTTTATAGAAGGTTTCAATTGTAGAGTTAATGATGATGATTTTAGCAATGCTGATAATCACCAAAAGTATAATGTACTCATTGAAGATGATGAGTTGATCTTTTATAAAAGTATAAAAACGGGACGTTGGTGGATTGAAATTCCTTTTTTGCCAAATGTTAATAATAAATTAAAAAAGCATACGTTATTACCTTGCACACATGACGATTATAAAGAGGCAAGCCATGGTAAGATACCTGAACGTTGGTATAAAGCGTATAAGAAGAACGGTGTTTAGTGCATTTGAACGGTGAATTTAACATATCTTTAATCGATGAAATGTTAACTTTTTGGGATTAAGTGTAAAAAACATTGAAAAAAAATTGGATTTATCAATATATATAAATATGTTTACATCCTCAAAATAATTAAGCACAAGAATTAACACATAATTACAACTAAATAATTTAACCTCAAGTTTCTATGAATATTAAGAAGTTTGCTTTATTAACAACTGTTTTAGCCCTAATGGTAAGCTGTAACTCTGGAGACAGAGGACAACTCGTAGGTGTTAAAGGAAAGAAGTGGCACCCAGAAAAACCTTATGGGATGACACTTGTACCAGGTGGCGCATTTATAATGGGAAAATCTGATGACGATTTAGCAGGAGTACAAGATGCTCCAACTAGAACCGTAACTGTTAGAGCCTTTTATATGGACGAGACCGAAATCACAAATAGTGAGTATCGTCAATTCGTAGAATGGGTAAGAGATTCTACTCTAAGAACCAAATTAGCAATTTTAGCTGATGAAATTGGTGAAACTCCAGGTAATGGTGGTATTGGAGAATTTGCATTTAAAGGTGCAGATCCAGAAGAAATGACCGTATATGAAAAGTATATGGATAATAACTATAGTGGCCTAGGACCTACAGGTTATGAGGGTAAAAAATTAAACAAAGATGTTGATTTGATTTTTGATACTGCTGATTATCCAGATGAGTATTATGCTGAGGTTATGGATACGATGTATCTTCCAATCGAAGAATCTTACAATGGTCAACG
>CAJQOA010000043.1 GCA_905479815.1 uncultured Psychroserpens sp.
TTTTTTTAAAATTTAACAATCCGAAGTGTAACACTTCGGATTTTTTTTCGTCTATATCATAACGAAACGTTAAATTTGCATGATTATTGATGTATAAAAAAAACTATGGCTGATTTAACACAATACGAATGGACTTCTAAATTAAATGCAGATGAAAATGCAGTCATTTTAGATGTCAGAACACCAGAAGAAGTAGCACAAGGTAGTATACCAAATGCTATTGCAATTGATATTTATAAAGGTCAAGGGTTTATCTATGAAATTGAAAAGCTAGATACCTCAAAGACTTATTATGTGTATTGTAAATCTGGAGGACGCAGTGCTCAAGCATGCAGTGTTATGAATCAGTTAGGTTTTAAAAACACGTATAATCTTATTGGAGGCTTTACCGATTGGCAAGGGGAAGTCGCTTCAATTTAAAAATCAATCAAAATGAAAATCAAAGTACTAATCTATTGTTTCGCACTATTTGCATTTGCATTTAGCTGTAAAGAAGCAACACAAAATGAAGTTATCATGGTTTCTGCAGAAGAAATGCAAGAACTATTAGAATTAGAAGATATCCAACTTGTTGATGTGAGAACACCAGAAGAGTATAAGACCGGTTATATTGAACATTCACAAAATATAGATTACACGTCACCAACCTTTGAAGAGGATTTGGTTAAATTGGATAAATCAAAGCCTGTTATGGTGTATTGTAAATCTGGTGGACGCAGTGGTAAGTGCTCCAAAAAGTTAAAAGAAGCAGGTTTTACAAAAGTTTACGATTTAGAAGGCGGAATTGCCAAATGGAAATTTTCTGGAAATAGAATACAAACTATTGACTAGTAGCATTTTACGATTGTGATATTTAATTTTTTGTACAAATAGGGCTTTGGAACCGCTTTCAAGGACTTTAGATAAATCCTTTTGTTTTTCATAAATTAGCGTCTTTAAAACCTAATTACCTCAAATGAAGAATTTAATCATTACTCTTTGTAGTTTTCTAGTCATTTCAATTACTGCAAACGCTCAAGTATTAGAACCTGTTACTTGGGAAGCTTCTGTTGAAAAAATATCAGAAACCGAATACGATTTAATCTCTACAGCCACTGTTGATAGTGGTTGGCATTTATATTCTCAAACTGTACCAGATGATGGTCCAATTCCTACAACATTTCTTTATAAAGCTAATGCCGATTATGAGTTAAGCGGAACAACTCAAGAAGAAGAAGGTCATACAGTTGATGATCCTGTGTTTCAAATGCGTATTACATTTTTTGAAGACAAAGCAGAGTTTAGACAACGTATCAAAGTATTGAACCAAGAATTATCTGTCGTTGAAGGTGAAGTAGAGTACATGGCTTGTGATGATGAGAAATGCTTGCCTCCAAATTATGTAGACTTAAAATTTAACTTGAAAGCTTCAGCGAATTCTGAAGTATCATTCAATGCTAACGCAGATGATAATCCAGGAATTTTTGAACCTGTAAAATGGGAAACGTCTGTAGAAAAAATATCAGATACAGAGTTTGTTTTGGTATCAACTGCTAAGGTTGATGATCATTGGCATTTGTATTCACAAGAGGTTCCAGAAGATGGGCCAATAGCTACAACATTTGATTATACTTTAGGAGAAGGAGCAGAGCTTGTTGGTAAGACTAAGGAAGAAAAAGGTGTCACAATTGATGACAAAGTCTTTCAAATGAAAGTGAAGTATTTTGAAAAATCTGCTGAGTTTAGACAACAAATAAAACTCTCAAATGCAGATATCAAAACTATAAAAGCTGAGGTTGGTTTTATGGCTTGTGATGATAAGCAATGTTTATCTCCAAGTTATTTAGACTTAAATTTTGATTTAACTAAGAGTGTCGCAGTAAAGAAAGGTACAGATTCTAGTTCTGGCGAAAATGATGGAGACAGCAAGAGTTTGTGGTCTATTTTTATTATTGCATTTTTCTCTGGTTTTGCAGCATTATTGACACCATGTGTATTTCCAATGATTCCTATGACAGTGAGCTTTTTTACAAAGCAAAGTAAATCTAAAGCTGCAGGAATTAGAAATGCTATTATTTATGGATTATCAATCATAGTGATCTATGTTTTATTAGGTGTTGTTGTGAGTCTTATTTTTGGACCAGCAGCTTTAAATGCCTTATCAACCAATGTTTGGTTTAATCTTGCATTTTTTGTCTTGTTAATGGTGTTTGCTATTTCATTTTTAGGAGCTTTTGAAATTATGTTGCCTAATTCTTGGGCTAATAAAGTAGATTCTCAAGCAGATAGAGGTGGACTAGTTGGTATTTTCTTCATGGCATTAGCCTTAGCCATTGTTTCATTTTCTTGTACAGGACCAATTGTTGGAACTTTATTAGTTGAAGCAGCAGCTGGAGGAAGTCAAGTAGGACCAATTGTTGGGATGTTAGGATTCTCATTAGCAATTGCTTTACCTTTTGCTTTATTTGCAGCATTTCCTGGATGGTTAAATTCATTACCAAAATCTGGTGGATGGTTAAATACAGTAAAAGTTGTTCTTGGGTTTTTAGAATTGGCACTAGCATTTAAATTCTTATCAAATGCAGATTTGGTGTCGCAATGGCACATATTAGAAAGAGAAGTCTTTATCGCGATATGGATCGCTATTTTTGGAGCCTTAACGTTGTACCTCTTCGGAAAAATACAACTACCACACGATTCTCCTTTAAAGAACATTTCCGTAGGAAGATTATTACTAGGACTATTGACTTTATCATTTACCGTATATATGATTCCTGGGCTTTGGGGAGCGCCATTAAATTTAATTAGTGCATTTCCTCCACCTTTAGATTATAGCGAATCACCTTACGGAGTAGGAAACTCTAGAGGCGGAACAGCAATAAGTACAGCAGATCATGGTGATTTACCCGATGGCGCACATTTATTAGCACCACATGATATTTTGGCCTTTAATGATTATGACAAGGGAGTAGCGTATGCTAAAACTGTAGGAAAACCAATTATGATTGATTTTACAGGTTGGGCTTGTGTAAACTGTCGTAAGATGGAGCAAAATGTTTGGGTAGAACCTAGAGTTTTGGAAAAGCTTAAAAATGATGTTGTTTTAATTTCATTGTATGTTGATGATAAACGAAAATTAGATGATGATGAGGTTGTTGATTCTCAATTGAAGCCAGGAAAAAAGCTAAAGTATATTGGACAAAAATGGAGTGAGCTTCAAACCATAAAATATAAGACCAATACACAACCATACTATGTTTTGATGGATCATGATGAAAATAATCTAAATACACCAGTGGCTTACACACCAGATGCAGATGAGTATTATAGTTGGTTACGTGATGGGATTGATAAGTTTAAGTGAAAACTAATTCCAAGCCAAGTTATTTCTCTCATTCCAATAGTCAGTAGAATTGACCTTTAAAGACTTTAATAGTTCTAGGTCTTCTGATGATAATTTAAAATCATGCGCTTTTAAGTTTTGAGCCAAATGATTAGAGCTTGAAGCACCACTTAATACCATGTTTGGATGTAATGTGTCTATCACGAACCTTAATGCGATGGCATCACTACCAACATTATATGTTTTTGCAAGTAGCTCTAACGACTTTTTAGAATTATTACTTGTAAATACTCTTCCGTTAGCTAAAGCCTCTTTAATGATGATTGTTTTTCCTATTGCTTTAAGACTTTGTAGTGTGTCAAAAGTAGATTGTTCAAAAATATTGTAGGTGACTTGGTAACTATCAAAGAGTAATTGATTGTTTACAGCGATATTTTTTGCGATGTTTAAAATTTTAGATTGATTGGCACCACTTGTTGTTATGCCTATTTGTAAACCATATTCTTTTTTTAATTGAAAAAGGCGTTCATGAATAGAGATGTCATTTAAAATACCACTCTCTAAAGTTGCAGAATGTACTTGGTAGATTTTTAAATGTGGATACAGTGCTTTAGATATTTCCCATTGTTCATTGAGTTTTGATAATGAGTGTTCTTTAATTTCATGTTTGCCTGCAAAACCTAATTCCCAATTGGCAACATAAGTATAGCCCCATTTTGTAGATAATAAAAGGTCTTTATGTTGTCTACTGTTTTTCCAGTCTATTAAGAACTGTTCGCCTAATCCATAAGAAGGTGCTGTATCAAAATAGCGTACGCCTTTTTTGTAAGCAAAATCCATGACATCATAAGCATTAGTTTTAAACGCTTTTTTTGATTTATCAATAGTATTATTTTGTCTAATATTGATGTAATCTGGTCTTCCTAATGCTGCTAATCCTAGTCCTATTTGAGTTGTAGTCATTTACTAAGCATGATCATATTTAACTTGACACGTTTTACAAGTGTAAGTGTCTTTATTTATAGTTATCCCTGAGATGTTTGTTTCTACAATTTTATTAATGAAGTTATTATAGGTGTCATCTCTTTTTTCGTTTTTACTTCCTTTTACAACCTCATAAAATTCATCATCCCATTGTTGTTTTCCCCAACAGTTAGGACAAATGCCTTTTGGAGCTGTCCCAGTAGTTTCATTGTTTCTTTTTTTATTAAAATACGTTTTAAGGTTTTCTATAACTGACATATTAATTTTGGTATATAATTGATTGTTTAATTTAAGGTTTTTTAAGTTATACGTTTACTTAACCATTTTTTTAAATCTTCGGTATGAGGGTTTCTTAATTTTTTTGACCCAATAGTTATTGTGGGGAAGTTGAGTTTTTTATTTTCATAAAGACCACGCAAATCATTTGCGTGGTTTTCACTAATTTCTACATCCAAAAACTCATATTGCAATCCAGTTTCATTTAAGAAATTGATGTAAAATTGCGTTTTATGGCATCTATCTGCTCCATAAAGTTTTATTGTAGGAATATTATTCATTAAGATTATACGGTTTTTAAAAATGCAATAGCAGCATCTACATTTAGATGAAAATCTGCAAAAACAATAGCATCGTGTTTATCAATAAAAATAAACCAAGGTGTGCCACCTGTTTGATAATTGGTCATTATATTTGAGCGTGATTCTCCATCATCGCCAGCATCATGACCAAATGGGATTTTTAATCCATACTGTTTTTGAGTCTCTACCATTTTTTCATAAGTATTTGACTCATGACCTTCAAAAACAGTTTGAATTGCTAAAAATGAAATATTGCCTTTTTCTTTGAGCGCATCTACCATTTTTTTTAAATCTGGCAACCCTCTACTATGGCATCCTGGACACCAACTTTGAAAACAATATAATATTTTGAATTGTCCCTTTAAATCAGATAATTTAATTGGGTTTGTTATATTTCCGAAGGCGTCAATCCAGTCTTTAACATGAAACTCTGGAGCTCTAAGGATTTGTTCTTTTGCTTGATTTGACATAAGACTATGTCCTTTCTTTTTTAAGATTAAAATAAAGTGTGATGTATTGAATGGTAGTTGTTATTATGCTACCATTCAACAACATCAATTATGAGATGATTATGCTACTTGATTTTTTAACTTATCTGCATGCAATTTTCTAAGCTTTGTTAGCTTTGGTTCGATTACAAAAGTGCAATACCCTTGTCTTTTATTACTGTTATAGAAGTTTTGATGTTCTGCTTCAGCTTCAAAAAACTCCCCTAGTTCACTGATCTCTGTGACAATAGGGTTTTCAAAATATGATGCAACTTCTTTTATAACAACGTCTGCAATCTCTTTTTGTGCATCATTATGATAAAAAATCACAGAGCGATACTGCGAGCCTACATCTGCACCTTGACGGTTTAGTGTTGTTGGATCGTGACTTGTCATAAAAATGATTAACAAATCTTCATAAGAAATCACATTCGCATCATACGTGACTTGAACGACTTCTGCATGTCCAGTTAATCCAGAGCAAATTTCTCTGTATGTAGGTTTTCCAGGAACTGTTCCTCCACTGTATCCAGACACTATTTTTTCAACCCCTTTTACATGGTCGTAAACAGCTTCAATACACCAAAAACATCCACATCCTACGGTTAATTGTTCTAATTTCCTGTTTGTCATTACTTTGTCTCCTCTACTTTAGAATCTAATTGCATAGATTCAGAATTAATACAATAACGCAATCCGCTTGGTTCTGGTCCATCAGGAAATATATGTCCTAAATGACCATCACAAGTATTGCACATCACTTCTACGCGTACCATACCAAAAGATGAATCTTTATGATATTTAATCGCATTAGTTTTAATAGGTTGGGTAAAACTTGGCCAACCAGAGCCAGATTCAAATTTAATTGTAGAATCAAACAAAGGTGTGTCACAACAGATACAGTTGTACTGTCCTTCGTCATAAATGCTGCAAAGCGCTCCACTGTGTGCGCGTTCTGTGCCTTTTTGACGTGTAATTCTAAATTGTTCTGGAGTTAATTGTTGACGCCATTCGGCATCAGTTTTCTCTACTCTACGGTCTGGCGTAGGATTCCCTTTTACTGAGAAGTTAATGACTTCTTTCCAAGTTAACATAATGTATGGTCCTTTCTGTTTTTAATTAATAATCACTATTTAATTAACTTATCCTATTGGTCGAAAACTAAACGGATTTCTTACAGTTTAGTTTTTTTATGAGCACTCAATTTGAAGTTAATTCATGCGTTATAAAGTTACGAGATAAATACTATATGTTGAACGTCTATTTTATTAAATAACTCGTATATAAAATACAATCAACTATAAAAGTCTACTTATGAAATTTACAATAAAGTCAGTTTGGCTTAAACGTTTAATGAAAGCCTCACTAACTGGACTCTTATTGTTAGTGTTATTTTGGTTTTCTGTATATATAGGCCTTTGGGGACAACTACCAACCAAAGATGATTTAAAAGGTATCAAACAAGCAGAAGCGTCTTTGTTATTAGATACTGAAAATGAACTTCTTGGAAAATATTTCATTTTTGATAGACAAATAGTAACCTTTGAAGATTTGCCTAAGCATCTCGTAGATGCTTTTGTAGCTACTGAAGATGCTCGATTTTATGAGCATGATGGTGTTGATTATACGAGTTTGTTTCGTGTGTTTTTTAAATCTATCCTGATGCAGGATAATTCTTCAGGAGGTGGAAGTACGATAAGTCAGCAATTAGTGAAAAATATCTATCCAAGACAAGATTATGGTTGGTTTTCAATGCCTGTGAATAAAGTCAAGGAGATGATTGTTGCTAAACGTTTTGAGAGTATCTATTCTAAGCAGGACATTATTGCACTCTATTTGAATACGGTTCCTTTTAGTGAAAATGTCTTCGGAATAGAAAGTGCCGCTCAACGTTTTTTTAGTAAAAAAACAAGTGAGTTGAATCTCTCAGAATCTGCAATTTTAGTAGGAACTTTAAAAGCACCTCATGGATATAATCCAAGATTGTTTCCAGAGCGTAGCCAATTAAGACGAGATGTTGTTTTATTTCAAATGGAAAAGTATGGTTACATCGATGACGCTTTAAAGGCTGAGATTAGTGATATTCCATTAGAGATTAAGTACAGGAAATTTAATCATAATGATGGTGTTGCTCCATATTTTAGAGAGAAAATACGATTAGAGATTAAGACTTTGCTTGATAGTATGAATGCTACTAACAATACATCTTATAATTTATATGAAGACGGATTAAAGATTCATACCACGCTTGATATTAACATGCAACGCTATGCTGAAAAAGCAATGCAACAGCATATGACAAAACTCCAAAAACAATTTGAAGATGCCTACGGAAATAAGGCGCCATGGCTTAAAAACAATGCGCTAATTGAAAAAAAAATTAAGGGCTTAGCTATTTATAAATCTCTAAAAAAGCAAAAATGGAATGAAAAAGCTATTATGGATAGTTTAAATGTAAGCTCTAAGTTTATAGGTTTTTCTTGGAATAATGATGATGTTTTAGAGGGGTCAATAATTGACAGTATAAGGCATACTTTGAAATTTTTAAATACAGGTTTTGTGGCAGTAGAACCTCAAACAGGTGCTATAAAAGCCTATGTTGGTGGTATAGATTTTGAGCATTTTAAATATGATCATGTATCTGTTTCTAAGCGACAAGTTGGATCTACATTTAAACCTATTGTGTATGCAACTGCATTAGAGAATGGTATAGAACCTTGTACATATTATCCGGTTAAAGAGATTACATATACTAATCAAAAAAATTGGACGCCAACTAATGGAGGAAAAGAAGAGGTAGATAGGCATTTGAATTTTTCAATAGAGAAAGCACTGAGTGAATCTGTAAATACGATTGCAGTTAAAGTGCTTGAAGATGTTGGTATAGATGCTGTTATTTTGCAAGCTAGAAAAATGGGAATAACGTCTAAACTACCAGAGGTTCCTTCTCTAGCATTAGGTACTGCGGAACTGTCAATGCTAGAACTCATTGGTGCATACACAAGTTTTGCTAATGAAGGACGCGTATCTCAACCATTCTACATTACAAAAATTGAAGATAAGTTTGGAACAGTAATCTATGAACATGAAGCAATAGAAGCCTTGCCTGAAGCCTTTTCTAAAGACACACAGCAAATGATGATTGAAATGATGAAATCGACTATCAATACAGGGACAGCACTACGTATTCGTTCTCAATATGGACTCAAAAATGACTTAGCAGGAAAAACAGGGACAACACAAAATAATAAAGATGGTTGGTTTGTTGGGGTAACCCCTAAACTAGTGATGTTGTCATGGGTTGGTAATGATGATCATCGTATAGGGTTTAGTAATACAGGTATTGGGCAAGGCGCAAACTCGGCATTGCCAACAGTGGCTTTGTTTTTAAAGCAAATGAATGCAAATCAAAAATTTAATACAATTACAAAAGCGCAATTTGAAAAACCTTCTGATGGTGTTATTAGTGCGTTAGCATGCGAAACAGAAAAGCGTGACGGTTTCTTAAAACGTCTCTTTAAAAAAGACCAAAAAGAACGTGAGTTTGATTCATCTTCCGAAGACAAAGAGAAGAAAAAGAAAAAAGGGTTATTTGGTTTTTTGAAAAAGAAGGATAAGGAGAAACAGGATAATGAATAAAAAAATGAGGATTAATTGTTTACTACAATTAATCCTCAAATATAATTACGATGTTTAAAACCTGTTAGTTATTCAATAAAGAATTCTTTTTTAGTTTTTCATGCGTTTTGTCAACGTAAGTATTCATATCTCTAAGTATAATGAACATTAAAAATAAAGCAATTAAGCCTAAAGGTAATAAGACCATTTTTCGTTTAAAAATGCTTGGCTCGACAATACCTTTGTCATAAAAACCAGAAATCACATTTATAAATTTATTTTTTTCGACCTTAGTGCGTTGTATTTCTCTAATTTTTTCTAAATACACGGTTTTCATATCTAAAAGCTCTAGCTCTTTCGTTTTGTCGTTTTTAGCTCCAGTTAGATCAATACTAGTTCCTGCAGATGATACACTTTTTGTAGCTTCCGTTATTAAAACTTTTTGATACAGATTATTTATAGAGTCTAATCTATTGATCATCATGTTTAGATCTTTCTCCTCGTTGACATATGCATCTATTTCTTTATCAAGCTGTTCACTAAGATATGTGTTAGTGGCAATACTGGTAACGATACCGTCCTCTAATTTCTTGTATAGGTGTTTGTCTTTAGAATTAACACTAATTAGGTGCCTGCTTCTGGTGTATTTGTCTTGCTCTTGAGTGAAAATTTTATACGATGTTAAGGCTACAGTTATAGAGTCGGCAGATTTTATAAAATTATCATAGAGTAATAAATTTTCATTTTTATTATTTGGACCTGGTTCGATACCAAATTTGATTAATGAGCTTGCTTCAGTTTCTGAAATTTCAAATATTGAAGATAGCTCGACAAGATCTTTCTCAGCTATTAAGCCGTTATAATACTCTATATTTGAATATAGTTGATATACACTATTGTAATTTGGCTGTACCATCATGTACGAATAGTAATCCTTATCAAGATATTTGTCTAATGCGTATCCTAATGACGCTCCAACGACTATTAGAATTGAAATAGTTTTAATATACTTTTTTATAAATATAAATAGGTAAAGTACTATGTAGAGAAAAGAATTGAAAAGTTTGATTAGATATTCTTTTAGTCTAATTAAATTGTTCTCAATTATATTGAAAAGCCGACCTACGTCAACATCTGCTTGTTTGGGTGTATCTTTCATTTTAGTATAGAATCCAATCTTGGAAACGAAAATAGGTTATTATTTATAAAATTAATCTTTTTTATTGTAAGATTTTTGCATGGTCTTTCTAATTTGGTTGCTCGTGTTAAGGCTGACTATCATGCGATTATAGATGCAATGAAGTTGCTTTAATCCTTTTTTTTAATGTGATAACAATCTGCTGAGTGAATTATTCTTTGGGCAAAATGAAAACTTTTTCTTTATATCTGTAAAAAATGGTTGAACCATCAGAAACGTTTTTGTCTAATATTATTCCAGAAGAAATGATACTTGAAGAGCCAACTTGTAAACCAGGAAATGAAGAGACATTTGAGCCAAATAAATTATTGTCACCTACTTTGTTGTAACCTGATAAAGTGGTCTTTGGACACAAAACATTATTATTTCCTAAAACAGTATGATGTCCAAGGCATATGCCTGCATTTAGAAGGTTGAAATTACCAACGACAACTTTAGGGCCAACGATAGCTGTAGCATATATTAAATTACCTGTTCCTATTTTTGCAGAAGGAGAAATATGTGCCATAGGGTGAATTATATTAGAGAAAACAGCTCCTTTTTCAAGATAATTATCAATAATAGTTCTTCTAACTGAAACGTTTGCTATTGCTAAAACATAGTTAAAATCTTTTTCAATAACAGCTTGTTCTATTTTGCCGAGATAGGGGTAATCAAAGTCTATTGCAATATTTTTTTCATAATTTTCAATAGAATCATCTAGCAAACCTATAATTTCATAAGTTTCATTACTGTTGTTTATATGGTGGACATACTCAATGATTTCAATAGCATTTGCACCAGCTCCAATTATAATGATCTTTTTCATAGTGTGTTTTTGTTCTTAATTATAAAATTATTATTGCTTTTGTGGTTTGGTTATAATTGTCACTCAACAATAATTTTAAGGCTATAAATTTGGGAATGTTAACACCTAAAATACAATTATTTTTTTTCTTTTGTTAAAAAAATATATTTCTGCTTTTCCCTCCGTCAACAATAACGTTCTGACCAGTTATCCATCTGGATTTGTCAGATAATAAAAATTCAATGTAATTTACAACGTCTAAAGATCGACCTTCACCTAAAGGATAGCCTTTTGATAAGTCATTGTCTTTTGCTAGAGTTTCAGAAGTCATTTTTGTATTAATTGCACCTGGTAGCACTGAATTAATTCTTACCGAAGGAGCTAATTCTAAGGATAAGGATCTAACTAAGCCGTCTAAAGCGCTTTTACTAGAAACATATAAGGAATTTCCTTTTTCTCCGAATATACTAGATATAGAAGAAATAAGAATGATGTTTTTAGCAGCCTTAGCGTTGGTTTTAGACGTTAGTATCTTTATTATTTCAAGCGCTGAGAAAAAATTGACATTAAATATTTTTAATGATTTGCTTAATGGGATTTTTCGTATTGATCCAAGAGATAAAACACCAGAAAAATGAATAAACTCATTAATACTTATCTGGTTTTCTGAAATAAATTGTTTCAAAGTTGTACCTAAATCTTCAATGTGTTCAAAATCATATACCCATTTTATGATATTGTGATGAACAGAGAGTTTTGCAATAATGAGATCTAATTCTACTTCGTTTCTTGCGTGAAGCACCAAATTTTTGGGCTCAATAAAGCTATTAATTAACTCTACTGCAATTGATGAAGTAGCCGAAGTAATCAATAAAAAATTATCCTTCATGATTAGTTATATAATCGCAAAAAGCAGCTACATTTTCAAAGCCTTCAATAAGCTTATTGGTTATGGTGATTTTATAATCAGAATCAACCATAGCAATCAATGATAAAGATGTTAATGAATCCCATTCATCAAAATCTTTAAAACTTAAACTCAAGTCTAATACGTCTTCTTCTAAAATCTCTTTTAACTTGTTTAGTAATTCTTGATCCATATCTATTATTTATAATTAATTATACTACAAAATGATAATTTTTTTAATTCGCAAACAATCATACTCCATGTTAGGCCTACTCCAAATCCACCTAAAATAACTTTGTAGGTGTTGTTAAGTGATTTTTTACCTAAATTTTCACAAATATTTAAAGGAACAGTGATTCCACTTCCGTTTCCATATTTGCCCACGATGTTGTTTGGCATCTTTGCACGATCAACTTTTAACTTATCTGCTAGTTTTTCTAACATAAATTTATTGGGCTGATGAAAGAAATAAAAATCTACATCATCATCAGAGATCTGCAAGTTTTCATAAATATCATAAACCATTTGAGGTACTTTTGTTTGTACAAAATTAAAAACGGCATCACCTACCATTCTCAAATGATCATCAGATCTCATATTGCCTGTTCCGTCATCTTTATGTAATCTTGTTTCTTCCGAACTTGGCAACTTAAAACCACCTGCTGGGATTATTAAGCTTTTAGCTCCGCTTCCATCCATTTTAATGAATAAGTCACTTTCTTTAGATTCTTGATCGTTTTGGACTACAGTAATTGAGGCTCCATCTCCAACTAAAGGTCTGCTGTTTCGGTCTTTTAATGATACTTTTTTGCTTAGTACATCAGCGTTTAATAGTACTACGGTATTAATCGAGTCCTGATCTAATAGCATGTAGGCTTGCATAAGTCCTACTTCATAACCAGCACATCCTTGATTAATATCTATACAAAATACATCTTCTCCTAATCCTATTTCTCCTGCAATTACATTTGATGTTGCAGGTAAGAAATAATCTGGAGATTGTGTGACCAATACTATGGCATCAATATCGTCTTTGTTTAAAAGTTTTTCTGTAAAAAGGTGTTGAAGGCCAAAAATACACAAGTCAGATACACAAGTATCTTCATTAACTATTCTTGTGGATCCATAACCCATGATTTTTGCTAATTTCAGGGATTGTTTTTCAGAAAAATTATAATTTTTAATCCCATCTGCGAAATGCACTTCGTTTTCTGGAACTACAGATAATATACCAGTGATTTTTTTATTCTTAAACTTAAGGTACATTTATTAGATTTTCTAGTTAGTATTAAATAAGGGTATTCTTTTTTAAATCAGTTTGGTGTTGATGAAAACATGTTCAATTTGAAACTATTTAATTTTTTGAACTAAACCTAGTTACGAGCTTAGAGATTGCATCAATACTATCAAGGTTTTCTGGTAAAATTTGATCTCCATCAATAGATATATCAAATTTCTCTTCTATTTCAGAAATTATAACAATAATATCAAATGAATCTAGCATTCCTTTCTCAATGAATCCATTTGCTTCAGCTTGGAAATCAAATTCAGGTCTTGCCTCTGTTAGGATGTCTATAATTTGTTGTTTCAAAATTGTTGGTTTTTAGATAAATTAAATCTATGCAAAATGCAACAATATTAGATAGGGGCAATAATAACAACCACTATAAAAAACATACAAAAGAGTTAAGTACTAGTTTGTTTTGGTGAATTACACTGTTTGTAGTGCTTTTGATGGGTAATTGTTTAGTTTTATTCTTTGTGAAGAGCCCTGATAAAGGGGTTTTGTATGGTAAATGTTGTGTTAAATTATTTAAAACGTATAGGTATTTTTGAAGATAAATAAGGGTTTAAGTTGCTTTTTAAGGCAGTTTCTTTAAGTTTTGAAGGAATAAGCTATGATTTTTTGTCGCTAATAGTTTTTAAAATGGTTTCATTTGATAACGAAAAGGTTCTCATTCTAGTAAATCATTTCTTTTTGTAGGAATGGTTTAAGTGTAAGGATATTATATTTTAATATTTTCATTTACTAGTACACAATTTAATATATCATCTTCTTTAAATCCCATTTTATCATAGATACTCATTGCTGCTGTATTTTCACTATTTGCCCATAAAAAGAACCTATTGATGTTTTGATCTACTGCAAGCGAATATTTTAATAATAAACTTCCATAACCTTTTCCTCTATGTTCTTTTAGAACTAGCCAAAATCTTAATTCTGTTGTTTTTCCAATATTTTGGCAAATAAAGAAAGCCGCTATTTTATTGTTCTCTTTTATGATGTAAGTCGTATCACGAAAATCTTTTAACTCATCTATTGAGGGTATGTTCTCAGCATAAACATCAAAGTCTTGCTCTAATAATTTTTGAAGCTCCTCAAAATCTAAATGCTCTGGGTTTTTGATTTTATTGTATGATTCATTTTTAAGAGACTTGTCTGGATTAAGAATTACCATCCTCACAAATTTGCCTCTAATGTTGTATTTTCCTTCTAACTGAATCTTATCAATTATTGCAGCCCATTCGCCCCATTTTGATTTACGTAATATAATACTCAGAACTAGTTTTTTATCACTAAAAGCTTTCCAGTCAATTTTTAGAATGTCTTTGGAGAAAAATAATAACTTATAAAAGGCGTATCGTGTTTTTTCTAGTAAGAGTACAGCATTAGATTGTGTTTGATAGGTTTCAAATTGATTGTTAGAAAACCCTTCTTGTAAATCATCATTTGATAAATAACAATTTGTAAATTTTTTATTTTCTTGTTTTTCTTTCTTAAACAAATCAAAATCCATGTTATTACTAATTTAAATATTCTAAGGCCAATGACTTTCTGTCAATTTTGCCATTAATGTTTAATGGTAATTTTTCTAATAAGTACCATTTGGTTGGAATCATATATTTAGGTATTGATTGTAATGCTTGTTTTCTAATGTCATTAACTGCAGCATCACCATGATAAAAGGCTGTGATTTTGGTTTTTGAATGATCATATAGAACACAAATATTGTCAACACCTTCTATTCCTAATAAATTATTTTCTATCTCACCTAATTCTATACGGTAACCCATATGCTTGATTTGAGAATCTTTTCTGCCAATATATATAATCTCATTTTTATTATTATAAAATACAAGGTCACCAGTACGATATATTAATTCGGAATAATTTTCATTTAATGGATTTTGAACAAAAACTTGTTTTGTTTTTTCCTTATCCTTATAATAACCAAAAGCTAATAAACTCCCTCTTATACAAAGTTCACCAATTTCATCTTGTTGTGCTTTTTCATTTTTTTCGTTTAAAATCAAAGCTCCTGAATTTCTTCTAGCTTTCCCAATAGGTAAAGACTCATGGTCCTCAAATAATCTATCGACTATATAATGGACGCAAGTTACCGTTATTTCTGTAGGACCATACAGATTTGAGTACAGCGCGTCTGTGATGTTTCTTCGCCAATAATTCAAGTGTTTATTCGGCATGGCTTCTCCTGCAAATAATATTTTTTTTAATTTGTCTGGAAGTACCGTAGATAAGGCATCAAAATTTGCAACATTCCCTAAAACTGAAGGTACCCAAAAGATGAAACTTATTTCTTTTTCTTTTAAATACTCTAGTAGTTTTATAGGAAACATGAATTTCACCTCTGGAATGATGACGAGTTTTGCACCAGTAGCCAACATTAAATAAATGTCAAGGGTTGACATGTCAAAATAAAATGGTGTCTGATTTCCAATGATTTCCTTCTCGCTCACATGGTATGTGGATCTTATTGATTCTATATAGTCAATAACAGCTCTGTGAGATATTAAAACGCCTTTGGGAGTTCCAGAAGATCCAGAAGTGAAAATGGCATACACTGGATCTAAATCTATTTTATTTTGAAGATTCTCATATAGATACTCTATTTGAGATGTGGCTATTTCATTATCGAGTGCTACTTGTAAAATAATGACTTCTCCATTATAATTATTCTCTTTAAGTAAAGCAGCACCTTCAATATTTGTAATAATCCCTTTTGGATCTAATTTTTTTAAGATCTTTTGTATGCGATCAAAAGGAGATTTAATGTCTAAAGGTACATAGAAATTACCGCTGTAATTTATACCGACAAAGGCAATTATGCTGTCCTTAGATTTAGGTAGTAATACAGCTATAGGGCTATTTAAGAGGTTTAATTCAACTAGAGTATCTGCAACCTTATAAGCACTTATTTGTAATTGATTAAAGGTTATTTTTCCGTTAATATCTTCAATAGCTGTACGATTTCCATATTGGAGGGAAGTTTCGTCTAAATACTCGGTAACATTGATCTTCATTCTCTAGTTTTTTCCATTAAAAGCTTGTGCAGTAGCATGACCGGCTGCATTAATGTTTTCTACTTTTATAACTTTTTTAATTGTCTTTAATAAAATTTTCAGATCTAAAAGGAAACTTAGATGTTCTACATAAAAAACATCCAATTCAAATTTGTTTTTCCATGAAATAGAATTTCTTCCATTTACTTGAGCCCAACCTGTTATTCCTGGTCTAACCAAATGTCTTTTTTGTTGCTCTTTACTGTATAGAGCTAAATACTGAGGCAATAATGGGCGTGGGCCAATTAAACTCATAGTTCCCATTAATACATTTAATAGTTGAGGGATTTCGTCTAAGGATGTTTTTCTTATGAATTTCCCTGTAGGTGTTAATCGTTTGTCATCAGATAATAAATTGCCATCTGCATCTGTGGCGTCGGTCATTGTTTTAAATTTAATAATTTTGAAAATTTTTTCATTCTTTCCTGGACGTTTTTGAAAGAAAAATGGGGTTTTACCACCATAATGCGCAGACAAAATTATACTTACAGTAATAATTATAGGACTAAAAATGATTAATGCAATAACGGCTGCACTAATATCAATACCTCTTTTTATAAATTTATAAAACATCTATTAAGATTTAAATGAGATTAATTGTATTAAGAAAAACTTAATAAATTTTCTTTTACTTTTTATAAGGCTAAAATTATATTTAAAACAAGCGCCTATTCTTCCAAAATAGCCTTTATTAAACAAATTATAGACATTCATTTCTGGAGAATCTACTTGTAAAAATTGAGTAAACCCTTTTATCTGTTCAGGGTACCATCCTAATTTTAGTACTTCTAATCGACTACGAATAGCTGACATAGAATTACCATTCAATCCACCATGAACATTGTTGTCATGAATTCTATACATGATATGAGAGTTGCTATCAAAAAACACCTTTTGATCATTTTTTCTAGCTAAAAAATAGATTAACCAATCATGTGATAAAAATTTCCAGTTTTTTAAATCCCTATCTTTCAGTTCCTTGATTATTAGGTCTAAAAAGGATATTGAAAACACATAGGTGCAACCAGCACTTCCGCTTTCAAATAAGTAATCATATTTTTTTTGATCAAAATCTCTTTTAAGTTGATTTTTTATACCTGTAGCTTCTTCCCACCAGATAAGGTTAGAAGCATATAATTCAGCTTTGTTTTCTTTTAAACAGTTAATTGCGCTTTCAAGTTTTGAATCCTCCCACAAATCATCTTGATCACTTAAAGATATATATTCAATGTTTGGAGACAGTTTATCTCTTAACCCTAAAAGTGCGTTTAAAAAATTTAAAGCAGCAGATCCTGTTGCTTTTTCATTCTTGTAAACTTGAATATTGTCATGATTAGATTCAAAAGATTCTAGAATCTTGAATGACTTATCTGAACTACCATCATCAAATGCAAATATTTCTAAATCCACATTTTTTTGACCTAGAATAGAATCAATTTGCTCGCTAATGTATTTTTCACCATTATAAGTTGCTAATACAACAGCTATGCTTTTTTTCATGATTAGTTTTAATTTAGGTAATGTGTGGTTGAATAGTTCAAATAAAATAGAAAAAAGAGGCCAAAAGACATTAAATCTATATCAGGGACATATCTAGCTATTTTTGGGTTCTTTACTGGTAAAGTTAAGTAAAACAGTAGTACATACAAAGAAAGTCGATATCCCATTACTGGGTTTAAATAGTTTAAAACCATGTAGACAATCATTAGGGTAATAAAGAATAGTGACGAGCTTTGTACTTTGTTTTCAATAAATGACCAGAAGAAAACACCAAATATGAAAAACATCCATACTATGTGAAAAAGGCTCCTGTAGTGATACACTTCTGAATAATCATGGAATTTATCTATAAAATAATCAAACACAAAAATATTGTTAAAAGCAAGTATTGCAATGATTGCTATAATAGATAATGCATAAATAATTAAGCGCTTAAACTGAATCTCAAAAACAATTCTTACTAGAAAAACAATTAAAGCAGTTGCATGGAAAAAAGAGGCGATTATTAATTTTCTTAGCTTTGTTTCAGTATTATTTAGCTCATAAAAAAACATAAATACTAACAAGTATGGAATACCATTTCTAAGCAAAACGTATGAGAAAAAAAAGTAAAAAAACGAAAACAGTATCATTTTTTTAAAAAAGGGAATATGATATTTTGAAATCCTATAGAACAGATACATACAGCTGGCAAAGTTGAGCCAATAAATAAAATGTACAGTTTGCTTTTTATCATTAAAAAAGAAAAAGCAAATGTTATAAGCTACTTTTAGTGCAGGCTCTGATACAAAATCAATGATTCCATATATATTATAATCATAAATGTTGTTAGAATAATAGGCCGTGTAATCCATTACTAATGGTATTGGAATTAAGAACCTAAGAATAATTCCAATACATAAAAAATAAATCCAATGTCCTCCACAAGAAAGCTTGTAGTATGAGATAAAGAAACAGAAGATTAAAATGAAAATAATTATACTCATCAATACAAAAATATTAATAGCATTATAATAGATGTAATTAGTAATCCAAAAAATCTACCACGATAATAGTTTCTAATAATCGAGTCTACCTTTCCATCATCCATGGCTTGAAATAAATAATTATCAATATAAAAAACAACAGGTACAGCTGCTAAAAAATTTAGCATAGGGATAAAGCTTGATATGGTAAGCCTATACTCTATGAAATAAATGGACATTAAATAGGGTAGAGTAAGAGCTAAGTTGAATAATACGGTTGAAAACGTAGTGAGTAGAAAAATTCTCTTATTTTTTACATGAACGACCTCGCTATTAAAAGACAAAGAGTCTATTGAAGGTGTTTTAATTTTAAATTTATTAAAGACATAAAGGTAAATCTTTACCACTGTTTTCATTTTGCTTTTTTTAGTGTAAAAAAGCAAGTGCACAAAAGCTGAAAGTAACAAAGCTATTGAAATTAAAAGCGCAATATCTTTGTCGATTCTACCACTTTCAATTAAATATGATATTGCAATCATATAACTGAAATTGAAGATTCTTGAACAATATAATAACATATTTCCAAGTGAAATTATGCTTCCTTTAGATTCTTTTCCTAGGCTTTTAAAAAACCATGAAAACGTTTCTGAAAAATAAATTAGGATAACACTAATAACTAAAATAACTAATAGAAAATAATTCATATTATACGTTTATCCATTGTTTAGATTCAAAATTATAAGTTTTAACAACCTTTGCTGGAATACCTACAGCAATTGAGTGAGGAGGTATCTCTTTGGTGACGACAGAGTTGGACCCTATGATTGAACCAAAACCAATTTTAACTCCTTTTAAAATTGAAACAGATTGACCAATCCAAACGTTATCTTCAATTATAACAGGACTGTTAGAAAGTTTCCTCTCATTAGGAGGTATCATAGGTGAGTCATGTTTACCCTCTTGCCCATAAAACCCATGGTCATGGTCAGATATATAAATTTTACTTGCCATCAAAACATGGTCTCCAATAGTCACAGAACTGACAGATGCAATATGCACGTAGTCATTAATCTGGACATCTTTTCCAATTGTAATGCAAAGACCTTCCTCTTCCGATAAGGGAAACGCATCAATTCTACATCCTACGCCAGTTGTAAAATTATCACCAAGTTTTATATGTCTTCTTCCTCTTATTTTAAAAGGAAATCTAATGAGTCTAGCGTTACTAGCAATTAATTTTGTTCTTACTAAGCAATACGCTAAATAAAAAATCTCATTTAGAGAATAAGCATTAATTTTTCTTTTAATCTTTAACATTTTTCTAGATTATTATTGGTCTCCATTCTACTCAAAACGCATAGAAATAATGAAAACATGAAAACACCTTGTATTCTTGCCAGTATGTTTTCAGACATAAAATTTAATGCAAAAACAATTACCATATATAATAAAAGATAATTGCCTTTAGTTATCGCTTCTTTTGTGAAATAAAAGAGTGCACCAAAAAACAAAAGTAATAAAGGAATTCCTCCAACTAGTAATAAATGGAAATAATAATTATGCACGTTTTGCTTTTCAATATATTGAGTGTCATATGCTTTCAACTTATAGACCTTAAGCAATTCGTTTTCAACATCACCAGCACCATAACCAAGTAAGGGTTCTTTTTTGTAAAGCTCTAAAAATACATCTAAATACCTAAGTCTACCAATTGTAGGGTTTTTATTAAAATCTAGTATGTTACTCGTGTACATTTGAGTACGATTTAATTGGTTTGAAAGGTAAGTGCTTTTTGAAATGACATATGTTAAAAGGATGGAGAGAGAGAAAAGTCCTCCCAAAACATACATCAATCGTATATTTCTGATAAAAATTAATAAAATAATTATCAATAAAGCGATGACGTTAGGTATGGACCCAAAATAGAATACACAAACAATAAATAACATTGAAAGAATTAATTTGTATAATTTCTTTTTTATAAAAAAATCATGCACCCAGAAAATCCCACAAAGCATAAAACAAAGGCTGAAATAAGTTCTGTGTAGTTCTAAATTATGCTCAAAAGGTGCCCATCTTACAAAATCTAGTAAATCGTATGAGGTGTAAATTGAAAATTCTTTAAAATTTTCAATAATGTTCCAAGCGCTTAATGTATTGTTGAATTTGAAGTGATTGAGGGCGTTTATAATCAATACATAAGTCTTGGTCAAAAATAAGAAACTTACTATTGAAAACCAGGCCATTAGTTTTCTTATTTTATTGTGAGAAAGTAAATCAATCCCATATAACATAAAAAAAGGAATCAAAATAAGAGGGATTGTTCTTTGAATCAATGTTAAAGCACGCTCCTTATCTTCTGAAAAAAAAAATGTCATCCAATAAAATAAAACCCAGGATGTAACAATTAAAAAAGATTTTAAGATTTTAATATCTTTCAGTTTACTTAAAAATAAAGTTCTATTCAATGTTGTTACATATAGACCTAATAGTGCAACTAAAACAGAAATAAGACTAAGTTTTAAGAGTGGGAAAGTAAATAAAGCACCTAAGACAAAAAGCTCTATGTTCTCCTTTTTAAAAACGCTTATGTTTTTAGATAGATTCATATAGATAGTAAATATTTCATAAGTGTCTTTAAAATTGAAATATAAAGAAAAGGTATATATTTATTTATGCATTGTTCTCTTTCTTTCTGAACTTATGTTTCAACTTCATAAAGTAAGTTTCATAATACTTAAAAGATAGATGAGAGATTAGAACCGTTCCAAGAATAGATATGATGTTAATCATCAATACGACAATCCAATCTGTGATTTCTACCTTATCTTGAATTTTCATAAAAACAAATAGAACAGCGTTTATAACAATCATATGATACATATAAACACCATAAGAAATCTTACCTAGATAATTTGCTGCTTTGTTTTTTATTTCAAATTTGTCTTCTTTAGCTATGTTTACAATCAATAGGTTGAAAAGAACAAGTTGGACCACATGCTGTATAAAATCATTCTCAAATACTAATAGGTCTGTGAAAAAACTAAGAAAAAACAAAAAGTACACCAGTAATCTAAGTTTTATATTTTTAAAATGAACTGTATGACCTAACTTCCCTAAAATAGCAAGCAAACCTCCAGCCGACATGAAGAAATATAACAGGTAATATTTTTTTAAAACCATGAAAAAATCTAAGTGGTATATTATAAAGTATAGTAATGTGAAAGCTAATAAGTAATTACGAAATCGTTTCAAAGGAATTAAACTTAGCAATGGTGCAATTAGTAAATAAAACTGCTCCTCAATACCAATTGACCAAAGAATTTGCAATATTGATCCTGGTTCAAAGTCTACTAAAAACACGTTGGATAAGAAAAACACATTTAAGGCTATACCTTCTACAAGTGAATAGTTTATCTCATAAGGTATATTAAATAGTGGAAGTAAAAAATGATAGTATGTAAACCCAAATATAAGAACCAAATAGAAAACAGGATAAATTCTTAACATTCTCCTTATGTAAAACTGTTTAATACTTATGGCGCCAAAATTTTTCTTTTCATCATAAAGTAATCCAATAATTAAAAATCCACTAAGAGAAAAGAAGACTAAGACAGCTTCATTACCTCTGTGAAATATTGGAGAATCTGCAAATAAGGGTAACCCAACAGTATTTGAAATTAACGGAATGTGTTTAATTACGACACAAAGAGCAAGAAATCCTCTTAAAGGATCAAGATTTTTGATTCTGCTTTTCATGTTTTTTTTGTTGGTTAGTTTTTGTCAAAAATACGACTTTAATTAAACTGTTTTTTCAGCTTAATAAAAAGGCTTATTCTAATTGAACTTCAATTGCTTATTGAGTAGTTTTTTTTAGACCTAGAAGTATATCTCAGACAAACAGTAGCTTACTTTATGTTAATGATAAATATCATATTGATTTTAAGTTATGTTGACTAATTTTATATTAATAAATTTAGATCTCATGAAAAATATATTATTGCTAACAGACTTTTCTGAAAACTCCTCTAATGCTATACAGTATGCTCTAAACTTATATAAAAGGGATACATGCTCTTTTTTTATTCTTCATGTTAAAAGTTCAACGTCTTACACGACTGATGATTTAATGTCATCAGGAAATAAAAGTATTTACGATTCGATTATTGAAGATGAAAAAAATAAACTCTCTTCTATCATAACTCAATTAAAGAAGGATTTTAAAACTGAAGATTTTCAATTTGAAACTATGGTTGACTATGATGTTTTAACAGATTCTATTAAACAGGTTGTAATAGCAAAAAAAATTGACCTTATCGTAATGGGGAGCAATGGAGTTACTGGAGCTAAAGAAATTGTTTTTGGTAGTAATACTATAAATGTTATTAGAAAGGTAGATTGTGATATTTTAGTTATCCCTGAAGGTTTTAAATACGAAGAGCCAAAGGAGATGTTACTTCCTTTAGATTCTCTTGATTCTATTAGTGGGACTCCTTTTTTGAAGACATTAAAATTCTTGAAAAAATCACAAAGTTCTATACATATACTTCGAATTAATCCAAGTGGAATCATGCCAGACGAACAGAAAGAAGATCTAAATCATATCGCATATTTTTTAAAAGACACTCCACATAAATACAGAGTTGTAAATAACATATCAATTGATAATGTTGTGAATAGTTATATTCAAACAAATGATATTAATTTAACTGTTATTATTGTGCAAAAAGAATCCTTATTTGAACGTTTTTTTATGGGGTCATCAACTGCTAAAATTGGAAACTATTTGCTAGTTCCACTACTTGTGTTTCATAGCGATTAAATAGCGTTTTGTTAGTATTAAAAATTAGAAAAGCCACTATAAGTTATTTATAGTGGCTTTTTTTAATTCAGAATACCTTCAGTTTAATTCTCCTCATTTGTTACCACTTTAATATTAATGAGTTTTTCTTCTTCTAAAACAACAAGTGCTAATTTTACATAATCATTAACCGTTTTTTCTATCGATGTTGGATCTGTGATATTTATATAACCTTTCCATATAAGTTCTCTATCTTTAGTAGGACAAATACAGTACATTGAAGTTTCTGCCTTGTAAACTTTAAATTCTTCGTAGTAATCTGTATCATAGAAAATATCCTGGTGCATTAGATACTCGTCCTTGAAACGACGATACGTTTCATCATAATTTTTGTAGTTCTTACGATAGGCGACTTTATCTTCTATACCAACTATTTTAGTAAGTAATATGGTGTCAAAACCATCTTCAATGAGCTGACTTTCTAAAGTTTCTAGTTCTGTTTCGGTCATTTTATCTGTCTTGCCAGCAGTGTCTAATACACTTAAACTTGTCATAGCCTCAGATCCTCTCAATTCTAGCTCTGTTTTAAGTTTTTCTTCAAATTCTAGCCTTGCAACTTTATCTGAAGTCAATCCAACAACCAAAACTTTATATGGCTCATATGTATCGATATTTGGATTTTTCCAACTCTCTACTAATTGTGTTGAAGAACAATTAAATAATAGAAAAACAGTCATTAATAATAGTGTCTTTTTCATAGCATTTATTTTTTTGCAATTAAATGTCTCAGTTTATCTTCTTTCTTGATGCTTTTGATAATCTCGAAAAGTTGCGTTTTTAGGGATTTATATTCTTTTGTATATTCTGAAATAGCTATGATTAAATCACTATGTGCTTTGGTATATGCTTTTTCTTCTTCTATCTGGTCAATACCATCAACCATTATTTGAAGTTCATTTTCATGGATTTTTATAGCTTCGATGAGTATATTATTTTGTTTTTGAGATCTATTAATGACATCAATAATTTCTTTAGTATCAGAAAACCTGTCAGAATCGATTATTAATGTGGTAAATGATGTTATTAGATCTTCAAAAAATAGATGTTCATCTTTTATAAATCGTAATTCAGATAGCCATTCTTGTGACGCTTGGTGCATCTCATCGGCACTTAGCCATTCTACATATTTAACCTGTGTTTGTATAGTTTTCATTATTTGTTTTTTTAAGAGAAAGCAGAGTAAAGCCCCTCAACCTAATCTGCTTTCTTGATGATTACAAAACCTCTATTACTTTTTTAGGGGTTTCTTTAGCTTCCTCTATTTTTTGAAGATTTAGTTTTAGAATACCATTTTTGTAAGTAGCTTTTACATCTTGATTGGTATTAACTGATACAGGAAGTTTTAAGGACCTTTTAAAGGAATTGTAACTAAACTCTTTACGAGTGTAACCTTCGTCTTTTTCTTCGACCTCTTTTTTCTTTTGACCACAAACATTTAGTGTGTTATCGTCTATAGTAATTTCAAAATCCTTTTTTGAAAATCCTGGAGCTGCAAATTCAATTTCATAGTCTTGATCGTGTTCTTTGACATTCATTGCAGGCATCAAACTGTCTTCTTCTAAAAAGTCATGGTTGAAAAAATCATCGTTGCTTAAAAAGTTTTTAAGACTGTCGTTGTTCCATGGAAAAAATCTATTTCCGTTGTTAAATTTAATAAGTGACATACTATTAGAATTTAGATATTAAACTTTATTTATAGTTCTAAATTACTAACTAATTGTGCTTTGTAAAATGATAAATATCAGTTTGATAATTGTTTTAAGGAAGAAACTAGACGTTTTTAATTGTACTTTTTAAATACTGAAATATTTGTGTTTTCAAACTTTCAAGATCTATAATAAAATTATAAGATTTGCGCTCTAATTGATTTTGTATTTTAATAAAAAATAGATCACACTCTAAATTATCGCATTCTATTTTATTTATGATTTCATTACTATGGGTATTTAATTCAAGTAATAAGCTTTCTATTGAAATCATATGTAAATCTATTTTTTTGTCAAAAATTATTAGTGTTTCAAATAGGTTTATAACTCCTTCTTTAAAAATTCTAGCTTCAATTAAGAATTTGCAAAATCTTAATTCTTCCTCTAATGTTACTAATTTTAGTTTGTACTGGCTTACATTATAAAGTAATTCGTCAATGCCTTTGTTGCTATTAAAACTTCTATATTCTAATTGTGTTTCCATGGTTTCTTGGATTAAATTATTACTTTTTCAACGTCAGTTAATTTGGGGATTTTTGCATTCCACCCATATACATCTTCTATTTTTACTCTAAAAGCATCTAATGCAGTAGGTTCTCCGTGAATTAAATAGACTTTTTCTGGAATATTTTTAATGGTACTCATCCAGTTTATTAAATCCTGTTGATCTCCATGAGCAGATAAACTCTCAATATTTTTTATAGTGGCTTTTACTGGATAGTATTTACCAAAAAAGCGAATTTCGTGTGCGCCTTCTTGTAGTTGTCTACCGCGAGTACCTTCGGCTTGATAGCCAACCAATAGGACTGTAGTTGACGGTTCGTCTATAAGTTGTTGTAAATAGGTAAGCACTCTTCCACCAGTGACCATGCCGCTTCCTGCAATCACAATTTTGGATCGCTTATCATCTATAGTGTCCCAAGTTTCTTTATACGATTGAATGATATTTACATGGTTGCACATCGCATTGTAGTCTTGCATAGATAATTTATGCCATTTTGGGAAACGTTGGAATACATCTATAACATTGTTTCCCATAGGACTATCAACGAAAATAGGAATGTTTGGAATCTTACGCTCTTTATATAGTTTCCAAAGGATATACATTAACGTTTGTAGTCGTTCTACAGCAAAACTAGGAATGATTAAATTTCCTTTTTTATGAATGGTTTCCTTTATTATTTCAACGAGAATGTCCTCGACATTATCTTCAGGGTGTATTTTGTTCCCATACGTGCTTTCTATAAATAAGAAATCTGCCCATTCTGGTGTTTTAGGATCGTTCAATAGATAATCATTCTGTCTACCAATATCTCCAGAAAACACAAATCGTTTGCCATCAATGTCTATTTCTATAAATGTGGCACCAATGATATGCCCATTATATTGAAACCGATAAGAGATATGTTCTGATAGTGTAATCCATTTGTCTTCAATTTCTACTTCAAATAGTTTAATTGTTTTTTCTGCATCTAAAATCGTGTAAAAGGGGAGTGCAGGCTTATGTTTACTATAGTTCTCTTTATTTGCTTTGTTAGCTTCTTCTTCATGTATTTTGGCACTATCCTTTAATATGATCTCGGCTATAGCTAATGTTGGTGCTGTACCAATAACCTTCCCTTTGAAACCTTGTTTTGTTAAGCGAGGCAAATAGCCAACGTGGTCTAAGTGACCATGAGTAAGTAAGACGACATCTATTGATGATACGTCTATTGGGAGGTCATTCCAATTCAATTCTCTTAATTCTTTAAGACCTTGAAACATTCCACAATCGATAAGTATGTTTTTTTCTGATGTTTCAATTAGAAATTTAGAACCTGTAACCACTCCTGAAGCTCCTAAAAAGTTGATTTTTACAAATTTTTCCATAGTGATTAATTTAGCCACATAATTGTGTGATTTCTTTAATGATTTTATCTTTTCTAGTTTCAGATACACCTAAATGATCTAAGTAAAAATTGTCTTGTATTAATTCTCTGCAAAGGACCACATCTCTACTGAGTAGAAATTGTTTTTCTCTATTAGTGAGTAGTGTAGAAACAGTTATTGGGTATAAACCCAATCGATCAATTCTATCTTTTAAGCCATTGTTTTTTGGGTAATCCCAACTTAATAAATCGAGACCACAACAATTTCCATATTGTAGTGCATCTTTGGTAAATCTTGTATTTGTAACAACCCAGCCCTCTGTGAGCAAAGTATTTTTGTGTTTACTATGATCCCAATTAGTTTTTATATCTTGATATCTAGAATTGATGTATAGCGGTATCTTAACATTGCATTTAAGGCCTTGTTCGCCATGAAATTTGCATTCAATAACTGTAGCACTGCCATTTTTAAAGGCAATAATATCAGTTTCATGAGACACACATTTACCTTGTAATATGATGCCAACCTCAGTTTTATATCCTGAATAATTTAGAATAGCACTTACAAAGCGCTCAAAAGGAAAACCAGTTGGTCCTAGTTCATATATGGCTTTTTTGAGTTTGTACTTTGAAGCTAAATGACTTTTGTTTTTTTTAAGCAAAGCAAAAGCTCTATTGTAAATCTCTTTAGTTGAAATGCCTTGATATAACTCATCACGAACTTTATCTAGAATTTGATTTATAATAGTGTCATCTGCACCTGTTCTCTTTAGAGATGCACGTAATTTATCAAGTGAGAATTTAACTTTTTCACCAGATGACTTAATAATTTCTATATTTTGAATGCTCATATTATTGTTTTAAAAAAAACTGCCAAACGATGAAAATCTTGACAGTTTTATTTCACTAACTAATAAAATTATCGAGTTTTATATCTACATAAAAAAGTCTCTTACCCAAGCTTTAACTTGATTATCTGTCATGCTATCAGCTTTTCGTACTCCTTTAATTTTTGTGCTCAAGTGTTGATAGTTTTCATGTAGTTCTTTACTAAATTTTTCATTTGTTCCAGCTGGACCAAAAATGACTAAAGCATCGGTATTATTGATTTCTTTAGAAATACTTTTAAAATAAGCTTTGAGTTGTTGTTGTTCACGCTCTAAGTATTTACTATCATGAACAACATTTTGTGGACCACCCTTTTGAGGTGTTCCTGAGCCACCATGAACATTGTAATGGTCTATGTTGGATGAAACGCTCTTTAGTGTCTCATTGCTGTCTTCTAATGTTACGATTAGTGCTTTGTTTTTGTCTAACCAAATTCCTGTATTTTTCATTTTATATCTAGTTTTTAGTTTCTTAAATCATGCATTACTAGTATTGGAACTTTTGAGTGGAACGATATATCCTTGACTAGTGGAGTTGTTAACATACTTCCGAAGAAAGAGTGCTTTTTGTTTATAAAAGTAACCATGTCGCTATCTCTACTTTCAATAAATAGATTTACTGCAGTTTCAACAGAGTAGTGCGGCAAGTAGTGAAACTTATAATTTGTACCCTCCAAAATGTCTTCAAGTAATTGTTTATTTGCTTTTTGTGCTTTGTCTAATTCGTTTTCTTCTCCAGAAACATGAAGTACTATAATTGTTGATTCACATTTTTTCGCAATGTCTGTTAGATAAATTAGTTCTCGCCTTTTATAATGTGTTTTATAACTCGTTGGAAACACTATTTCTTTTGGTAAAATTCTTTTAGCATTTAAAGGAACGACTATGACTGGGCAATTTCTTACTTTTTCCATGACATAAATTGATGTACTCCCAAAAGCAGTTTTTCTTGAATGTGTTTCTCCTTTGGTTCCCATTACAATCATTTCAATATCCTTTTGTTCTACAACATCTTTGATTGCTTCAATTGGGTTGTTGAAAACTGAGATTGTTTTGAATTGATGTTTAGGGTTCTCATATTCACTCATCGCAATCATGTCATAGACCTTTGCTAATCCATTTTCTGAATGTAATTTTTTAGACTCATAAAGTGCACTTCCTGGATCCATTTTCATTAAGCTATCCATGATGTTATTCTCAACAGAGAATACATTTAGAAGGTAAAAGTCACAGTGTTCATTCTTATATAATTCTAAAGCATAATGCAAAGCTTGAGTTGCATTTTTAGAGAAGTCTGTTGGAATCAAAATTTTATGTCTCATAGCTTGTGTTTTTAAATTCAATTAAATTTATGGCTTTAACAATAGCTTTAAAATGATAATTATCAGTTAACTATCTTGGAATGACTAAAAAAGGAACCAATGGGTGAAAGCCAATTTTTTTTATAACGGGTTCTTTTACAATAGTTTCAATGAAACTATGCTTATAATTCACCATCGCTAGCATGTCTACTCCTAACAGTTCAATGAAGTCATTTATTTCTTCTGTCTTTTTTGCATACTTAGGCATAAAATGAAAACTAGTGCTATAATCTCTTAAATGGCTTTCTAATTTGGACATGTTAAATTCTTGAATACCATTAAGTTTGTCTTTAGAGAGAATACAAACAGGCATTATTTTGGAGTTATAAAGCTCTGCTAGATCTCTCAGTGAGTCTAATTCTTTATAATCGTAAACTCTACTATAATCTGTTGGAAATGCTATTTGTTTTGGCTCAACAAAATCAAACTCATCTGGTACTATTAAAACAGGACAGCCTTTTATTTTTTTTATGACGCGAACAGTATTACTTCCGAAGAAAAATTCTTTAGCTCCAGTAGCTCCTTTTGTGCCCATAACAACGAGATCTATACGGTACTTATCAATTGAGGATTCTATAGCGTCTTTTAAATCGTTTGAGTTTAAAATAATTTCAAAGTCATGATTTGCATTAGCGTTTACTGCTTGTGCCATGTCTTGGGTCTCTTTAAGTTCTTTAAAAGCGTCTTGAGAAACGATCTCCATTAGTTTGTTAGAGATGTTAGACATGGTGGAAGTCTTCATTTGAGTAGAATGAAGAATATAGAATTTGCATTCAGTTTGGCGATATAATTTTAATGCATAAACAATAGCACTCCATGCATTATCTGAAAAATCTGTTGGTAGCAGTATATGTTTCATCATGATAATTTTTAGTTCGAGTTATAAAATTAACTGAGATTGTTAATGCTAACTATGACAATTATCAGTAAAGCTGAATAAATATTACAGGATACAATTGAATGTTGTAATTTGTTTGTACTTGACGCTAAAAAATGTAAACTACTGTATTAGTATTATGTAATATAAACGTATTTTAAACTGTCAATGAAAATAATTGAGTTTGAGGTTTTTTTCTTTGTAACAGTAAATCAAAAGCCATGCATATATTTCTAATAAATGGTTTCCCTTTTTTTGTCACAGAAATTGATTTTGATTGTATGTCAATGAGACCGTCGTTCTCTAATTCTTTAAGTCTTATAAGTGTATCTGGAAGTTCTTTAAAATTCATTTTACTGTTATTCCAACTGGTTTTAAAGTGACACATAAGATTAAGAATATGTTGCCTAATTATTAAGTCTTCATCATTAAGAATATGACCTCTAAAGATGGGTAAAAGATTAGCATCCAATAAATGATAGTAGTCTTCAATACTTTTTGTGTTTTGTGCAAAACCATACCAGCTATCACTAATTGCAGAGACACCTAATCCAACCATAACCTGTGTTTTGGATGACGTGTAACCCATAAAGTTTCTATGTAATGTTTCATTCTCTAGGGCAAGATGCATTGCGTCTGTTTTTAAAGCGAAATGATCCATGCCTATTTCAATATAATCGGCCTCTTCAAGCATGTTTTTACCTGTTTCATATTGTCTGCGTTTAATTTCGCCAGTTGGTAAGTCATGGTCCTTATAACCTCGTTGACCATTGCCTTTTATCCAAGGTACATGCGCATAGCTGTAAAAAGCAATACGGTCTGGAAGTAAGGTTTTTGTTTTTCTTATTGTTTCTTTTACGTGAGCTTCTGTTTGAAATGGTAAGCCAAAAATTATATCATGACTTACTGAAGTATATCCAATGCGACGTGCTGCTTGAGTTACTTTTTTTACGTTTTCAAATGGTTGAATTCTATGTATTGCCTTTTGGACTGTTTCGTTATAATCTTGAACTCCAAAACTAACTCTCCTAAAACCTAAATCGTAAAGTGTTTGTAAATGTGAATCAGTAGTGTTGTTTGGATGGCCTTCAAAACTAAATTCATAGTTTTCTGCAAGAGTTGTTCGTTTAAGGATCTCTTTGATAAGATAGTTTAAGTTTTTAGGACTAAAAAAAGTTGGTGTTCCGCCACCAAGATGTAGCTCCTTTATTTTTGGCTCTGAACCAAATAGTTTGCAGTATAAATCCCATTCTTTAATTACAGCTTCTATATAAGGGGTTTCTACGTCGTGCCGTTTTGTAATGCGTTTGTTACATCCACAAAAGGTGCATAAACTCTCGCAAAACGGTAAATGTATGTAAAGGCTGATACCTTCAGTTGTATTACTTTCGGTAAAGGATTTAACTATACAAGATTTCCATTTATGTAATGAAAAGGTGTTAATATCCCAATAGGGAACCGTTGGGTAGCTTGTATATCTTGGTCCAGCGATATTATATTTATTTACTAATGATTGATACATTGTAATTATGGTATTATAAAGGTGTATTGTGAGGAAGAGTGTGCTAAATGAAATATCAGTTCTTGTCTTTTAATGGAATTACCAAAAAGGGAATATTTAAATGAAATCCAATTTGATTAATTGTGTTTTTGAAGAATAAATTTTCAAAGAATGAATGCTTATTATTAATCATAGCTAAGAGATTGATTTTGTACTTAATTTGAAACTCACTAATAGCATCTGTAACATTCATATTTTTAACATCGTGAAATAGAAAAGTGTTGTTTTTAAATGACGATTCTAAGTTTGCTTTGTTTGCTTTTTGTGTTTCTGTAAGTTCATGACCTATAGAGATATGCATGGCATTAATCCTAGAATGATGTGATGTAGCTATGTCTTTTAAGATGTTTAGTTTTGAGTTTTTGTACACGACTTCAAAATCTGTTGGAAATAATATTTCCATTGGAGATTCGTATGAAAAACCAGATGGAATTGCCAATATTGGGCATTTTATTTCTTTAAATATGTGCACTGTATTTGAGCCAAACAAAATTTCTTTTGCCCCTGTAGCGCCTTTAGTTCCCATTATAATTATGTCTATAGAATTGTCATTGACATAATCTTTAACGCCAGATATAATCGTATCAAATCTTGCTTGAGTTACAAATTTATGTTTGGGGTTGTTTTCAAATTGCTTAGAAATCTTAGCTACTAATTTTTCTAGACTCTCTTGTGAAGTAGTTCTAATGGCATCTCCCAAGCCAAATTGCGCAGGATATCCAAGTACATACTCAACATGATAAACAACTGGTGTATAGGTGTTAAATAAATGAAATGTACAAGTGTCGTTTTTAAATAATTGTATGGCATATTTTATAGCATTCCAAGAATTGTCTGAAAAATCTGTTGGTAAAAGTATATGTTTCATAATCCTATTTTTTATTAAAAGCGCGCCGTATTTTGCATTGCCAATATTGGTATTTCTAACCCTAGACTTACTTTATCAATTGTTGAAGGAAATAACATGTCTTCTAAGAAGGAATGCTGGGTGTTAACCATAGTTATCATATCAATATTTTTCTCTTTGATATGTTTTTTGATTGTTTCAGCTACCTTCTTGTTGTTTTCATGACAAAAATTAACTTCGTTTTCTCGTAATGTGTCTTTTATAAATGCTTGATTATCCTCTTGTCTTATTGATAATTTATGGCTTTTTGACACGTGTAATACATCAATAATACTTCTATAGGATTTTGCCAAATTTGATAGTAGTTTCAGTTCGCGACGTTTATAAGGCATTAGATAATTAGTAGGGAATAGAATATGTTTGGGCTGCGTATTTGTGTAATTTGATGGTATAGCTAATACAGGACATTGTACATACTTTAATACTTGAAATGTTTGGCTTCCAAATACAATATGACGTTCATCAGATTTGCCTTTTGTTCCCATGATGATGAGGTCTATGTTTTTAGCTTCAGATATGAGATTTGCTTCATCAACTAACGTGTTATAGGCAGAAATAATATGATATGTGTAACGAGGGTTTGGAGATATCTCCTTAACCGTTTTAAGTAAGTTCTCTAAACTAGTTTGAGATTCATTTCTAACACTATTTAAAACATCTTCAAAAACGTCACGTGACACCAATTCGTCATGATCATAAAATTCATTTTGATAAGCATTCATGAAATAGAATGTTGTCTTTTGATATTTAAAAAATTCTAATGCGTACTTAATTGCATTCATTGAGTTTTCAGAGAAATCGGTTGGTAGAAGTATAGATAACATAATGTTTGTATTTAGTGTTCAATAGTAAATGTAGTCTGTTAATCATATGTAAACTATGATATATATCAGATGGTTAGATGTTTAAAAGATTGATGTTTCTTTCGTTATGATTTCAGTTTATAAATCAATAGACCTTATTATAACGTTTCTCATTTTCTGACGAAAAAGCACTTTTGTTATCCTTTAGTCTTTCTATTTATAGATAAGGCTTTAGAACATTTTTTCGTTTTTTGAGCTGCTTGTCTAAATCACTAATAACATGTTTTACTGCTACTTCATAATTTTTTTCATTTGCAGAAGCAAAAACTCTTGGTCCAGTTAGACTAAGTTCAATTTCACAAACTTTCCCATGACCTTTTGGATCATTTTCTTTTTTGAAAAACACATCTGCATGAATGAGCATATCATATTTTTCGTTTAGTTTATTTAATTTTTCAGTTGTATACGTTTCTAGGCTTTGACTTGTATCTACGTGTATAAATTGGATATTTGTTTTCATAAGGTTTTGTTTTTGTTATGTCATCAAATGTATTTAATATGATAGTGACGATAAATGATATTTATCATTGAACTACTTTTTTTTAGAGAAGAATTATTAATCGTATTTATTTGAAAGTAATTGGAGAAAATGACTAGGTAAAGTAAATGGTCTTAGTGGCTCTTTTAAAATATTATGAAACAAAAAACGGGAAGCGTGAACTTCCCGTTGCAGAAGTGTTTAAATTGATAGAAAACCAATAGCTCAATAACATTTTAAAAACTTCATAACCTCCTAAACCACCTCAATTGGTGATTAAGGCTTTATTTTTAAAGAAACAGGAAGCCGAAACTTCCTGTTTCCTGAAAAGAGCTTAAATTAATTACCTAGTGTATTTGATCTCTAAAATGATTTTCCTTTTAAAAATCATCAAGTCAATTAAACTAAGTTATAATTTCAAACTCTATATATGGTCAACAAAGTCTTACGATTTGCTAACCTGTATTTTAAAGTTTATTAGTAATTCAAAGAGCGTTTTTTAATTCTAGTACTAAGATAATCTAGTTCATGGGATTTAAAAATGATATATATCAGTTTTGATAAAATCACATGTAAATGATATTATAAACTTCATTTAGTAGAAAAATACCGATAAGAAACAATAGCGTATAAATTACCTGCACCAGCTTAACGTTAATAAATTTTAACCAAGAGACGGTTTGCTTCGGGAATATAAATAACGATAATCCTATAAGCAATGATAACCATCCTATTGAGGTAATTATAGATTTAAAGTTTGGTTCCCAAATGTTGTGAAATAAAATGTTTAGTAGCCCAATAATTATAGCGATCAAGGCTGATAGAATCAAAAATTTTTCATCGTTTAAATCATTAAAAATTTGTTTA